>JAJDBV010000050.1 GCA_029261165.1 Nitrospirota bacterium | reverse complement strand
CGTCGTTTGCAACGATGAGATCAAGCCCCTTGTCCTTCAGTTTAAGCTGCGCATTTTGAATCAGGTTCTCTGTTTCGGCGGCGAACCCAACGAGCATCTGCCCCTTTTTCTGAGAGGAAAGTCCCTTTAGAATATCGTCGGTTTTTTGTAGTGGGATCGATATCTGCCTTGCAGTTTTCTTTATCTTTTTTTCAGAGACGTTTTGAGGGGCATAATCGCTGACCGCGGCCGCCATAATGACGATGGTCGCCTGATCGAAATAATGTTCGACATTTTTCTTCATCTCCTCCGCCGTCCTCACCGAGAGACACGCTACCCCTGGAGGTGAGGGGAGCGTTGTCGGACCGCTGATCAGGATCACACGCCCTCCACACCGTTGTGCGGCATCGGCCAGGGCATAACCCATTTTTCCGGAAGAACGATTGGAGATAAATCGAACGGGATCGATCGGCTCCTGGGTCGGGCCTGCCGTGACCAGGATGACTTCCCCCTCTAGGCTGAGATCCGTGCCTTCCGATTCCGCTTGCCGGGAAAGCCGATCCGCCACGGCATCCACGATCCGCGATTCATCGGCCAACCTCCCCTTTCCTTCTTTTCCTGATGCAAGCAGCCCTATTTCAGGCTCCAGGATTTGGATCCCTCTTGTACGTAATCGTGTGATATTTTCCTGGACCGTCGGGTGTTCCCACATTCCCAGATCCATTGCCGGCGCGAGAAAGACCGGAGCATGCACGGCGAGGAGGAGGTTTGATAAGAGATCATCGGCCAGGCCGGAAGCCATTTTTGCGATAAAGTTGGCTGTGGCCGGGGCGATCAGAACAAGGTCGGCCTCTTGGGCCAGGGTAAGATGAACGACTTCGCTGCGGGGGTCAAATAAATCAGCATAGATCGGGCCACCGGAAAGGACTTGCAAGGTGAGTGGAGAAACAAACTGGTGTGCCGCCGAGGTCAGCACGATGTTCACCTCGGCGTCAGCCGCGCGCAGCTTTCTCAGAATATGGATCGCCTTATAGGCCGCGATACTTCCCGTGATCCCGAGGAGGATCTTCTTTCCATTCAGCAATCGCGCCTCTCATAAGATACACCCGGCAGGCACCCTCTTTTACGCGTGATCACGGTTCAGGAATCCGTTTTCGGAGAATCCTGGGGCGGCGCTTCCGAGAGTTGGATATTCAGAGTCTTTTTTAACTCGCTCGATAGGCCTTCTTCCCGTTCCGCCAGGGCCGCACGGGCGCGCTTCTCTTCGCGAAGCCTCCTGGCTGCAAGCTGCGCTTCTTGTGCCTCTTCCCCATGAAGGATATCCAGGCCTCCGCTTACCACCTCCTCAATGGCAGTCGATGTTTCCTTGATATATGTAAGCTCATGAAGGGTTGGTCTGTCCCCCTCCATGAGTTGCCGGGCCCGTTGTGCGGCAACGATGACGAGGCGAAACCTTGAACCTATCGTTTTCTTATCAATCTCAACCGGAAGTGCAATGATTTCCATAGGGCTCCTTATATTCATCACTGGGTTTTATAACTTTATGATCCATTCTATTCAAGAGGATGCGTCCCCGCTCTGATCCTGCTTGATGCTTAACTGTTTGATAAACGTTTTCTCGATCCACGCGAGGTTCATTTGTCTCATCTTAATCCGCTCGGAAATCACAACGGATTCCAGCTCCTTCAGCGCATTATCATATTCCACATTAACGACCAGATAGTAATACTGTCGATAATTCCAGATCTCTTCCCGCGCTTTCTGAAGCCGCCTGGAAACCTCCTCCTTTGAGTCCAATCCTCTGTCGACCAGCCTTTGCTTCAGGACTTCAAAGGATGGGGGAAGTACGTAGATAAAGACCCCTTCACTATATTGTTTCTTAAGGATCATGGCACCTTGGGTATCGATGTCGAGAATGATATCAACCCCTCGGTCAATCTGGTCCGTGAGTGATTCTCGCGACGTTCCATAAAAATGCCCGTGAACTTTAGCCGATTCGATAAAATCATTTTTTTCAATCTTGTCCTGGAAGGTGACCTCATCAATGAAGTAATAATCTACCCCATGGACCTCACCCGGCCTTGGTTGGCGTGTTGTATGGGATATTGAGTATTGGAGGTTTTTGACTCTCCTGGCAACATCTCTGCACAAGGTGGTCTTACCCGCCCCGGAAGGCGCTGAGACGACATAGAGGATGCCCTTTCTTTCTATATGTTCCAAGTCCCCTCGTCTTCCGAAAGAGATAAAACCCAGCGTCGCCATGGCGGAAATGACGGGTGAGTTATCCTTACAACTTATTCGATATTTTGAACCTGCTCGCGCATCTTTTCCAGCTCCCCTTTCAAGGCAACGACGTTGAGGGAGATGCTTGCATCGTTTGCCTTTGAGCCGATTGTATTCACTTCACGATTCATCTCTTGAATCAGAAAATCCAGTGCACGGCCGACGGCTCCCTTTTTACGCAGCATCTTACGAAACTCAAGAAAATGGGTCTTCAGTCGGGACCGTTCCTCGCTGATATCGCACCGTTCCGCGTAAATAGCGACTTCCTGGCTCAGCCGAACCGGATCGACCGGGATGCCGGCAGAAAGTTCGGAAGCACGCTTTTTTAATCTCTGGTGATATGAAGAGACCACGGCTTTCTCGCGGTTTTCAATCAGCGAGAGTACTCTGGAGCAAGAACGGAGGCGGTCTGAAAATTCTTTTTCAAGGGCCTTCCCTTCGGCCTTGCGCATCTTTTCAAGCGCTGCAATGGCACGGCTCAGCGCTTTTTCAATCGCCCGGGCCAGGGGTCCAATTTTTTCTGTGGGCTCGACGACAGCAACGACTTCCTTAAAACGGCTCAGCAGACCGATATCTATTTCGCCTGGGAGACGAAGCTCCCGCTTCATCTTTTTTAGAATGCGATAATGGGTTTCGGCTGATTCAAGATCAAGCTTTAATCGTTTTTCCGGTTCTGGCGGCCCATAGGTGTTGACGGAAAGTTCAATATGTCCCCTTGAAAATGCGCCTTGGACTTTCTTTTTAAGTCTGTCTTCAAGGATCATGAACTGCTTCGGGAGGCGAACAACGACATCACAGTAACGATGGTTTACCGATCGAAGTACCACGACGAAAGAATGATCTTTAGCCCGCCCTTCCACCCTTCCGAAACCGGTCATGCTTTGGATCATACTTGTACTTGCGGGCTCCAAGGATATAAACGCGAAGTATAGCGGTTGGAGTCCAAGCTTGTCAATCGCTGGACTTGACGGCGCTATTACCTTATGGTAGTGATGTGGGTGTGAATCATTGTGAACTACGGGTGTTGCTATGACAGACAAAATTCTCCTTGAAAAGGCGGAGGGAGGCTATATCGTGGCTGATGCGAATTCAGACCCGAAGGGTCCGTCCGATCTTTGGATCAATAAAGCCGTGTTTAGCGATTTTGCTTCCGCCGTGGAAGAGATCCGGCGAAGGCTTCGCGTATCAGACATCATTGCATCACAAGAAGGGAAGCTGACGTTGTAGGAAGCTCTGAATAAGCCATGAATTGTTTTCAGGGCTAAAATGCCCAGCTTCTGTGTTGCAAATCTTGAACACACATCGTGAGCGCACGAAGCTAGCGAGCGAATAAAGATAAATTTTCATCTCGGGTCGAAGAATCCCCGCCTCTATGGGGCGTGGTTCTTCCAAATAGCGGGCTGTTCTCTGCGATTTGTGCCTTGAATCGAAACATTTTATTTTCTGAAAAATTCAATCCAAACTTAATCAGAGCTTCCTGTAATGATTCTGAGTTCAAGCTCAAGGCCCTCCCCTAAGGACAAGGCGGTCCGGTCCGTTCTCTTTCATTCCGTTTCTGATGCCTCCCCCAAAAACGCCTCCTTGGAGTAAGTGCTCTTTCGTCCTTTTAGAGTCGTCGGGCACACCGGTCCTTCCGGCTCTTGTCTGACTTCGAGTTCATTGACATGCTATCTCTTATTGATTAAGCTCTCCTCAGATCTCGAAGAAAAGCGGAAGGACTGAAACGATGGAAAAGAAGTCAATTTCTGAAATCTACCATCAGGAAACAAAATATAATGAGGCGGAGATGGAAAAGCATCAAAGACCGCTTGACTGGGCAAGTACGCCTTCCCATTTCAAATCCTATCACAGTGACAATAAAATTAACCTCATGCCCTATCTCCCTTTCAAGAACAATCCTTTCACGGGGGAACCAATGGCTCCTGTAAAAGAGGCAGAGTACGCGATTGGATTAGGGCCGGTTTCCAGGCTCCTATACTTTACAAACGGTGTGACTGGCGTCCTACAATATCCCCACGGACAATCGGTGATTCTGAGGGCGGCCCCGACGGCTGGCGGCCTATATCCAACCGAGATATATCTTGCAATCCGGAATATGCCAAAAGTGAATGATGGGATCTATAATTTTCAGGTAAAGGATCATTCTCTCTTGCCCGTTTGGGAAGGGGATTTCTGGGATAAGATCGGACAATACTGTCTCGGCCATGAAGCTGTTGGCCAATCAAACCTCCTCATGATTATGACCGCGGTTTACCAACGGAGTGTCTGGAGGTACCATGAACGGGCTTATCGGCGGATTCTTCTGGATACCGGCCATGTTCTCGGAAACGTGGTCGCCTATGCTCCTGAAGAGGGTTTTGTCCCCTATCCAATCGGGGGATTTATCGACTCTTTCTTAAACCACCTCCTCTTCCTGGACGAAGCCGATGAAGGGGTTTTGATGGTCATTGCCTTGCCTCAGGGCAAAAACCTACATCCCGAGCAGATCAGGTCGACCCCGACGGTGAAATCTCAAAATAAACAAACGGAAGAGAAGATGCCGGCACTTTTACACCGTCTTCATCGGACTTCATCCATTGTGCCTGTGAAAAATGAGCAAAAGCCGCCTGAAAAGGAGATGGAAGAAGAGGGTCTTGTTTTGGAAGCGGAAAGGGTCACAGTCAAGAAGACGCTCTCAACAGAGAATATTGATCTTTTGGAAAAGCGGTGGACTGGAAATGAATCCACCCCCATGCCAAGCTTCCCGATCGATTGGAAAGGCGGCGTGGGGCATACAATTCTACTTCGTCGCTCGACACGGGTTTTTTCCGGAGAGGCACTCCTGAAGGAGGAGTTGGCCTCTATTTTGGAGTATGGCTATCTTCCCCTAAAAGTGAACCCACGCCCTCTTTTCGATCCATCGCTGATTGAAACCTATCTGGTGATTCAAAAGGTGGTCGGGTTCAAGGAAGGGATTTACCATTATGTCCCTTTGGAGCGGACATTCAGGCTAATGATTCAGGGGGACTACCGAAAACTGACGTGGCATTTCTGCCTGGGACAAAACCTGGCGAAAGACGCGGCCGCCTTGGTTATTCATACAGCTCACCTCGGGAAAGCCCTTGAGCGCCATGGTGACCGGGCCTATCGTTACCTGCACCTTGACGCCGGGCATATCGGAGAACGGATGAATCTTGCGGCAATCCAACTTCAACTGGGGGTTAGCGGCATTGGTGGATTTTACGACGATGAAGTCAATGCACTTCTCGGTTTGTCTCTAGAGAAGATCATTGTTTATATTACAACCTTGGGGAGGCCCCTCGTCGGAGCGGAGGGTTGAACGTTTTGTTTTTCAAGGGGTAAGGAGGGTAATGGTATGGCCGAAGTCAAATGTATGCGATGTCTGCAGACACGGGAAGAAATTGAAGGGACGCCTTATGGCGGGAAAGTCGGAGAGGAACTGAAAGCGAAGGTTTGTGATGTCTGCTGGAAGGAATGGTATGAGAACTCGATCAAGATCATCAACGAATATCGTCTGAATCTCCGCGAACAAACTGCGAGAGATTTTCTGGCAACGCAAATGAAAATTTTCTTTAAGATGCAGCCGGCTCCAGTCGAATCTCCCAACAGTGGACCGGATGGCCTGAAACTTCCCGAATAGCTACAAAAAATGGACCAGGAAAGACAAGTTTCGAGAAAATTGCCCCGGCCATTAGAAATCATTCAACGCCTCGAAAAGGCCATCCCCGAGCCCGAGACCGCACTGCATCATAAAACCCCGTTTCAACTTTTGGTGGCAACCATCCTTTCCGCCCAATGCACAGACGCGCGTGTGAATCGGGTGACGCCCTCCCTCTTTCAACGCTATTCGACTCCGGACGATTTTTCGAAAGCCGGACTCGCAGATCTGGAAGCGGTCATCCGGTCAACCGGATTTTATAAAAACAAGGCGAAGAACATTGTCGGGTGTGCAAGGGCGGTTGTTTATCGGTTCAAGGGTCAGGTGCCGGGTACCATGGAAGCACTGCTTACCCTTCCCGGCGTCGGACGAAAAACGGCGAATGTTGTTTTGGGAAGCGTGTTTGGAAAGCCGGCCCTCGTTGTCGATACGCATGTCCGCCGCGTAGCAAACCGGCTCAAACTGACACAATCAAACCATCCCGATCAAATTGAGATCGACTTGGGCCGGCTTTTGCCAAAGGAAAAATGGACATCCGGGGCGCACCGGATCCTCCTCCATGGACGACATGTCTGCACTGCACGGAACCCCCACTGCTTAGCGTGTCCTCTCTTCAATCTCTGCCCTGCAGAGGCAGAAAAAAAACGAGCTGCCGGGAGGGGGGCTCTTTAAAAAAAAATCCGTTAAAAGTAAGTAGAAGAGTCCACATTTAGAATAGAGAGATGTCCGCTTTCGTTTGACTCAGAGAGTTGTTGCAGGTTATTTTGGTGTGAATCTCATAACGATTTACGATTGGTGGCCGGCCCAAACAGTGAGGCTTTTTTGGAAAAACTGATATCGATTTTAAATGCGGGTGAAAAACCTGTCATGGCAATCTATTTGAAGATTCTCGCTTCCGCCTTCATGGTTTTTGCCGGGCTTCATTTTGCTAACCTGCTCGGGCTTGGGGATATAAAGTTAGAGGAGATGACGGTATACTGGTTACTGGCGAACAATGTGTTTGCCTTGTTCTTTGCTGTTACCGCAGTGGGTCTCTGGACCTTGCAGCCCTGGGGGATCGCCTGTTTTTTTATCGCTGTTTCTTCTCAGCTCGTCTTATACGCGGGATTCCCCGAATACTTTTCCGGGACTGGGGAAAAACAGCAGTCATTTCAGACGATCATCAATTTCCATATCTCTACACTCGGCATTTTTTTGGTGATCCGGATCAAGGGGAAGTAGGGCCTTCTTCCTTCAGGATGGAACATTCATGAGAAACCAAGTCTTGTTTATTTTATTAATTTCGCTTGCTTCGCTTTTTTCCTGCGCGGTACTGCTTGAAACCAAAGGTGATCCCCTTTCTAAACAATTTCAAGAGGCAGAAAATGGAGATGCCGATGCACAATATCGCCTTGGGTTGATGTACTTCAAGGGTGATGGCATTTCTCAGGATCTGAGTCAGGCTGCCAAGTGGTATCGAAAGGCGGCGGAAAAGGGAAACCCTGATGCTCAGTTTGGTTTGGGTGTATTGTATTTTCATGGTCAAGGCGTCTCCCAGAATGCAGCGGAGGCTGCCAAGTGGTATCGCAGAGCTGCGGAGCAAGGGAGTTCTGATGGACAGCTTGGTTTGGGTTTATTGTACTTTCTGGGAAAAGGCGTCCAGCAGGATGATAAGAAGGCGTATCTCTGGCTGGATATTGCAGCTGCTCAAGGGCAAACACAAGCTGAAGTTGTTAGAGATCTGGCAGGGAAAAAGCTTGATCCTGAAGCTTTGTCCCGGGCAAGAGCCCTCTCAAGAGAGTATTACATCAGGTATGTCTCTCCTTTCATTCATCCATCCATCTTAAACCATAAGCAGCAATGAATTTTTGTGCCATTGAGGTAAAGGGATAGGTGTTTTATAAACACCTTAAGGAATTGCTTACACCGACCCCGGCAGCATCATTGACAAAAAGAGGAGCTTCCTCTAAGGTTGTTCGGTTATCCGCTTGCCGTATCCAGAGCTGACAATCGTGGCAAGGAGGATGTGTGTCGGTCTTTTTAAGATCCCCTTAGAGGAGTGTGGTTTTTTGGAAGACCGGAGGATGTTTCTCAAACTTTTTTTTCCTCGATTTGCTGGCGTTCTCGGGGCACTTTCATTGGGTCCCTGGCCAACGGCCTCTGTTTTTGCCGCAACGGGTGGCCGGTCCCGGTCTGTCCCCCTACAAGATCCGAAATATAAAGCACTGTTGAGCGAGCTTGCGCGAAAGCACCGGTTTGACCCGGCTGACTTGAATTCGGTTTTTAAGAAGGTTGTTTTTCAACACGACATTATTCAAAAATTCAAACGTCCCGCAGAACGGCTTCCCTATTATAAATATCAGGGCCGTTTCATCAATGACCCCCTGATTTTAAAGGGGCAGACTTACCTCGAAAAGAATGGTCCGCTCTTACAGGCCGTTGAAGAGAAATTTCAGGTGGAAAAGGAGGTTGTCTCAAGTATTCTTGGGATTGAGACAAAATTCGGCCAACCGGGGATCGAACGATACCGAGCCTTTGATATCTTGAATACCGCTTACGCCCTTTATACACGAAGAGAGACTTTCTACCGGGGCGAACTGATTGCCTTCCTTCTCCTTTGCAGGGAAGAGGGGATTGATCCATTTTCGGTGAAGAGTTCCTATGCCGGCGCGTTTGGTGTTCCGCAATTTATCCCCTCGAGCTTCCGGCAATATGCTGTTGATTTTGATGGAGACGGAAAGCGGGATTTGTGGGATTCAAAGGGGGACATCTTCGCGAGTGTGGCAAACTATTTAAAGAAATTTGGCTGGAGAAGGAATGAGAGGACCCACCTCCCCGTGAGGATCGAGGGTGATTCAAAAGAAGTTCGGGCCCTGGTCCGGAGGGGTGTTAGGAAGACCTTGCCGGCTGCAAAGGCAAAAAAGATGGGAATCCGGTTTTCTGAACCCGTGCCGGAGGACGCAGAAGTCTCGTTTGCCTATTATGAGCCCCAGAAAGGGAAAAAGTCGCTGCTGGCCCTTTTTAACAATTTTAGGACCATTACACGGTATAATTTCTCTGTAAATTATGCCCTTGTTGTCATTCACCTCTCCAGGAGTATTTCGGGGAGAGGATGATGTGCTAAGCGGACACCGTATTAAGTTCCCACATATCTTCGTTCGTTCAAAAAGACCGATCTTGGGTTTCACTTGACTTTTCTACCTGATTTGCTATGATTTTTGTCGATCATTTCATGTTTTGAATCATTCTCGAAAAGACCGAAATAAAGCGGTTATATTATGGCTGATAAAGCGCTCTCCCCTGAAATTATCAAGCTGATGGATAAGATTGCCGAGAACCCGAATTCCAGGCTTTTTGTTCCTTTGGCCGAAGAATACTTAAATAACGATATGACAGATGAAGCGGTCCATGTCCTGAATGACGGGATTGAAAAGCATCCTACTTATGTGGCCGCCCGTATTATGCTTGGGAAGATCTATCTAAGGAAAAACCTGACGTTTGAGGCAAAATTACAGTTTGAGCATGTCATCGAAATCAATCCGGAAAATATTCTTGCACACAAGAAGCTGGCGGTCATTTATCAGGAAGAAGGAGAACCGCATCGCGCCGTCGAAGCTTACAGGCAGATCCTGTCCGTTGATCCTTCCGACAAGGAGTCAAAAACACTTCTTGAGGCCCTTGAGGAAGAAATCCCTTCTGCCGTTATTTCCGAAGAACCTGAACCGATATCGGCAGATGAAAACACATTTGAACTTGAAATGACTTCCTCGCTGGCGACTCCTGATGCGCCATTCAGTACCGTCGAGGACGGAATACCCTCCGGTACAGCAGATGCCGAAGCTGATAGGGTGGCGTCCCTCTCCATTGAATCGGATTTGGACGAGACCAGCATCGCATCGCCGGAAAAAGCTGAGGAATCAGAGGATGAAAACAGTTTTGACTTGGAAGAAGAATGGGAACAGGACCCTATCCTGCAAGACGATATCGCGCAGATTGAAACCCCGCCGGATAGCTCTGCTCCCATATTAGAACCGCTTCCGGAAACCGACGGACAAGAGACGCCTGCAACAAATTCTCTGGCGGCTTTATATATCGATCAGGGGTGTTATCAAGAAGCGGCGGATATTTACAAAGAATGCCTTGAACGCGATCCAACAGATCAGCAGAGCAGGGATGGGCTCGAAAGAGCACTGAGCCTGTTGCCTGAAGAAGCGGCCCCCTCTGCTGATTTGACAATGGAATTGGAAGGAAAGTCTCCTGAAAAGGATCAAACTGAACACTTACAATCATGGTTGGATGCCATTAAGAGAAATCGCAAGAGGATATAATTTTTCAGGCTTCCTGGTTTTCTTCAGGGCAAGTGGGCGGGGCGTGGAACCTCAGCAATGCCTTCATGGATGAAGAGGGGCAAGATGAATCGTTATGAAAGGATGCGACAATGAGTTTTAGTGAACACCTGAAGGGGATTTCAGAGGGCCTCGACGGCCTCTTAGGGGTTGCACTCGCAGACATGGATGGAATTATTGTCGAAGAGTATACCATCGATTCGGATATCGACATGGCCGTGTTTGTTGCTGAATACAGTCCTCTCTGGAATACTGCTGAAAAAGCCGGGTCTTCCATCAACCTTGATCCCCCTGACGAGATGAGCCTCCTCAATGAGACAACAGCCGTGATCGCCAGGAAGATCAATCCGGACTATTTTTTGATCATGGGGCTGGACTCTAAAAAAGGAATTGGGAAAGGTCGTTTCCATTTAACCCTTGCTGCGGCCGCGATCGAGAAGGAGTTGTAGCCGTGGTCCGAATCCTGGTATTGCATGGGCCAAACTTGAATTTACTGGGTAAGCGGGAAACCGAACGATATGGCCTGACCTCCCTTCAGGAGATCGACAAACAGTTGATGTCTCTGGCCAAAGCACAGGGGGTCGCGCTCGAAACGCGTCAATCGAATTCGGAGGGGACCCTGGTTGATCACATTCAGGACGCCGCTGGAAAATTTGATGCCATTGTTATCAACCCGGCGGCCTATACCCATACCAGTATTGCCATTCGGGATGCAATTCTATCAGTCGATATTCCAACCGTAGAGGTTCATTTATCCAATATACAGGGTCGGGAAGATTTCCGACGATCCTCATTCATTGCCGATATCGCCGTGGGCCAGATCACAGGCTTTGGTTCTCAAAGCTACCTTCTCGGTCTTCTGGGCGCGATTGGGCATGTACAGGGCGGCGAAAACCCCTGTTCCCTTCGAACCAAAGCCGAGGGATAAGGGAGGCCATGTGATCGGGACAAGTGATTTTAGAGGAGGGTTGAAACTGGAACTCGAAGGTGACCCTTATGTGATCGTTGAGTCTCAGCATGTGAAACCAGGAAAAGGAGGGGCTTTCGTTCGGACGAAGTTAAAAAATCTGAAGACGGGAAATCTTCTAGAAAAAACCTTTCGGCCTGGAGAAAAGTTTAACGCACCCGATCTTATTGAGCGAGAAATGCAGTTTTTGTACCAGCAGGAAGATGAATACCATTTCATGGATACCGGTACGTATGAGCAGCTTTTCCTCCTTTCCGCTCAGCTTGGGTCCTCAAAGGATTTCCTCAAAGAAAACATGGTTGCCAAGATCTTGTTTTTTCGTGGGCAGCCCTTAGGGGTTGAGCTTCCGGTCTTTGTCGAGCTCAAGATTATCGAGACAGATCCCGGCGTACGTGGTGATACCGCAACGGGCGGAACAAAACTTGCGAAACTGGAATCAGGCGGCACGGTGAAGGTTCCCTTGTTTATGGAGGAAGGAACCATCGTTAAAGTCGATACGCGGACGGGAAACTATATTGAACGTGTAAAATAGAGTAACGTTACAAACGGGGAAGCAAACAGAGAACCTGACCATGGATCTAAAAGAAATAAAAGACTTGATCGAATTGTTGAACGAAACGGCCCTCACCGAAATAGAGGTGGAGGAATCCGGAAGGCGAATTCGTGTCCGGAAGGATGCCCCGGTTACCGCGGAACAGATCGCCCCATTGCTGTCTGGGCCAGCACAAGAAGCGCCCGTCCAGGCCAAAGAAGAGGGAGAAGGGCAAAACTTCACCTTCATTACCTCCCCGATTGTGGGTACTTTTTATAAAGCCGCTTCTCCCGATGCCAATCCCTACGTAGCAATTGATGATCGCGTAAAGAAGGGTCAAACCCTCTGTATCGTTGAGGCGATGAAGCTGATGAATGAGATTGAGGCAGATGTCGACGGGAAAGTGGTCGCAATCCTGGTGGAAGACGGAGCATCTGTAGAATACGGTGAGGCCCTCTATAAAATCGATCCAGCGTAGGAGATTACTGGAGAAACCAGGACCATAGCAAGACAGGCCGTTCACCCTCTATTACTCCCACCGACCATTGTATATTTTCATAAGAAATCAGACCAGACGACGGTAGATATAAATGTTTAAAAAAGTCTTGATCGCGAACCGGGGAGAGATCGCACTCCGTATCATTCGTGCGTGCCGGGAGATGGGTGTGCGTACAGTTGCCATCCATTCAGATCCCGATGCCGCGTCACTTCATGTTCGCTTCGCAGATGAAAGTATCTGTGTCGGCCCGGCAGATGCCGCCCAATCTTATCGAAATATCCCAAATATTTTAAGCGCTGCAGAAGTTACAGGTGCAGAAGCAATCCATCCAGGTTATGGATTCCTGGCAGAAAACAGTCACTTTGCAGAAGTCTGCGAATCGGCCGGCATCAAGTTCATCGGTCCACCTGCGGAATGCATCAGCCTGATGGGAAACAAGGCCAAAGCCCGTGAAGTGATGATGAAGCAGGGTGTCCCAATTATCCCTGGGAGCGAGGGAACGGTTCGCGATGAAAAATATGCGATCGATATTGCCCGGAAAATCGGTTATCCGGTTATTGTGAAGGCCGTTTCCGGTGGTGGCGGTCGGGGAATGCGTGTTGTCCATAAGGAAGATGAACTTTCCAAGTCGATTCAAACCGCCCAGTTGGAAGCGAAGGCCGCTTTTGGCGACGACAGCGTTTATATTGAGAAGTTTTTTGTCGATCCACGGCATATTGAGGTGCAGGTCTTGGCCGACGATAAGGGGAAGATGATTTATCTGGGAGAAAGGGATTGTTCGGTTCAAAGACGGCATCAGAAATTGGTCGAAGAATCCCCCTCCCCCGTCGTGGATGATCGGCTCCGCAGGGAACTCGGTCGGGCGGCGTCAGGTGCAGTCAGCGCCGCAAATTATGTTAACGCTGGAACCGTCGAGTTTCTCCTGGATAAGGACCATCACTTTTATTTTATCGAAATGAATACCCGAATTCAGGTCGAACACCCCATCAGTGAGATGGTAAGCGGTATTGATCTGGTCAAGGAACAGATCAAGATTGCCTCCGGCAAACCGCTGGCATTAAAACAGAGTCAGGTCCGCCTCCAGGGACACAGCATCGAGTGCCGCATCAACGCTGAATCACCTGATAAATTTACCCCCTCTCCAGGGACAATTACAGCTTTTCACCTCCCGGGAGGCCCCGGGATCCGGGTGGATTCCGCCTGTTACATCGGGGGAGTGATTCCGCCCTATTATGACTCACTGATTGCAAAGCTCATCGTCCACGCCGGAACCCGTGAAGAGGCAATTGCCAGAATGAAAAGCGCACTGAACGAATTTGTCATTGAAGGCGTTCAAACCACACTGCCGCTTCACAAACGGATCTTTGAAGATCCCGGATTTGTAAAAGGGCGATATTCAACAAGCTTTTTGGATCACCTTCTTTCAGAGTCATCTGCTCCCTAAACCATGCCTCTTTCTCCGTTATATCTGATTACAGACCCTCTTCTTTCTGATTGTCCAGACAAACGATCGCTTTTTGATGTGATTGAAGCGACACTCGATGAAGGGGTTCGCCTGATCCAGTACCGTGAAAAAAACGAGGTCAGGCGCCAAATGTATGAGACGGCAAAAAGGCTCCGGGAAATAACAGCCCGCCACGGTGCCACCCTCATCATCAATGACGAAATCGATCTTGCCCTGGCTGTCAAGGCAGACGGGGTTCACCTCGGTCAAGACGATTTTCCCGTATGGCTTGCTCGAAAAATTCTGGGGAAAGAAGCAATAATCGGGATTTCCACGCACCACTGGACAGAAGCGATACAGGCTGAATCGGATGGCGCCGACTATATCGGGATTGGACCGATCTTTGAAACCCAAACAAAACGGTCTTCAACGTCTCCGCTCGGGATCACCATGATCGCCGAAGTCCGCAAGAAGGTCCATCTCCCGATCTTCGCGATTGGGGGCGTCTGCTTATCACATATTTCCAATATCATGGCGGCGGGTGCGGATGGCGTTGCCGTCGTCTCCGCAATCTCCGGAGATGTCCGCTCAAATGTAAATCAGGCCATGACCTTGCTAAAGAAATCGTAACTTCATCGCCACGCGCGCAGTTGACCTGGTTCATCTACTTGGTTGACGGAGGGTGTCCTTCCAATGGGCAAGCATGTCCCCGAAGAGGGGATTCCGGCCTAGCGCCTTCCGGGAATACTCTATGTTTTTTTCAATGCTCCCCTTTTTCTCAAAATAAGGAAGGGGTCCGATAATAGGGATATCGGTCCTCTCTTCCAATATTTCAAAGTTGCTCTTCTCTGAGAGGCCTTTTTTGGGAGCAGTGCGATTGAGAATGACCCCGGCGAAAGAAACACCTCGTTTCCTACCACATCCCAGGGTTAAGAGGGTATGATTGAGCGTTCCCAATCCGCTTCGCGCAACCAACAGGACAGGCAGCTTGAGGAGAAGGATGAGGTCAAGCAAGTCTTTCTCGGCCGTCAAGGGAACCATTAATCCCCCGACGCCTTCAACGATCAGGAAGGAATGTCTCTCCTTCAACTGATGGAACGCTTTGAGAACCCTGGCAAAGTCGATCTTTTTTTTTGTTCGCATTGCTGCCGCATAGGGCGCGAGGGGCTCCTTAAAGGGGTAGGGGGTAATCAATTGCAGTGGGTCGTCTGAACGGGCGGCCCGCTTGAGATAGGCCGCGTCTCTTGGAATGAGGCTTTCTCCGGACTGACGGCATCCTGATTCAAACGGTTTCATAACACCGACATCAATCCCCTCTGACGAAAGAATTCGTGCGATGGCCCCGGCAATGACTGTTTTCCCGACGCCGGTATCTGTTCCGGTAACAAAAATCCCCCGGTCTATTTTCTGCCACCTTTTCAGAGACAACCCCGATATGGGCGGCAGACGATTAATTCTCTTCATAGGATTCGACTGTCCAAATTAAAGGTTTGTCCTGAAACATGCATCATTTTCGAAAGGGCAAGGATAAACTCAGAGATCTCCCGGGTTGTCGCAGGGCGGGGCAGGAGGTTCTCCTGTCTCAGATGTGCTCTCTTTTCTTCCGGCAGCCCGGCTGTCATCGGTGTGGCCAAAAAACCTGGAAGGACGGTGTTGACCTGAATGGAATCGCCCCCCCATTCTCTCGCAGCCGTCTGTCCCAATGTGATCAGTCCCCTTTTGGACGCAGTGTAAGCGGACTGCCCAACGCGCCCGGTTACGGCCGCCCGCGACGCAATGTTAATAATATGTCCTCCGCCCTGTCGAGACATGGCGAGACCGGCTTCGCGCATACAGTAAAAAGCTCCTGACAGATTGAGGTCGATGACATCGTCCCAGTCGGCCTGACACATTCGGATAAAAAGACGATCCTTCCTGATCGCGGCGTTATTGATCAGGAGGTCAATCCGGCCCCACTTTTCTAGTAGGGTGTCAAACATGAGCCGGACCGATCCGGAATGACGGAGGTCAGCAGGGAAAAGGGCCGCC
Organism: Nitrospirota bacterium; assembly: GCA_029261165.1. Lineage (GTDB taxonomy): Bacteria > Nitrospirota > Nitrospiria > SBBL01 > JAADHI01 > DUAG01. The sequence continues at coordinate 9,993 of JAJDBV010000050.1, read as the reverse complement.
GCAGCTCCCTTGGCGTTCAAGGTCTCGACAATCTCCTTCCCAATTTCGGTGCCCCGATTTACATGTACTCCAACACGGTATTCACCTGTTGAAAAAGCGCGGGAGAGGGCCTGGCCCAGGCCACCAGAGGCACCGGTAATCAAGACAATCTTCTTATGAGGACCTGATACCGTCATCCTTATATCACGCGCAGATCTTTTCCGACCTTTTCCAATCGGGACAATAGAAAATCGATTTGGCTTTCCGTATGGCTGGCCGTCAGTGTGACGCGAAGGCGACTTGTTCCCTCAGGGACCGTGGGTGGGCGGATTGAAGGGATATAAATCCCTTCTTCAAGCAGTTTTTTCGAGAAATTGATGGCCTTTTCGCTACTTCCTATACGAAGCGGAACAATCGGGGTCTCACTCCCTAGGGTATCAAAGCCGAGCTGGACAGCCTTATGACAGAAATATGCCCTGTTTTTCCAGAGGCGCTCTCTTAAAGATGCTTCTGCTTCGATCAGTTCAAATGCAGCCAGGGCCGTTGCCAATACGCTTGGAGGGAGGGCCGTCGTGTATATAAAAGAGGGGGCCTTGTTGATCAGATATTGTTTTAGTGTGCTCGTTCCGGCGATGAATCCTCCAAATCCGCCGAAGGCCTTACTGAAGGTCCCCATCTGGATGATGCGGGAGCTTGACAGTTGGTAATGATCGCATGTCCCACCGCCGTGCGCTCCAATCACACCAGTCGCGTGTGCATCATCCAGGTAGATAGACGCATCATACTCTTCCGCGAGTTTAAGGATCTCAGGTAGAGGAGTAATGTCTCCATCCATGCTAAAAACACCGTCCGTGACGATCAGGACATCCTGACCCACTTTACGATCTGAAAGAAGCTTCCTCAACTTCGTCATGTCTTTGTGAGGGTAGATACGGAACCTTCCTTCCGAGAGGCGGCAGCCTGCAACCAGGCTGGCATGGTTCAGTCGGTCCGCCAGGATCAAATCCTCTCTCTGCACAATGGTTCCGATCGCACCGATATTGGTCATATATCCTGAGCTGAAGACAAGGGCCGCTTCAGTCGATTTGAATCTCGCCACGACGGATTCCAAACGATCATTAAGACGTAAATGTCCCGAGATCAGCCTGGAGGCCCCCGCGCCAACACCCCAGTTTTGAATGGCCGAAACCGCAGCGGATTTAAGTGTCGGATGGTTTGCCAGCCCGAGGTAATTGTTGGTGCAAAAAAGAAGGAGCGTCTTTCCATTCTTCTGGGCAACAGTTGAGGGTTCAGAATCGAAGGGGATCAACTCACGGAAGAGGTGTTTTTGTTCAAGCTGCCCCAGCGCTTTTTGGAATTGAAACATACCATCCTCTCTTTCGGTTCCTTAGATAGTATATCTTCCGATGCCCTGTCAACAAGACGATCAACTCCCCATGTAGATCTTGGAACTCCCGGGTTTCTAAAATTACCTTGACAACCTTCTGTTGCCTAGCTAAACTTATTTTAGTGGTTGATGTCCTGAATTTATTTATATCTTCGAAATTGTTAGACTTAGAGCCGTTCGCTTGATTTCAAGGAGGAAGGATGTTCGAGAAATTTACAGATAGAGGGAGAAAAATTATCATTCTCGCCCGCGAAGAAGCTGAACGCCACCAAAATGATTACTTGGGGACGGAACATATTGTCCTGGCACTTCTGAGGGAGGGAGATGGTATCGCCCTTGCTGTTGTGAAAAAGATGGGCCTTTCAACCGAACAGATCCGTCTGGAAGTCGAGCGAAATCTCCCAAGCGGAAGCAACACCATGACCTTCGGAGAGATCCCTTTTACCCCCCGGGTCAAAAAGGTGATCGAATACGCCGTCGAAGAGGCGAAGCTTCTCGGACATAATTACATCGGAAGCGAACATCTCTTGCTCGGCTTGTTGCGAGAAGAAGAGGGGATCGGCGGAAAGATTGTCCGGAGTCTGGGAGGCAATCTGCTGACAGCGCGGCAACTCACCATCAACCTGCTGAGAAAAACAACCCCACGTGAAAAAGAGAAAAAGAGCAGTACGCCTGCTTTGGATGAGTTCGGACGTGACCTGACCCAACTGGCAAGTGAGGGCGCACTCGACCCCGTCATTGGTCGCCATGATGAAATAGAGCGTGTTCTTCAAATTTTAAGCCGTCGAACAAAGAATAATCCTGTTCTAATCGGAGAGTCTGGCGTCGGAAAGACAGCGATCGTCGAAGGACTTGCACAAAAGATTACTTCAATGGATGTCCCTGAAAACCTCTTTAACCGTCGAGTGATTGCCCTGGATCTGGGTTCGCTTGTTGCCGGCACAAAATACAGGGGACAGTTTGAAGAGCGTCTCAAGGTGGTCATGAAAGAAATTCTTACGGCGGGCAATATCATTATTTTCATTGACGAGCTTCATACCCTGGTTGGTGCCGGGGCTGCCGAGGGGAGTATCGACGCTTCCAATATGCTGAAACCGGCCCTTTCTCGTGGAGAGATGCAGTGTATTGGAGCGACAACCCTTGATGAGTACCGGAAACATATTGAAAAGGATGCGGCCCTGAAGCGGCGCTTTCAGGCCATCTTTGTTCAACCACCGACCTCTGACGAAACGGTCCAGATCATTAATGGATTGAAAGACCGTTACGAAGAACACCATGGGGTAAAAATTACGGATGATGCTGTAGATGAAGCAGTACGCCTTTCCGACCGGTATATTTCCGACCGTTTTCTTCCAGACAAGGCAATTGATGTTATCGATGAGGCAGGTTCCAGGGCAAAATTAATGACCTACTCTCGTCCTGAGCCCCTTCGCGCTTTGGAAAAAGAAATTAAAAAGATCGCGCACGACAAAGATCTGGCCATACGACTTCAAAATTTTGAAGAGGCCGTGAAGCTTCGCGAAGAAGAAGAACGGATCAAAAAACTGCTTGAAGAAACAAAGCAGGAATGGATCAAGGATAAAGAGAAAAACCGTCCCAATATTGACCGTGAAGAAATCGCCTACGTCGTCTCGAAGATGACTGGCGTCCCCCTCTTCCGAATGGAGGAAGAGGAAACCAGGAAACTGATGCGGATGGAAGAAGTGCTTCACCAGAGGATTATCGGGCAGGATGAGGCCGTATCGGCGATTGCCCGGGCGATCAGAAGGTCCCGCGCCGGGCTCAAAGGGGATCGTCGGCCCATTGGTTCTTTCATCTTCCTTGGTCCGACCGGCGTCGGCAAGACAGAGTTGGCACGCGCCCTGGCTGAGTTTCTATTTGATACCGATGAGGCCTTAATTCGCATCGATATGTCTGAGTATATGGAGAAGTTCTCCAGTTCAAGGCTGGTGGGTGCCCCTCCCGGATATGTCGGGTACGAAGAAGGAGGACAACTGACTGAGAAGGTCAGGAGACGCCCCTATTCTGTTGTTTTATTTGATGAGATAGAAAAGGCCCATCCGGATATGTTCAACATCCTCCTACAAGTCCTGGATGATGGTTTTCTCACGGATAGTCTTGGAAGGAAGGTCGACTTTAAAAATACCGTCCTGATTATGACCTCAAACCTGGGAACCCGAATGGCCGATAAGGCCGGAATGCTTGGCTTTCAACGCGCTGAAATCGATCTCCATGAAAAGATGAGGGATGCCATCCATACAGAGCTTAAAAAAGCCTTCAACCCCGAGTTCTTGAACCGTATTGATGACACGGTTGTCTTCCACTCTTTGGAGGAGAAGCATCTGGGCAAGATCGTCGAGATTCTGCTGGATGAATTAAATGTTCGTCTGATTGAAAAAGGGATCGAACTCCAGGTGACTGATGAGCTCAAACAATGGTTGGTGAAGACCGGATATGAACCGCTTTATGGTGCACGTCCGATGCGGCGTTGCATCCAGAAAAATATTGAGGACCCGCTCTCAGAAGAGATTATCAAAGGACGGTTTAAGGAAAAAACACGCGTTAAGGCCATTCTGAAAGATGATCTTCCCTCCTTTATTGAAGAAGAGGCGATGGCGGAAGTTTGAACCAACAATGATTGATCATCCGGGAAAAAGCCTCGCTTCCGCGGGGCTTTTTCGCATCACCCCCGCCGATTTTATCCCCCCCTCTCTCGTTGTCGTTTGTAACTATTCAGCTTGCCCAGATTTTTCTCTAGGACAAGGCACGAGGAGCGGAGAACCGGAGCGTACATGTCTGTACGTGAGGCTTTGGGGATCACAGAAACGCAGTCATCGAGGGATGGGTCTCGCGAAGCCAAAGATGGGTGAGCTGAATCGTTACTGCCGTCTTTTCAATACGAGGTTGAAGTTCAGTGAGTATTATTCATGATGCACTGAAGAAGGCGGCTGCGGAAAAAGAAGAACCTCTTCCGCACCTTTCCTCACTTGAATATCATTCTAAGAAATCAACAGGTTTTGCATGGGTCAACGGGGTCGCTCTGTTTCTCCTTTTAGGCCTTTTTCTGTCTGCCGGTTTCTATTTTTATCGACAGGAAGAAAGTGCTCTAATGCTGAACCCGGTCATTGTGCCTTCTAAGACAATGCCCGAACGGGAGGTTCTCACCCCAAAAGAATCTTCCCAGATAAAGGATACCAGCCCAGAAAACATTTCCGACCGTCAAAAAAAGGAAGGGGAGAAGGCCTTGCTGGAAGGATTGGAATGGTACCGTCGGGGAGAGTACAACCGTGCTTCCCGCTTATTCAGAGAAGCGATCGCCGCCCCCTCACAGGCTGTCATGGCGCACAACAACCTAGGCTTGGCACTTCGGCACCAGGGAAAAGTCAATGAAGCAATCACCCACTACAAAGAGGCCCTTCGTCTCGATCCGAATTACGCTGAGGCGCACAACAATTTAGGGATGGCCCATGATTTCACAGGGTCAATCGACCAGGCGGGAGATCATTACAAGAAGGCGGTTGACCTAAAGCCCTCTGTTCCGACATTTCACCTGAACTATGCAACATGGCTGGAACGAAAGGGAGCGTTCGGCAGCGCCCGTAGGGAATATCAGTCCTTTCTTCGGCTCTCTTCCAAGCAGATTGAAGCGGGGAACGGTTCAGAGCAACAGATTGAAACAGTCGCCCTGGTCAAGTCACGCCTCAAACAACTCAAAGGTTCCTTACCTTGATCATCCTGGGAATCGAGACCTCGTGTGATGAAACTGCCGTTGCGGTTTTAGAAGACGGACACATTATTCGTGCCGACCTGATCTCTTCTCAGATTGACCTCCACAAAAAATATGGGGGGGTTGTCCCGGAACTCGCAAGTCGAAGACACATTGAGGTCGTTGATCCTCTGATACAGGAAGCCCTCATTCAATCAGGTTGTACGCTCCGAGAAATCGATGCTATCGCGGTCACGGTGGGACCTGGGTTAATCGGGGCCCTCATGGTCGGTGTTTCAATCGCAAAATCGCTTTCTTACGCCCTCGGGATCCCCCTTCTACCGATTCACCACCTGGAAGGACATATTTCCGCAGCCTTTATAGAGCATAAAGATGTGGACTTCCCTTCCGTGGCCCTGATCGTGTCAGGCGGGCACACAAACCTTTATTTCATGGAGAAAAAAGGAAACTATCGCCTCCTGGGTCAGACGATAGATGACGCGGCAGGCGAAGCCCTGGATAAGGGGGCAAGATTGTTGGGATATGGATACCCCGGTGGGCCCATTATTGACCGTCTCGCAAGGAAGGGAAATCCTGAACGATTTCCCTTCCTTGTCCCCTACCGTTCTACAAAGCATTACAACTTCAGCTTTAGTGGAATAAAAACGGCCCTGAGCCAACGGTTTTCCGGAAGGATCGAGAAATCCGAAGGAGATCTTTCCTTGATTCAGGACATCGCAGCCGGATACCAGGACGCCGTGGTTGGCAGCTTGGTGGAAAAGACAATCTCAGCAGTTGAAAAGGAGAAGGCCAATAACATTATCCTGGGCGGCGGTGTTGCCGCAAATAGCCTCTTGAGACGACGGATCAAGGAGGAAGCGGGGCGCGTCGGGGTTGCGACCACGATTCCTTCTCCTTCATACTGCACGGATAATGCGGTCATGATCGCAAAGGCAGGTGTTTCACACTACAAAAGAAAAGATTTCGCATCGATGAACTTAAGTCCCATGGCAAACTTTGAATTTTACATCTGAACATGTATATCGCGCACAAGGCTCACCCCAAAAAACCAGACTCTCCTCTTTTTTGATCACCTTCTTCATTGGTCTCTTGCCTGATCGACCTTCAGATAAATCCCATATCAACCGTACGGCCTGAGAATTAACAATAAGTTAACATTTCCTTAACCGTGCTGTGATGACGCTATGGCAACATAATGTTGTTTGACATGATTAGTGTCTCTCTCTCCTTCTAAAAAGTAGGTTTAAAATTATTTGAGGTCTTTCATGAAGTATATTTTGAAACATATTCTTTTGACGTTTATCCTTTTCATCTTGCTGGCCGATCAGGGCTGGGCGAAGCGCGCCCTGGTTAAAATCGACGGGTCTAGCACAGTTTTTCCCATCACGGAAGCCGTGGCGGAAGATTTTCAGGCGCAAAACCGAAAGACCAGAGTCACCATAGGGGTCTCAGGAACCGGCGGAGGTTTTAAGAAATTCTGTAAGGGTGAAATCGACATAGCAAACGCGTCCCGACCGATTAAACCTTCAGAGGTCAAACAGTGCGCCGGGAACAAAGTCGAATATATTGAACTTCCGGTTTCCTATGACGGGATTGCCGTCGTGGTCAACCCGAGAAATAACTGGGTCAAGGCGCTCACGGTTAAAGAATTAAAAAAGCTATGGGAACCGGAGGCAAAGCACAAGATTACGCACTGGAATCAAGTTCGGTCGAGCTGGCCTAAAAAAGAGATCCATCTCTACGGCCCCGGGATCGACTCCGGCACCTTTGACTACTTTACAGAAGCCATCGTTGGAGAAAGCGGTGCCAGCAGAGGGGACTTTACGGCAAGTGAAGATGACAACGTTCTCGTGCAGGGAATCTCGACCGACTTGAACGCCCTCGGCTTTTTCGGTGTCGCCTACTACGAATACAACAAGGATCGCTTGAAGCTGGTTCCGATTGATGATGAAAAAAAAGAGAATGGGAACGGACCCATCCTTCCCGGTTACGACAATATCCTGAAGGGAATCTACCAACCGCTGGCCAGACCCATCTTCATCTATGTCCGCAAAAAATCGGCGAACAGGGTTGAAATACAAAAATTCATAGCATTCTATATGACCCAGGGGGGTGAACTTTCAAAAGAAGTTGGTTACATCGCCCTTCCGGATCGGGCCTACGATCTTGCGCACAAACGCTTTCAGAAACGCATGACCGGCTCCATCTTTGGCGGCAAAGGGGCACAGGTTGGGGTTAAGGTCGAGGAACTCCTGGAGAAGAAAGGGAAGTAACAAGCTGGACCCAAGACAGCGCCAAAAAATAAAAGAAACCCTCATCGAGAGCACCCTCTTTCTTTCCGCCCTGCTCTCTGTTGTCATCACCATCGGTATTGTCTGCGTCTTGATGGTTGAAACCTATGAATTCTTCAAGGTGGTCTCCTTAACGGATTTCCTGACGGACACGGAATGGACCCCTCTTTTTTCTGAAAAACATTTCGGAATTCTTCCGCTCATTGCAGGGACCTTCTTAACCACCTTGATTGCCATGTGCGTCTCGATGCCGATTGGCTTGATTAGCGCGATCTATCTGAGTGAATATGCATCGGGTCGAGTCCGGGCGACCATCAAGCCCTTTCTGGAAATTCTTGCGGCGGTTCCAACGGTGGTCTATGGCTACTTCGCCCTTCTTTTCGTAACTCCCCTTCTGCAGAAACTCATCCCTGATCTTTCCGGCTTCAATGCCCTCAGCCCTGGCATCGTCATGGGGATCATGATCGTCCCGATCATCTCCTCTCTCAGCGAGGATGCCATGCATGCGGTTCCGGTGCGACTGCGGGAAGGAGGCTATGCGCTCGGCTCGACACGGCTTCAAGTAGCCCTGAGTATTGTTTTGCCCGCCGCGCTTTCCGGCGTACTGGCGTCTTTCATTCTAGGCTTATCGAGAGCGGTCGGGGAGACGATGATCGTCGCCATTGCCGCCGGACTCCAGCCGAGGCTGACGATAAATCCGCTGGTTCCGATTGAAACCGTGACAGCCTACATTGTCCAGGTCAGTCTAGGAGATACACCGACGGGTACCATCGAGTACATGACGATATTCTCCGCAGGGATCACCCTTTTTATGATGACCTTTGTCTTGAATATCGTCAGCTATTTGCTTAGAAAAAAATTTAGAGAGGTCTACGATTAGACCATGCGAGTAAACTATGATTGACAAAAAGCGTCGTTCTCGCCTTTATGAAAAACTCTTTTCCGTCATGGGACTGATCATCACATTACTCGCCGTTGCCGTTCTGCTGACATTGATCGTCGACGTTCTTATGGATGGCGCATCCAGGCTGAACTGGCAATTTCTGACAAGCTACCCTTCACGCAGACCAGGAAAGGCCGGGATTCTATCTGCCTGGGTCGGAACCGTATGGGTAATGGTCTTAACAGGCATGATGGCCTTTCCCATTGGTGTCGCGGCGGCCACCTATCTTGAGGAATATGCAAGAAAAAACTGGTTGACCGATCTGATCGAGATCAATATCGCCAACCTGGCGGGAGTACCTTCCATTATTTACGGCCTCCTCGGCCTGGTCATTTTTGTCCGTTGGATGGACCTGGAACAGAGCGTCCTTGCAGGGGCCATGACGCTGTCCATGCTCGTCCTCCCCATTATTATCCTTTCCGCGAGAGAGTCCCTCCGGACCATTCCCTTCACCGTCAGAGAGGCCTCTTACGCACTCGGCGCGAGCAAATGGCAAACGATCCGGAACCAGGTCCTTCCCGCCGCGATGCCGGGCATCCTCACCGGAACCATCCTGGCCATGTCCAGGGCCATTGGAGAAACCGCCCCGCTCATTGTTGTCGGCGCATTGACCTACGTCGCCTTTCTGCCGACCCCTCCCATTTCTCTGGAGCCTCCTTATTTCAGCCTGGAAGGACTCTCGGATCCTTTCTCCGTTCTGCCGATTCAAATCTTCAATTGGGTTTCTCGTCCTCAAAAGGGGTTTTCCGTCAATGCCGCGGCGGCGATTTTGGTCCTGCTCTTCATCACCTTCGCCATGAATGGAATCGCTGTTTACTTAAGATATCGGTATCAAAAGAAACTAAGGTGGTAAGCATGAATCATTCCTTTGAAGTTAAAAAGCTGAATGTCTTTTACGGTGAAAAACACGCGGTAAAAGATGTCTCCATCACCATACCGGAGAAGGGCGTCACCGCCGTCATTGGACCATCGGGCTGCGGAAAGAGTACCTTCCTGCGGTGCTTAAACCGGATGAATGACTTATTGCCCAACTTCCGGAGGAATGGAGAGATTATCTACGAAGGCCGGGATATCTATTCCAAAGAGATCGATGTCATCGATATCCGACGCCGCATCGGCATGGTTTTTCAAAAACCCAATCCCTTCCCCAAAAGCATTTATGAAAACATTTCCTACGGCCTGAGAATACAGGGTGTTAGAAGCAAAGAGATCACGGATAATATTGTCGAGTCGAGTTTGAGGAAGGCGGCGATCTGGGACGAGGTAAAAGACCGGCTTTCCAGTTCCGCCCTTTCTTTGTCTGGGGGACAGCAACAACGTATTTGCATTGCAAGGGCCCTCGCAGTGGAACCGGAAGTCCTCCTCCTGGATGAACCCACCTCGGCAATCGACCCGATCGGCACCGGGCGCATCGAAGAGCTCTTGCGTGAATTGAAGAAAAGCTATACCATCATCATTGTGACCCATAATATGCAGCAGGCGGCACGGATATCAGAAATGACGGCCTATTTTCTCACAGGGGAACTTATCGAATTTGATCAGACCTCCAGGATCTTTACAAATCCCAGAGATCAGAGGACGGAGGATTATATCACCGGAAGATTCGGTTAAGTAAGGACTCATCTCACCCGTATAAGGCTCCATGGCGGCGTTGCTGCGGTGCTCG
>JAJDBV010000049.1 GCA_029261165.1 Nitrospirota bacterium | reverse complement strand
TGATAAAGGTGCCATTGGGGAAAGGGAGGATGGCAGCGGTCGTCTTCTCCACCAACTAATTGAGGCCCTTCCGGGCACCGTCCGTGTTTACGAGATCGTTCCGGATGAGGCGGAGGCGATTCGAAATCAATTAATCTCCTTTTGTGATAAATGGAAGGTTGATCTTGTCCTCACGACAGGGGGCACGGGTGTTTCTCCACGAGACGTGACCCCGGATGCGACGGAAGATGTCATCGACCGCCTGGTTCCCGGCATGGGAGAAATCATGCGGATGGAGGGATATCGAAAGAATCCCAGGTCGATTCTCTCCCGCGGTATTGCCGGGATTCGCAACCTGTCTCTTATTGTCAACCTTCCCGGGAGTCCCCGTGCTGTCAGGGAAAATTTCGAGATCCTCCTCCCGGCGCTCCCTCATGCTATTGAAAAAATGAAAGGGGAGGGGGGGGAGTGCGGGAGGCCGTAATCTGTCGATATCAAAATCTGGTTATCTATTGAGGTGTGAGATGGAACGACAGGCAACTTTTACTTCTCCGGACTGCCGCAGATGCGAGGCACGGGCGTGTTCTCCCTTCTGCGGTAACTTGAACGCGGATGAGATCGACCTCTTCATGAAGATCAAGAAGAGCCATCTCTACGAGAAACGGCAGGCCATATTCTATGAAGGAAATTCTTGTGAAGGGGTTTATCTCCTTTGCTCTGGAAGCGTCAAGCTGATGCAATCTTCCCGAAACGGGGACCAGCATATCCTAGGGATCATCTTACCTGGAGATTTAATCGAAAAGAGTGCGGTTTTTTGCGAAGGGCGGCACACTGCTTCTGCGGAAGCGCTTGAGAGGTCTGAGGTCAGTCTCTTTCGTCCGAAAGATTTTCTCGATCTGTTAAAATCAAATGCTCATTTTTCATTGGCTTTGATCGCGATTTTGACCAAGGAAGTTGAGTCCGGGCGAGAGAAGAGCCGTCAACTCTTGTTCGAAAGTGCAAAAAAGCGTTTGGCATATATCCTAATAGAATTAAGCCATCATCACGGAGCCAGGCAATGCGAGGGAATGGTGATCAAGCTGGATTTAAAACGACATGAACTGGCGGAGATGATAGGCGTGACACAAGAAACAACGGTCCGTCTCTTGACAAAGATGAAGAACGAAAAGCTGATCCGCTTAAATGGGAAACAAATTATTGTTCTGGATGAAGAAGGCCTGCACAGGGTGAGGAACTAATACTCTCAACAGAAACGCCTGCGCAGAGCCAGGTCATCCGGTCTCCTTTCTGGGGGTTTTTGACGTCAATAACGGGCATAGATTCTACCGTTTTTTTTGTGCGATTATCAAAGCGAATCATCGTTTTGAATCTTGCGGCCAGCAGGTCTAAGCGGGCATACGGCTTTCTTGACAAGTTTAATAACGCTATGTTAATTTCAGCAGTCTATTTTTAGATATAGTTTCCGAGGCTTATATACCAAAGTCCATCCCGTATACTTAAAGGAGTTGAACATAAGATGAAAAGATACCTATTGGCCCCAGGTCCGACCAATGTCTCGTCAGAGGTGCTTTTGGCGATGGCGCAGCCGATTCTGCACCATCGGTCCCCGGAATTTTCAAAGCTGTTGGAGCGGGTCAAGAATGATCTCAAGTGGTTATTTCAGACAGAAAATGATGTCTTTATTCTGGCGTCTACGGGTACGGGGGGGATGGAAGGGGCTGTTTCCAACTTCCTTTCTCCCGGTGACAAGGCCTTGGTGGTCAATGGTGGAAAATTTGGGGAGCGCTGGCTGAAGATTTGTAGCGGTTATGGCGTCAAAACAGAGGAGATCAAGGTCGAATGGGGTTATGCGGTCAAACCCGAACAGATTAGGGAGGCCCTGCAACGGGACCCGTCAATCAAGGGGGTCTTTACACAGGGATCGGAGACTTCGACCGGGGTTGCGCATCCCATCAAGGAGATCGCGGCCGTTGTGCGGGAATTTGATGACTGCCTCATGGTGGTTGACGCGGTTTCCGCCATGGGCGTTTTTGATATTCAGACCGATGCCTGGGGATTGGATGTTGTTGTAACCGGCTCCCAAAAGGCCCTGGCGCTTCCTCCTGGATTGGCTTTTGTTTCTGTGTCGGAGAAGGGCTGGCGTCAGGCGGAGAAGTGTACGAACGCGAAATTTTATTTCAATTTTAAAAAAGAGAGAGAGTCGATTGTCAAGAACACGACGGCTTTTACGGCGCCGGTTTCCCTCATTGTTGGATTGGAACGTTCTCTTCAGATGTTTAAGGAAGAAGGCCTTGAGAATGTTTTTGCGCGCCATCAACTTCTGGCCCGGGCCACCGGTGAGGCGATGAAGGGCATTGGGATGTCTCTCTTCCCGAAAGAATCTCCGAGTACCGCCGTTACTGCCATTGTTGCCCCGGAAGGATATGACGGACAGCAGATCTACAAGGATCTTCGTGTAAAGTACGGTATTACGGCGGCTGGGGGACAAGACCAGTTGAAGGGCAAGGTGTTCCGGATTGCAAATATTGGTTATCTGGATACTTTTGATGCGATTATGGCCGTTGCGGCGGTGGAGATGGTCCTGAAAGGAATGGGGCATCCTCTGAAGCTTGGGACCGGGGTCGGGATTGCGCAGGAGATCCTTCTTAAGAAATAATTAATCGCGCTTTACTCCCTTTCCCTCATCAGAGTGGCGGGGGGAGGTCAGAGACAGGAACAGGAGATATTAATGAAGGTTTTAGTCAGTGATTCCCTTTCGGGAAGCGGTATTGAAATTTTGAAAAAAGCGGGTTTGACGGTCGATGTCAAGACGGGAATGAGCCCGACGGAATTGATCGCAGCCATTCCGGAGTATGATGGTATCGTGATCCGGAGCGGGACGAAGGTGACGAAAGAGGTGGTCGATGCGGCAAAAAAACTGAAAGTCATTGGCCGTGCCGGATCCGGACTGGATAATGTGGATATCCCTGCCGCAACCAAGCGGGGCGTTGTTGTCATGAATACGCCGGGCGGAAATACAGTGACCACGGCAGAGCATACCATGGCCATGATCATTTCCATGGCACGTCGGGTTCCCCAGGCGGACGCTTCTATCAAGTCCGGGAAGTGGGAAAAGAAAAAGTTTATGGGCATCGAACTCTTTCATAAGACGATCGGGATCATTGGCTTAGGGGCGATCGGAACGCATGTAGCGAAATTGGCTCAGGGTATGATGATGACGGTTCTGGCCTATGATGCCTATCTCTCCCCTGAGAATGCACGGGAATTGGGCGTAGAGGTGGTGGACCTGGAAACTTTGTACAGACGCTCTGACATTATTACAATCCACACGCCCCTGACCCCTGAAACGAAACATTTGATCAATACAGCGTCGATCGAAAAGATGAAGGATGGCGTTCGTATTGTGAACTGTGCCAGGGGAGGGGTGGTGAACGAAGAAGACCTCCTTGAAACAATGAAAAGTGGAAAAGTTGCGGCGGCCGCCTTTGATGTTTTTGAAAAGGAACCCGTTGACCCGGCGCATCCGCTGATCGGCCTGGAAAACTTTATCTGCACCCCTCATCTCGGAGCGGCGACGAAAGAAGCTCAGGAGAATGTTGCCGTCGCGGTTGCAGAACAGGTCGCAGATTTATTGGTTCGTCAGGTGGTTCGCTTTGCAGTCAACCTACCCTCGGTTCCTCCTGACCTTCTTCCAAAGATGAAGCCCTATGTTGAACTGACGGAGAAACTTGGGTCGTTTATCGGCCAGACGGTTGAAGGCGGTATTGAGGAAGTGACCATTGAGTATCACGGCGAGGCCGCAGATCTGGAGCCGGCCTCGATGACGGTTGCGGCCCTTAAGGGCCTCTTAAGTCCTATCCTGGAAGAACCGGTGAATTCTGTTAACGCGCCGAGTATTGCCAAGGAGCGTGGTATTAAGGTGGACGAGGCAAAAAGTTCTCAGGCGGGGAATTTTTCGAGTCTGATATGTATTCGGGTAAAGGCGGGGGATCAGGTCAAGACGGTTTCCGGAGCCATATTCAATAAGAGCGAACCGAGGATCGTCGAAATTGATCAGATGGCTCTGGAGGTGATTCCTGAAGGGGTGATGATCTACTTGCATAATGAAGACAAACCGGGTGTGATCGGCGGACTCGGAAATCTTTTGTCTGAGAAGCAGATTAACATCTCTCGGATGCAGTTGGGGCGGGAAAAACCAGGTGGAAAGGCTATTTCTGTTGTTGGTATTGATGCGCTCCTCACACCCGAAGCCTTAGAAGAGATTAAAGCAATTCCGTATGTCCTTTCTGTGAAACAGGTCAAGTTGTAACATAACAACTCAGCACAACCCTCTCTTCCTCCATGGCGGCGTTGCTGTGGTGCTCGAATCCTCACGTACAGGATGTACGCTCCGGTTCGCCGCTCCTCGCGTCTTGCCCTGAAGGAAGATAGTGGCATGCTGAATTGTTACGATGTATAATCTGGGAGTCAGCGCACCCGCAAATCGTCTTCCGGTGGAGAGGTGTAAGTGATGCCCTCCAATGGAGGACATGGTGTGTGTCCCGTTGCCGCCTCCCGATCCTCGATGCCCGATTCCTAATTCTGGTCCCGTTTATGAAACTTTCAGGAAAACCAAAGACCCTGATTCCCAAAGGGGTTGCGACTCTTCTGCCGGAAGGGGCCGCGAGGCGCCGTGCGATCGAGCGCTCGATCCTTGATCTTTTCTCTCAATGGGGATATCAGGAGGTCATCACGCCGCTCTTCGAGTACCTGGATGTCTTCTCCCTCGGCGTCGGGGAAAACATTCTTGATCATGCCTATAAGTTTGTTGATCGCGCGACCGGCCGGATGATGGTGCTTCGCCCGGACGTGACCCCTCAGGTTGCCCGCATTGCCGCGACGCTGATGAGAGATCAGCCGATACCGATGCGCTTGTGCTACTCAGCCAATGTCTTTCGACATGAAGAGGAACATGCCGGGAGAGAGCGGGAGATTTTTCAGGTCGGAGGCGAACTGATCGGCTTGTCCGATGTCGAGGCCGATGCCGAAATGGTTGCACTCGCCATTGAGATTCTGAAAAAGGTGGGTTTGAAATCATTCAAGGTTTCTCTGGGCCAGATGGCTTATACCCGTGGGCTCCTTGAGTCATTTCGTTCCTCTCCCGATTTTTTCCAGAAGATTCTCCACTCCGTTGCCAAAAAAGAGGCCTTCCAACTCGAAGAGCTACTCAAGGGGGGGAAGGTGGACCTTAAAAAACGAAAGCAGATTCTTGCTTTATTGGACCTTTTTGGCGGCGAAGAAGTTTTTAAAAAGGCATCTCTTTTGACCAATTATCCACCTTGCCGATCTGCACTGAAGAGACTGAAAGCCGTCTATGGGATATTGAGGTCTTCTGGATATCAGGATGATCTCCTGATTGATCTGGGTGAGGTTCGGGGCCTTGATTATTATACCGGGACGATTTTTGAAATCTTTGCCGATGGGGTCGGGTCGGAATTGGGTGGCGGAGGACGCTATGATCAACTTCTTGAAAAGTTTGGCGCTGCTTCACCCTCGACCGGTTTTGCCCTGCATATCGAACGCATTCAAATGGCGCTTGAACACGCCTCCAAAGGAGCATCGGTCTTTTCATAACAGGTAATAATTCAGGCTGAATCAGGGTTTACAATGTCTGTAACAGATGTTTCCATCCAAAAATTACCCCCTCAAAATCTGGAGGCGGAGCAAGCGGTTTTGGCTGCGATTCTCCTGGATAACCAGGCCTTCAACAAGGTTGTTGAGATCCTCCGTCCTGAAGATTTTTATAAGGAGGGTCACCGAAAGATATTTTCGGCCTTGGAGGACCTCGATAGTGAAGGTGAGGCAATCGATCTCATCACCCTATCAGACCATCTAAGAAAAAAAGATCAATTAGAGAAGATCGGAGGGAGTGCTTACCTGACGGAGCTCCTGAACAGCGTCCCGACTGCGGCAAATGTGCGTCTTCATGCGAATATTGTTCATGAAAAGGCCCTGTTAAGACATCTTATCAGTATCGCGACCAATATTGTGACAGAAGGCTATGAAGATCAGGGGAAAGTCGAGGACCTCCTGGACCGGGCTGAGCGGTCTATTTTTGCGATCTCAGACACAACGATGCGCTCATCGTTCTCTCCGATGAATGATTTGGTGAAGCAGGGTTTTGAAATTATTGAGCGGCTTGCCGAGCAGAAACTGACGGGTCTGCCCACATTTCATAAAGATCTGGACAAGTTGATGTCCGGACTTCAGCCTTCCGACCTGATCATCGTCGCAGGCCGTCCCTCAATGGGTAAAACGGCATTTGCGCTGGGCATTGCACAGAACATTGCGGTACGCGGGGCCGGAACCGTCGGGATTTTTAGTCTGGAGATGTCGAAGGAGCAGTTGGTTCTTCGGATGCTCTGCTCTGAGGCACGCGTTGATGCGCATAAGCTCCGTTCCGGATTTCTAGGGCGGCCCGGGAATGACAACTGGAAGCAGCTGATCAAGGCGGCGGGAAAGTTAAGCCAGGCCCCGATTTTTATTGACGATACCCCCGCAATGTCGATCCTTGAGATGCGGGCAAAAGCCCGGCGCCTGAAGGCGGAACACAAGCTCAGTCTTCTGATCGTGGATTACCTTCAACTGATGAGGGGCCGGGCAGATGCCGGGAGCCGGGAGCAGGAGATATCTGACATATCACGCTCATTAAAAGGATTGGCGAAAGAGCTCCGTATCCCGGTCATTGCCCTTTCACAGCTTTCCCGGGCCGTTGAATCAAGACCGGAAAAGAAAAAAAGGCCCATTCTAGCTGATCTTCGAGAATCGGGGGCGATTGAACAGGATGCCGACGTTGTCCTTTTTATCTATCGGGAGGAGGTCTATGATCCGTGCAAGTGTCCTAGAGAAGGAGAATGTGTCTGTGGAAAGAAGGGGAAAGCGGAAATTATTATCGGAAAACAACGGAATGGACCGATTGATGATGTGCCGATGACCTTTATTGATCGCTATACCCGGTTTGAAGACAGGGGACATTCAGACGGCGATTTTTCAACGGTGTCAATTTGACAGGATGTGGAAAAAGTCATATAATTCAACATTAATAGGGTCATTCCTCAGGGTCGGGTTCCCGGCATGCGCTTGTTTTTGATGAATCGTTTTAAAGAGGATACATATGTTTGGAATCGGGATGCCGGAGTTGCTTATTCTCCTCCTGATTGTACTCGTTATTTTCGGGGCCGGTAAGTTGCCTGAAATCGGCACAGGTCTGGGAAAAGCCATTCGCGGTTTTAAAAAGGGCGTGTCAGAGCCTGATGAAATAGATATCACCCCCCCAAAAAAAGATGAAGGAAAAAAGGGAGCGGAAGAGAATGGCTCATAATGATCGCGTTGCGATCTCGACCCGGCCAGCCGGTTCGAGGAGACGAGAGGGGTCGTCGAAGAGGGGTCTTTGTCTTTCGGAGCCACAACGCCATCCGATTTCGAGTATTTTAAAAAAGTTTTTGTATTGTTTCATCCTCTCCTCAGTTTTGATCTCATGTGCAACGGTTCCGAAAACAAGGTCTGTCCTTACGCGTAATCCGACTCCCCTTCCTGCCAATTCTAAAAATGAAGGAAGGAGCCTTCCCCCCAAGGGGAAAAAGTCCGTCCGATCAAGTGTCCCGACAGCCTCTTCCTACTTTCACACCTTGCTGGGGCTAAAATATGAGCAGGATCGGTTTTCCAGTGCCGGTGTGGGGAATTTACGCCTTGCTCTGCAAGAATACCTTATGGCCCTTCAGGATGACCCGAATGCCTTTTTCCTGCTCAAGCGGGTCGCCATTTTGCTGAATCGGATGGGAGACCATGAAAAGGCCGTCCATTTTGCAAAACGCGCAGTAAAACTTCATCCCAATGATATTGAGATATTAGACCTGTTAGGAGATATTTACCTGACATCGGGTGAGACGGAAAAAGCCCTGAAGATATTTGAAGAGGTTGTCCGGATTGCGCCGGAGCGAAGCGACGCATACTACCGTATTGGCCTGATCTATGCGAATCGAAAAGAGTTTGATCGCGCGGAGCGGCAGATCATTCAGGGGATTGAGACCGGGGCCGCCTCTTCTCTTGGTTACTACTACCTTGGGAAAATTTCCGTGAGCCGAGGGCGTCCGGAAAAAGGGATGGAATATTTTGAGAAGGCGATTGCACTCAATCGATCGCTTGAGCCGGCGCATATAGAGATTGCAATGATTCATGAACGACAAAAGCGGCTCCGGAATGCGATTAAGGTTTATCGGCATGTTCTTGAAGAAATCAATCCTCGAAACAGGGAGGCCATGCAGCGACTGGTGGCCTTGCTTATCGAAGAAGGATCGGTAGATGAATCTCTCGATTTTCTACAGATACTGGCCAAGCGTGACCCTTCAAATGTTGATATCTCCCTTGAACTGGTTCGCGTCTGGGTTGAGAAAAAAAATTATACACGGGCGATTGGGCAATTGTTGTCCATTGTGAAGGCTTTGCCGGAGGAGACTTCACTACGTGTCTACCTGGCCTCGCTTTATGAGCAGAACAAACAGTTTAAGGCGGCTCTTTCGGTCTACCAGAAGGTTCTGGAAGAGATGCCGGATGCCTATACTGTCCGGATACGCTTGGGTGCCCTTCATTACTATCGGTTAAACGATATCGAAGCGGCCTTGTCTCAGGGTGAAATGGCGAGGGAGATCGATCCTGGGCGAGAGGAGGCTTATATTTTTCGGGGGCTTGTTCTTTTTGATGCTGAAAGATATGAAGAAGCGGCTGGGACATTCAAGGAAGGGATTGAAGTGAGTCCGAGGTCACCGGAGCTTCATTTTCACCTTGGGGCGGTTTATGACAAACTGAATCAATTTGAAGATCTGGTTCTGGAGATGGAAAGGGTGATCAGCCTCGATGCCGATCATGCGAATGCCTTGAACTATCTTGGCTATACCTACGCGGAAAGAGGTATCCGTCTGAATGAGGCTATTGACCTGGTCAAGCGGGCGCTAGCCCTTAGACCGGATGATGGCTATTTCATCGACAGTCTGGGATGGGCTTATTACAAGAAGGGCATGACCGAAGATGCGTTGGCCGTTCTTCAGGAAGCGGTTTTGCTGGTTCCGGACGACCCGGTTATACACGAGCACCTAGGAGAGGTTTATCTCGGAGAAGATAAGATTGACCTTGCCCGAAAGGCGTGGACACAATCTTTGTTGCTCAACCCCGAGAATCAGGAATTGATCTCTCGGTTTAAGGCAGCGGGTTTTGGAGATCCTGTTTTTGAGGACCGCTTTCAACGGGCCAATACGCCCAAGGAGGTGCCTGTTCAGGGAGGAATTTCCAGTGAGGTGATCCATTGATGAGGAAATCAAGGGGTTTTTCACTCATTGAGTTAATGATCGTTATCGCCATTGTGGGTGCCCTTGCGGCAATTGCTATTCCAAACTATCTTAATTATCTGGCAAAATCGCAACAGTCCGAGGCAAAGATCCAGCTGGGAGCGATTTATACCCTCATGATTTCATATGCTGATGGCACAGATAATTCGGGATATACAAATGCGACCATGAATAATATCGGGTACTTGGTCTTCGGTGTACCTCGGTATGCATATGCCCTGGAGGCTTTGACTGCCACAGCGTTTACTGCCAGGGCAACCGGGATATCGGGCCGGATCGTCAATGACGTATGGACCATTGATCAGAACAGAAATTTCGTTGATGTGGTTACCGGTGATTTTAATAGTTAACCCTCCTTCCTTTCGAACCAAGCCAATCCAGACCCCGTTGACAAAAAATGGCACGAGGAAGCATGTAAATTGCCACTTTTAGGGGATTTGTGTTGGGGGTCGAAAAGAACAATATGCATAACATATTGAAAATAAAGAGCTTTATTTTTTTAAGCCTTTGTGTCTGAATATGGCATGTAATGTGCACAAGTACTAGGTTGAAATGTTACTGAGAAAGAAAAACTTCAACCAACCACATTGAACGAAGGGAGAAAACAAGATGCTTAAAAAAGTGAAAAATAAAAAAGGATTTACCCTGATTGAGTTAATGATCGTCGTGGCCATTGTCGGGATTCTGGCGGCGATTGCGATCCCGAACTTCTTGAATTACCAGGCCAAATCACAGCAGACCGAAGCCAAGACAAACCTGGGGTCCATCTTCACAAACATGGTGGCTTATTCTGCGGAAAGTGTAGACGGTTTTACAAGTGCCACATGTTGTGCCGCAGGCAATAATATCGGATTTGCGACGACAGGGACCCTGCGATACGCTTATACCATGCCCAACCCGACGGTCTCGACACAATTTATTGCAACAGCGACCGGGACTGGTGGTGCAGTGATTGGTGATGTCTGGACGATTGATCATACGAGGAACTTAAACGAAACCGTCAAAGGCTCATTTACGAGTTAATTAAGGTTTCCGGGGCAGGCGGGGTGGTGACCCTGCCTGCCCCACTTTTTTTTCACCGATGAATCCCTCCAGATGAAGGACTCATTAAAAATAAATATCCTTCCCCTCCTTCTTTTTTTTGTCTCCTATTCAACATATCTTTTTACGGCGGGACCGACACTTTACTGGAGGGATGGGTCTGAATTTCAGACGGTTGGATTCACATTGGGCATTGCCCACCCCTCCGGCTTTCCGTTTTATGCACTTGCCGCAAAATTGTTTACTTTCATCCCCTTTGGGTCTGTTGCTTTTAAGACCACACTCTTGTCCGCTTTCTTCGGAGCCCTTGTATCCCTTCTGATCTATCTTATCATCGAGGCCATATTAACCCAGCTCTCCGCCGGGAAAAAAGGGGCACCCTCCTCTGGGGCGATTCGCGCAATAGCTTTCCTGTCGGCGATATTTTTTTCTTTTTCTAATGCGCTTTGGGAGAATGCGATTGCGCCCGAGGCCTATACATTGATGAATGCATTTGCGGCCCTGTTTATCCTGGTCTTGATTATGCATCTGCAGAATGATCATTCCCACGAATCCCGTAAAACTTTCCAATATTTTATGGGGATATCGTTTCTTTTCGGTTTGAGTCTTGGGGCCCATTCCATTTTAATTCTCTATCTCCCTTTTGTCCCGATCCTCATGTATATTTTCTGGTTGAGGCCGAATTGTTTGTCTCCGGTAAAATATCTTTCTATTTTTTCGTTTTTCGTGATCCTTGGTCTTTCGGTCTATATTTATCTTCCGATCCGGGCCAGCCAACAGCCGTACTTTAACTGGGGGAATCCGGAGACTTTCAGTCAGTTTTTGGTGCATGTGACGGATCGGAAAGATGCTGCCGTTCATGTCTCGGTCCCGAGCCCGCGGAGTGTCCTCCTCCCGATGATCAGGAATTATTGGCGATTTTTTCCCGATAATTTTTCATTCATGGGAATTGCCCTGGGCGTAGGTGGAGGGATTTATACGCTCAGGCGCGCGCGTCGGGTGGCGGCTATTCTGGCTGTTTTTTTTGTTCCCCCTTTTCTTTTCTTTATTCGCTTCTGGGGGGATTCGTCAAACTATCTTTCCGGTTTTGTGGTCTTTACGCTCTTCATCGGTATCGGGGTCTGGTGGACGTTTTTTGCCTTATCACAAGCTGTTCGGCGGCAGCAGCTCAATCAGAAGATTATCCCCCTGTTCTGGGGAGCCCTGGGGGCTGGCATCTTGTTCCTTACTGTGAGACATTTTCCCTTGAATAATCGCTCTCATTACTGGACACCTGAGAGACCCGACAAGTCGGTTTTACTGAATATGGGAAATAATGGTATTGTTTTTGCCAGAAACTCTCATTTTAATTTCAGCTATCTCCAGGCGGTGGCCAATATACGGCCCGATGTGACGGTCATCAGTTCGATGGCATTCTTGCACTCGGAACTCTTTTTCGAGATCTCTCCAGAGCGCTTTCCACTTGTTACGATCCCTGAAGTTGACTTTAAAGATCTCGGCCCCGCCTTTTTGGGCGCAAATATCGACAGCCATCCCATCTACTGGGAACCCGATTCACTCAATGATCATTTGGTCCAGTCCTACCTTTCTTTGGACGGGGCCTTTTTTCGTATTCTGGACCCGCCGCGTCCCGTGACGGAATCGCTGCTCAATGATTATCGTGAGAGATTAAGCGATTTTTTTGATCCGATGCAGTTATCCCGGGATCGGAATGAATTAGAATTTTATGAGAACCGATTCCTGAATCTGGGTGCTTATCTTTTGAAGCAGGGGCAGTATGAAATTGCCCTTCAGCATTTTCAAGTTGCCGATATGATGTTGCCGAACAACTATAACACTTTAAGCCTGCTGGGTGCGGCATATGCACAACTGAAACATTTCGATGAGGCGGAGTTTCATTTTATGAAAGGACTGTCTTTGAATTCAGACTTCCTTGATGCGCAAAGGAATTTAGGTGTTCTTTATCTTTCTGAGATGCGGTATAAAGAAGCAGAAATGGCGTTGTTAAAAGCGAAACAGCTACAGGAGAATGATGCGGAAACAAACTATCAACTGGGCCTTCTTTATGCACAGACCGGAGAGGATCGCCAGGCGATTTCCTATTTTGAAAAAGCCTTGAAAGAAGACTCAAAACACAAGGATGCGAGGCAGGGATTGGAAACGTTGTTGGGAAAGGAAGCGGAGGAGTAATGCTTCAGGGAAAAAAGGTCGGGATTGTGATCCCGGCACATGATGAAGAAAAGTTGATCGGTCAGGTGATCGAGACGATGCCGTCTTTTGTGGACAGGATCTTTATTGTGGATGACCTCAGCAGGGATAAGACAGTTGCCATTGTCGGGGACTATGTTCGAAAGATGCCTGAGCAAGTTGTTCTGATTCAACATAAGAAGAATATGGGGGTAGGCGGGGCCGTTGCAACAGGATACAAACTGGCGCTGGAAGAAAAAATTGATGTTGTCGTCGTGATGAATGGAGATGCACAGATGGACCCGGCCGACCTGAGACGGATTGTCTCGCCGATCATCCGGGGGAAGTCGGATTATGTGAAAGGGAATCGTCTGTTTCGCGGCGAGTCCTGGGAGATGATCCCGCACTATCGATATCTCGGGAACTCTGTTCTATCCCTCCTGACAAAGGTTGCCTCCGGTTATTGGCATATTGCGGATTCCCAATCAGGATATACTGCGATTTCGTTTACGGCGCTTCGCGCCATAAATCTTGATGCTATTTATCATCAATACGGGATGCCGAACGACATATTGATCAAGTTGAATATCTGTAATTTTCGTGTCAAAGATGTCTCGGTTCGCCCAATATATAATATTGGGGAAAAATCGGGGATACGCCTCTGGAAGGTGATCCCCGGCATTAGCTGGCTGCTGGTGAAGGGCTTTGTTAAGCGAATGTTACAGAAGTATGTCATCCAGGATTTTCATCCCCTTGTATTTTTCTACTTTCTCGGTCTCAGCTTGACGCCGACCGGGTTTTTGTTTGGCGCTTACCTGATCGGCTTGCGACTGATGGGACATAGAGTCATGCCGACAGAGGCATTGTTCGCGGCTTTTTTGTTTATTTCCGGACTCCAGTCACTTTTCTTTGCGATGTGGTTTGATATGGAGTACAACAAACATCTTCGCGGACGGGACCGATGAAGGTTTGTATGCTGACCACATCGTATCCTCTCTCCGCCGGGGATGTCTCCGGCATATTCATCTTTCGCCTCTGCCGGGCCCTGGCCGCCTCCAATGTTCAAGTCGATGTCATTGCGCCGGGAAACGGTGGTGCACTTTCTGAGGATGAGATGGGAGGAGCATCGGTCCATCGGTTTTGCTACTTTCTCCCTGCACGCTTTCAAAGGCTTGCATACGGACCGGGAGGTATCCCGGCCAACCTGAAGCGCAGTCCCTGGCTTTTCATCCAGGTCCCCTTTTTTCTGGTGATGTTTGTCATCAAGAGTCTTCGTGTTGCGAGGGAGGCCGATATCATCCATGCCCACTGGATTTACTCAGGCCTCGTTGCCTCCGCTGTGAAACTTCTTCGTGGTACGCCATTTGTGGTGACCTTACGTGGAAGTGATGTCCTCCGCTCCAAAAAAGGAAGATTTTCAGCGCTTGTTTCACGCTGGATACTAAGGCGAGCTGCTATTATTACCACCGTCAATCAGGATCTGAAGCACTGGGCGATCTCCCAGGGCATTCCCAGTGAACGTGTTGTTTTCATTCGTAATGGAGTTGACTTGCCTCTAAAGAGGCAGCATGAAGAACCAAATTCACAATGTCGTCTCCTTTTTGTCGGGAGTCTTGTTCCCGGTAAAGGGGTTCACCATCTTATTGAGGCCCTTTCCCAGGTTGTTAGAGAGGAAAAGGCTGTTCGTCTCCAAGTGATCGGTGACGGAAGTGAAAAGAAACACTTGGAAAGGCAAATCAACCGTCACGGCTTGAATTTGGTGGTAGAATTTGTGGGTGTACAGTCTCCAGATCAGATTCCTCATTGGATGAATAAGTCTGATTGTCTCGTGCTTCCGAGTCTTTGGGAAGGGACGCCGAATGTCGTGCTTGAGGCAATGTCGTGTGGACTTCCGGTGGTGGCATCTGACCTTCCCGGGATACGAGAGGTAATGCGACACGGTGAGCATGGGCTGCTGTCGAAGCCCGAGGATGTACATGGCCTGGCCCAAAACCTTCTGACGATCGTTAGAAATAAGGGGTTTCGATTTCAAATGGGGGAAAGGGGACGGGAGGAAATCATCAAGATGGGTCTTGGTTGGGATCAGGTGGCAAAACGATATCAGGAGGTTTACACACGTTTATGTGTGGTATCGCAGGCATCTTAAATCTAAATGGTGATCCCGTGAATTCTAATGAACTGGTCGCCATGATGACACGACTTAAGCATCGAGGACCGGACGGTTCCGGGCACCATATTGACGGTCCAATTGGTTTGGCACAGACACGGCTGGCGGTGATCGATGTGTCGGGAGGTGTGCAGCCGATGTTTAACGAGGATCGAAGTGTTGCGCTTGTCTTCAACGGGGAGATCTATAATTTCAAGAAGATTCGACAAGACCTGGAGAAGGACCATCGGTTTGCCACAAAGAGTGATACGGAGGTTATCGTCCATCTTTACGAGGAAGAGGGGATCGATTGTCTTAAGCATTTTCGGGGGATGTTTGCCCTTGCAATTTGGGATGGGCGGAAAAAAAAGCTGTTTTTGGCAAGGGACCGCGTCGGCCAAAAACCGCTTTATTATGCTATGCGGGCAGGGGGGGGAGGAGGCCGTCTTCTCTTCGGATCTGAGATCAAGGCTCTGTTGGTCTGCGGTGCGGGTTCCGCTTTGAATCTGGCGGCGCTGGATCTCTTTTTTAAAAATCAATTTATCACCGGGCCGGAGACGATCTATGAGGATATTCAATCACTTCCTCCGGCACACTACATGGTCATCGACCAGGACGGTTTTGAGATAAAGCGTTATTGGGACCCTCCTGTTCCCTCTGGAGAGAAAATGAGTGAAGAGGCCTATTCAGAAGCCCTTCGAGAGACCCTTCAGGAATCGATTCGGCTCCGTTTGATCAGCGATGTCCCGTTGGGGGCGTTCTTGAGCGGAGGGATCGACTCTTCCCTGATTGTTGGATTGATGCGAGAAGGAGGCGTAAGGCATCTCAACACATTTTCGATCGGGTTTAAGGAAGAGAGTTTTGATGAAACCTCTTTTGCGATTGAGGCATCCAATCTTTTTAAGACCAATCATCACAACGATCGACTTGAATATAAACTTGAAGATCTCTTGCCTAAGGTCGTTTGCCATTTTGATCAACCTTTTGGAGATTCGTCTGCCATCGCCGTCTATAAGTTATCCGAGATGACGAGACGCTCCGTGAAGGTTGCCCTTTCCGGAGATGGGAGTGATGAACTCTTTTCCGGTTATCGTCGCTATGTCGGGAGAAGGCTTCTAAAATATTACTGGATGATTCCCAGGCCGATTCGAGAAAAATGTATCGAGAATATATTGAAGCGCTTGCCGGAAGGGACGGGATATTATGGGAAGAGCCTGATCAAACAGTTCAAGCTTTTTGTGGGGTCCTCTCGCCGCATGGAAGAAAATCCGCTTGATCTCCTCCCTGCGACCTTTACGAGGGAAGAATTGAGTCGCCTTTATGCTCCCCCCATCCGTGATTATTTGAGGCGATCGAGAAAGGATCAAGAGGAGACCTGGACAGATCGTCTCTCCAGTTTGGATGAGGTTTCACAAATGATGTGGGACGATTTTCATCGTTACCTTCCTGATGATATCCTGGTAAAGGTTGATCGGATGAGCATGGCGCATGGTTTAGAGGTGCGATCTCCCTTTTTAGATCAGGAAGTGGTTGCATTAGCGCAGAAAATTCCGATTGATTTAAAACTAAAAGGATTTCAAACAAAACACATCCTGAAGAAGACCTTTCAGGGTTTACTCCCTCCCAGTATCATTAAAAGGAAGAAACATGGTTTTATGCTTCCTTTGGGGGCATGGTTTAAGAAAGAATTGAAGCCGCTGATGGAGGCCGTTTTACTGAAACCGGACAAAATGGGCCTGCTCAACCTTTCTTATATTGATCAGTTGGTTCGAGAGCATCAGGGCGGATTTTACGATCATAGCCAGAAACTCTGGTTGTTGTTGGTCTTTCGCCTTTGGGAAGAATCGGAATCATTGTGAGGATGAGGTACTCATCCTCTAAAGGAAGAGGTTCCATAATTGAGTGGGATGGATGAGGATCACATTTTCAATCGGATCGTTGGAGATGGGTGGTGCAGAGCGGGTGTTGTCTTTGCTCTCGCAGGCTTTCATGGAAAGAGGCCATGCGGTTTCGGTGGTGACTCTATATGGGGACCAGAAGGATTTTTTTGATTTGCCGACCGATATACAAAGAGTCACCCTGGGTGTTACGGGTTCCATACAATCAATGTGGCGACTTTCTCGTTTGCGGAGGGCCATATTATCAACAAGACCTGATGTGGTCATCTCTTTTATCTGTCGGATGAATATTATGACATTGATGGCTATGTCGGGAGCAGGAACACCCGTTATCGTATCTGAACGTACTGATCCAGGGGCTTATCAGGTCTCTCAGATCTGGAAACGTCTCAGAGGATGGACTTACCCTTATGCAGATCGCATTGTTGTTCAAAGCACAAGAGCCTTGGAATATTTTTTGCCGGAACTTAATAGAAATGCCTGTATTATCCCAAATCCTGTAATTGCACCACCAGTCGAAGATGTACAGGAAAGAAGTCTGCTCAGAAAACCGATGATCCTATCGATCGGCCGTTTCATACAAGAGAAGCGTTTCGATCTTTTAATCCATGCTTTTTCAAAATTGAGGGAAAAATACCCGAAGTGGGCATTAACAATTTTTGGAGATGGGCCTTTACGAAAAGACTACGAATTACTTCAACGTAAAATGGGTCTGGAGGAGTGCCTCTATTTACCAGGTAACGTGAAGCATCCCTATGAAATGCTCAAACAAGCAGATCTCTTTGTATTATCCTCTAGTGTTGAGGGTTTTCCGAATGCTCTGTGTGAAGCCATGGCCTGTGGTTTACCGGTCATTTCAAGCGACTGTCCAAGCGGGCCGCGTGAGATTATTCGGAATAATGTGGATGGCGTGTTGGTCCCACCGAATGACGTTGATACCTTGTCCGAAGCAATGGACCGTTTGATGTCAGATGAACAAGAAAGAAAGTCTTTGGCGTCTCGCGCCCCGGAAATCATACAACGGTTCGGGATAGAAGAGGTTGTGAATCAATGGGAGGCGCTTCTGGCCCTGGCGGTTAAGGGGGGAAGGGTCTGAGAGAGAAAGAAATGGAAACTAAAAACCTCTTCGATTCTGAAGAAGAAAATCGTCCATACTGACTTAAAAAGTGGGCAAACCTGTCGGTTCAGGTCCTCTAAAGGATGCTAGGAGCCAAGGCTTTTTGATGATGAATACCTTACATAAACTCTATGCCCTCCTCACCGCCCAACAACGTCGGAAATCAGTGTTTCTCCTTGGGCTTATGATTATCGGTTCGGTACTGGAGACCGTCAGCATTGGCCTCGTCATTCCCACCCTTGTTCTGATGACCCAGGTTGACATCACTGCGAGTTATCCACAAGTTCAGCCCTTACTGCAATTACTTGGAAACCCCAGCCAAAATCAACTGGTTTCCGGCGGGATTTTGACCCTATTCAGCCTTTATTTTGTTAAGGCGATTTTCTTAGTATTTTTGACTTGGAAGCAAAATACGTTTGTCTATGACGCACGCGGTATACTGTCCCAGAGGCTTTTCACGAGTTATCTACGGCAACCCTGGACCTTTCACCTACAGCGTAACTCTGGTCAGTTGATCAACATTCTGGCCAATGAAACCAACCTATTCAGCACGAGTGCGCTTCTACCGGCCTTCGTGCTTCTGGCCGAAGGACTTACGTTTCTAGGCATATGTACGGTGCTTATTATTGTCGAACCTTTAGGAGTGTTGTTGTCCATTAGTTCGTTGGGGCTGGCGGCCTGGGGTTTCCAGCGCCTTACTCAAGGGCATATTCTTCGCTGGGGAAAGGCACGACAATACCACGAAGGTCTCCGTGTTCAGTACTTGCAGCAGGGCTTGGGTGGAGTAAAAGAGATAAAATTACTGGGGAGGGAGGCAGGGTTTCTTTCCCAGTACAGTGAGCATAATCTTGGGAGTGTCCGCGTTGTCGGATTACAGAATACACTTCTTCAAATGCCGCGTTTGTGGTTGGAAGTACTAGCGATCTCCGGGCTATCCTGCCTCGTTCTGGTGATGCTCTGGCGGGGAAGTCCACCGGCTGAAATCTTTCCCACCATTAGCTTATTTTCCATCGCCGCTTTCCGGCTGATGCCCTCCGTCAATAGCATGATCAGGTGTCTTCAAAGTCTCCGCCATGCCATACCGGTAATCGACACATTACATCGGGAAATTCAACTTCCTGATGTAATGACACCTCCCTCCCAATCCGCCAAGCTTCTGGCATTTCATAAAAGCATCTCCTTGTCGCAGGTTAGCTACCGTTATCCCAAAGCTGAGGCCACGGGACTCATAGATGTAAATCTGACTATTTCCCGTGGGGCTTCGATTGGCTTTATCGGTGGTAGTGGTGCGGGAAAGAGCACCCTCGTTGATGTGATTTTAGGCCTGCTCCCACCCACCAAGGGTCAGGTAAAGGTTGACGGAATTGATATCCAAACCAATCTTCGGAGTTGGCAGGATCAGATCGGATACGTCCCGCAAAGTGTTTTTCTCACAGACGATAGTCTGCGTCGCAATGTAGCCTATGGCCTTCCGGAGGATCAAATCGACGATACCGCTGTGCAACGTGCGATCAAAGCTGCTCAACTCGAAGGTTTTATCGATAGCCTCTCCCACGGTGTACATACCTTTGTTGGCGAGCGTGGCGTACGGATTTCAGGTGGTCAACGCCAACGGATCGGAATTGCCCGAGCGCTTTATCATGACCCGCTGGTTCTGGTACTGGATGAAGCGACCAGCGCGCTTGACTCAGATACAGAGCAGGAGGTGATGGACTCAGTGAATGCATTGATAGGTGATAAAACGCTGTTGATTATCGCGCACCGGCTTTCAACGGTTGCACGATGCGACTGGCTGTATCGGTTGGATCAGGGCAAAGTGGTGGCAGAGGGGAGCTTTGATAGCTTAACAAAAAATACAGCACTAAACGCGAAATGAGACTTTGTTTGAAATTTAATAATGGCAATTTTATCCCCTGAGAGGTCAGAAGCTACGGCATTCGGACTCAAGTGACAAGGCTGGTTGGGGTTCAACGAGAAAACACTTGCATGTATGATGGTCGCGCCTGGAGAAATGGCGGACCGGCTGAGCGAATACTGTTACCGTCTATTCACCCTATAAAGTGTTTATTGGTTCTTGTATATGAAGAAGATTGCCGTGGTTCAGTCCAACTACATTCCGTGGAAAGGCTACTTCGACATGATTGCTTCTGTGGATGAATTCATTCTCTACGACGACATGCAATACACTCGGCGCGACTGGCGCAACCGCAACCAGATCAAGACGCCGCATGGTGTTCAATGGCTTACGGTACCCGTAAAGGTCAAGGGTAAGTATCATCAGACCATTCGAGATACCGAAATTGACGGAGTTGACTGGGAGGACAGGCATTGGCAAATAATTGCTCAGAACTATCGCCGTGCTCCTCATTTCGAGGAAGTGGCTGCCCTCTTTGAACCACTGTATCTTCAGAACGCCTATTCCCGTTTGAGCCCGTTGAATAGAACGTTCATCGAGACGGTTTGCCTCTACCTTGGCATCAACACCAAGATCAGCAATTCCTGGGACTACACCTTGGTGGACGGAAAGACAGAACGGCTGGCAGATCTTTGCGTGCAGGCAGGGGGAGAGGAGTATATATCAGGCCCAGCCGCCAAGGATTATGTCGAGGAACAGGTCTTTTTGGAGCGCGGTATCAAGCTTACCTGGTTCGACCATACGGGTTACCCAGAGTACCCTCAGATCGGGGGCAATTTTACTCATGGCGTGACTATTCTCGATTTGTTGTTCAACTGCGGTAAAGATGCAGGGCATTACATGAAGTATGTTTGTCGATGAAACGATATTGCTTATTTTTCCTGGAAAACAGGTTTTGTCTGTTCGACATGGTGAGGTAATTTATGGGAAATAGGATCAATAGCATTCTGAGCGAAGTTGCCGACTACTATTCAGCGAAATTAGCAGCGCATGGTGAAACCCCGTGCGGTGTTGATTGGAACGGGGAAGATAGCCAGTTACTACGCTTTAAGCAACTGTCCAAGGTTATCGAACAACCGCAAGGTTTTTCGATAAATGATCTTGGCTGCGGCTATGGGGCCCTGTTTGATTACCTGGACGCACACTATCAAGATTTTGCCTACAACGGTTGCGATGTCTCGGACGATATGATTCATGCCGCTAACGCCCGGTACAGCAGCAACCACAATACACGCTTCGCCGTAGCTTCCGAGCCAGCGGGAGTGGCGGACTACGGCATCGCCAGTGGCATCTTCAATGTGCGCCTTGGGCGCAACGATGCAGAGTGGAGTGATTATCTTGAGGCCACCATCAATGTGCTATACCATAGCAGCCAGCGTGCTTTTGCTTTCAATTGCCTGACTTCATACTCGGATACAGGCAAGATGCGGGATTATCTTTATTACGCTGATCCCTGCCACTGGTTCGACCTGTGTAAGCGCCGTTATTCGCCTCATGTGGCGCTATTGCATGACTATGGTCTTTATGAATTCACGATTTTAGTGAGAAAAAATCCATGAAAAAACCACTGCTCATATTTGGTACGGGCGACATTGCCCAACTGGCTCACTACTACTTCTCTACGGATTCCGATTATCAGGTCGTGGCGTTCACGGTGGACGCTGCCTACATCACTGGAAAGGAATTCTGCGGGTTACCTGTCGTTCCTTTTGAAGAGGTCACAAGTTGCTATACACCAAAGACCCATGAACTTTTCGTAGCTCTGAGCTATGCGAAACTTAACGAAGTGCGAAAAGAGAAATATAAGGCCGCAAAATCCCGGGGATACCAGCTTGCCAGCTATATCAGTTCCCATGCAACAATTCTCAATGAAGGCAAGATCGGTGATAACTGCTTCATCTTCGAAGACAATACGATTCAGCCTTTTGTCATCATTGGAAATAACGTTACATTATGGAGTGGAAACCATATTGGTCATCACTCAGTCATTCAAGATCATTGCTTTATTGCATCTCACGTTGTGGTTTCTGGCGGTTGTACTGTCGGGAACTCGACGTTCATTGGGGTCAACGCAACGCTTAGGGATCACATATCCGTAGGGAAGTCGAATGTTATTGGCGCGGGGGCATTGATACTTGGAAACACGGAGGATAATAAAGTTTATATCGCAAGGGTGACAGAAGTTTCAAAGGTTCCGAGTTATAGGCTAAGAAGGATATAACAAAAGGGTTTTTTATGAAAGATGATTTTTATGGCCGCCTTGATCAAACTCCATGTAACTCTGATATTGAATTACATGTTGAAGAGATTAGAACCCATGGGTTTTCTATTGTCGAAAATTTATTAAATGAGGATGAACTTGATATTTACAGAGAGAAAATCCATTCTATATATAAACAACAAGAGGATAAGCTGGGATTAGATAAACTTACTTCTCTTCAAGAAAAAGACTTATGCCGAATGCCTATAAAGTACGATGATTTTTTTATTAACCTCGTAATAAATGAGAAAATTTTATCAATTGTGAAAAAGATCTTAGGTGATTATTTTATATTAAATCTGCAAAATGCAATCATTAATACTCCAAATGAAAAACACCATCAAAATAAGTGGCATAGGGATTTACCTTATCAGAATTATGTGATTTCAAACCCTTTATCAATAAATGTTCTTTTCTGTATTGATGACTTTTCCAGGGAAACCGGAGGAACGGCAGTTTTACCTTACACACATAAAATGGATGTGCTCCCATCAGATAGGTATATCAAAAAACATTCTCTTCTCTTAAATGCAAAAGCTGGCTCAGCAATCGTTTTTGATTCAATGCTGATTCACAAGGCAGGTTATAACTCTTCTCAAAAAACAAGAAGGGCAGTAAACCATATGTACTCAACCCCAATAATGAAACAATTTTATGATTTTCCAAGAGCGTTGAAAGGAAAATTTTCTGAGGATAAGTTTCTATCACAACTTCTTGGCTATACCTCACAGACTGCAATTGATGATGTGGCTTGGAGAGAAAACAGAGTAAATAAAGATGTTGAATAAGGATTGTCCTGTCTGCCAAAAGGCCTCCTTTAGGGTGGTTCTTTCTTTAAAAGAGGGATATATGAGTGATGGGACAAAAGTAGATCACCCGTTAATAAAAAAAGAGTGCACTTCTTGTGGCACGGTAGGAACAAAATGTGATTTCAATTGGGATGAGTTTTATAAATATGAATATTCTCCAAGTCGAAATATTGACACGGTTGTTGTTGATCAGGATGATCTTGAAACAACAAGAAGCGAGTTCGTTCATCAATGGATAGATTCGCTGCTGATCGCGCTTGAGCTTAAACACTTTTCGAATATGCTTGAAATAGGCTGCGGACAAGGCTATTTGTTAGAAAAGATGGATGTGAAAAATAAGTTTGGGGTAGAGGCGAGTAAAGAAGCATCGGAGATAGCAAATAATGTTGCAAGTGTAAGAAATATTATGTTTGAAAACATTGACGATACTGAAAGATATGATTTGGTGGTATCGTATTGTGTCATAGAACATTTAGAAGAACCGGAAGCATTATTAAAAAAATCATTTAATATATTAAATGATGAAGGAATAATGGTTATCGCTCTTCCAGTTCAAGACAGGTTTAACTACGATATATTGTTTATTGATCATCTGTATCATTTTTCCCATAATAATTTTATAAAACTTATCAGATCCAATGGTTTTGATATTTTAAACTATGAACTTGGTAGAGATGCTTATTCAAATGTTGGCATGTATATTTGCAGAAAGAACAATATGATATCAGAGGAAACTTTTTCTTTTGAAAAGAATAGGAATATTTTAAATATAAACAAGATTTTTGAAAATATAAATAATGTTATTGCCAGGAAATCTCATAATGAGCTCATTGCCTTTGGTTATGGAGAAATTGCAAAAACGATTGTTCCATATACACAACTGGATTGTAAAATTAAATACTATATCGATGATTATAGTAAAGAAGATAAGGTTGTTTCTTCTTCTAGAGCAAGAGAGCTTATAAAAAATATGAATGAAGAGATTAATATGGTTTTGTTAGTCAATCCGAAACATGAAAAAAAAGTGAAACGTATATTTAACGATATTAATAATATTAAATTTTCGAATATATTTACTGGGATAGGGCTTGAGTAAGGTTAATGCATGAAGTGGAAAAAGCTGGGAAAGATTTTTGATTTCGAATACATTAATAATAATCTATATACACATGCTTCCAATCCTATAGCACGACATATCAGTGAAGATATTTTCAGGGTTTTTTTTAGTGGAAGAGATAAGGATGATAAGTCTTCCATTGGTTTTGTTGATGTAGATATTCAAAAACTAAAAGTGATAGATGTGTGTAATAAAACCATATTCAAATATGGGGAGAGTGATAGTTTTTATTCTCACGGTGTGAGTATTGGAAATATATACTCGGTAAACGGAAATGACTATGTCCTGTTCATGGGTTGGCAAGTTCGAGATCATGCCCATTGGCGTGGTGATATTGGACGTCTTAAACTGGATAGTCTTGAAAAAATGGTCCTGGATCCTGAAGGAGTATTTATTTCAAGTGATGAAGAAGATCCCATCAGCCTGTCCTATCCTTGGGTGATGAAAGATAAAGGGTATTATAAGATGTGGTATGGCTCTACGATAACCTGGGAAGAGGAGAATAGAGAGATGTTGCACGTGATCAAATATGCAACATCGCGGGACGGAGAGCATTGGCAAAAACAGGGGCTTGCTGTGCCGTATGAATTAGGGGTTGCACAGGCTTTTTCCCGGCCCACGGTAGTAAAAGATAAAGACGGTTATCATATGTGGTACTCTTATCGATCAGGTGAAGGGAAAAAGTACCGCATAGGGTATGCCAATAGCCTGGATGGAATTAAATGGGATAGAAAAGAGAACTCAGGGATAGATGTCAGTGAAAGTGGTTGGGACTCCGAAATGATTGAGTATCCATTTGTCTTCGATCATAAAATGCATAGATTCATGTTATACAACGGGAATGATTACGGCAAGGCAGGTTTTGGGCTTGCTACGCTAATCAAAGAGTAATTTCTTTTTTCACGCCAGCCCGTAGGGTAGTCATCCAATGCGGGTTGATCGGTACTGTGAGCAGGTTATTGAATTGTTGATGCGTTTCACGTGATCGCATTACCTCAGCATCATGTTTGGCTCTTTTGTCGTAAGCAGTGTTTATCTCCCGTATGATGTGAAAATAAACTCCATAAAAGAATATTGATGCCATAGCTTTACTTGGAAATTCGTCTGGGGTCACGATATTCATTAAGAAGTTGTTTGAATGTGGAGATCGCCATGATTCGTAATGGGATGAGTGTTCCTCTCGGCTGGCCGAGATTGTTTGTAACGAGAAAATTATCATGAATATCCCCTTCAATAAGCCCTATATGACAGGGAAAGAATTATTTTACATTGCCAAGGCACATTTCAATTTCATCCTTGCAGGGGATGGCCCCTTCACCAACTATTGTCATTCATGGATTGAGGCGCGAACCGGCACTAAGAAGGCATTGTTGACCCATTCCTGCACTGCGGCTCTGGAGATGTCGGCCATTCTTGCAAATATTCAACCTGGTGACGAAATAATTATGCCCTCTTATACCTTCGTCTCGACTGCCAATGCATTTGTACTGAGGGGGGGTATCCCGGTTTTCATCGACATTTGCCCAGATACCTTAAACATCGATGCAACGCTGATTGAAGCCGCGATCACGCCACGAACGCGCGCCATTGTCCCTGTGCATTATGCGGGTGTTTCCTGCGATATGGACGCCATCATGGCCATCGCCGAAAAGTACAACCTGTTGGTTATCGAGGATGCTGCGCATGGCATCATGTCCACATACAAAGACCGTCCTTTGGGTTCAATTGGTCACATGGGATGTCTCAGCTTCCATGAGACCAAAAACATTATTTCGGGCGAGGGAGGTGCGCTATTAATCAATGACGAGCGCTTTGTTGAGCGTGCTGAAATCATTCGCGAGAAAGGAACAAACCGTAGTCAGTTTTCCCGTGGGAAGTTGGATCAATACACTTGGTGTGATATTGGATCTTCGTTCTTGCCGGGTGAAATAATCGCAGCATTTCTGTGGGCTCAGATGCAGGAAGCAGTGGAGATTACTAAGAAGCGGCTCGCAATTTGGGATGCCTACCATGAGGGCCTTGCCGCATCCGAAGCGGCTGAGGTTGTACGACGCCCCGTGATTCCTGGCCTTTGCCAGCACAATGCCCACATGTATTATTTGTTGTCCCACTCGCTTGCGCACCGAACTTCGATCATCGAGTTGATGCGACAACAAGGTGTTAATACGGTTTTTCACTACGTGCCGTTACATAGTTCCCCAGGAGGTAAGCGGTATGGTCGAACCTCTGGTTTACTAACCCAGACAGATGAACTCGCTGCCCGTTTGTTGAGGCTCCCACTGTGGGTCGGTGTGGATACAAAAGAGGTGCTGTGTCGTTTGGCGCTGGCGATTTATCCAAAATAGTACGACGACCTCGGAAGTTTTAAATTAACGATTGGTCATAAGTTCTTCTCACAGGTTCAATATTCCTGCGAAGCTGCGCTTTAACTTCTGTATAATCCAAAATACTGAGCGCAATGACGACCGTACCACTCTATATCACTGAAAAGTTTAAATGAAAATTCAATCATTCTAATTAAGACGATATTAAGGGGCACGACCTCACAGTGAGCGGTTGTCCTTTGGGAAGAAACCATCACTGATCGTGCTTTCTCAAAAGATAAGTAAAAATGAAAATAGTACACGTCATCCCAGACCCAAGCATATTTGGTCCTATTATTCAAGGTTTTTCAAATGACTTAGGCCATGAATGTTTTTTTTATAGGGCAGAAAATAACCTCTGGAAGAATACGAAAGACTTATTTTCCTTGTATGCGGCATGCAAAAAAAGAACTGATTGTCTGGTTCTCTTTCACAGAGTGCCACACTATTGGATCGTGGCTTTGTCGTTCTTCGTGCGAAATTTCCATTACGGTCTCTTGTATTGGGGTGATGATTATTACTCAACCTTTTTGAATGAGATCGAATTCGAGCAGCACTGCTTAAAAAAAAGCCCTTTACTGAATCCAATACATTATAGGTCAAATATTAGAGGTCGGTATTCAAAATTTATTCGCACATTTCGACGGTTGATTGGACAACAAGTTGTTTCCCGGTCTGAAGCTGTCCTCGCTCTTACCCCAAAACAGTTTCGTCTGTTAAGATCCTTTCATCGCAAGATATTTAAGACCACATTAAAAACGCCATTGACCATATTTAAAGGTTATTCTCGTGATCAAGATATAAGATTTATCGAAGAGCACATTAAGGTTGATATAGACGAAATAACAGTATTAATTTGTCATAGCGCTACTGCATCCGTTGCGCACGAACAGTCGCTTGAAATAATAAAAGAATATAAGAAAAGATGGCCTGTGAAAATCCATGTTCGAGGATTCTTATCTTATTCTGGTGGCGACGAGGTTTACCGGGATGCGTTGGAGAAGAAATTAAACGAGAAGGCCGATTTTGCCGAAAGTGTCTTTTTTGAGCGGAAATTTTTAAAGGCAAGAGAGATGCAGGATAGATTGGAGAACGTCGACATCGCCCTTTTTTCTTGCTTAAGGGATGAGGGTGTCGGTCTTCTCACTCATTTTGTTAAAATGGGTGGCGTTGTGAGTTTTAATTTATTTTCTTTCAACTACGACATTTTCAAATATCTTTACCCCGGGAAGCTCATTTCACATAAGGAGTTTTTGAGTATGAGCCCTGAGCAAATTTATCGTAAGAAAGGTGAGCCGACCGGAACACCTCCGACGTTACTCCAATATTCTGAACTCAAAGATATCAAAATTCGTATTAACAAGGGCTAGAAAATGATTCGTAAGTTAATCAAAATAATTTTCCTTATTTTAAATAAGGTCCTCGCAACAATTTCGTTGGAGATAAAGAGAAAAAAACAAGTGAATCCGCTTCCGAGTGCAATAAGTGATGGAATGTCCCCTTCCCAGGGTATAAATATTTCAGTTGAGATGATGAGTCGCATGTTCTGGGAAAGAGTCTTTTCCGATTCAGAATTCTGGATTCATAATAAACGATTTGTTTTTTTTAAACAGCTTTCAGAGTTAGATGACCTTCGAGGTGGGGCTGATTATAAAACTGGCTCAATATCATCTGCTTCCGCCTGGTGCCTGTATTGCCTCTCACGGTTTTTCGCACCTGAAAATGTTCTTGAAGTCGGCACATTTATCGGTAAGAGTACAACCGCTATCATGATGGGTATGGAGGACGGTGGAGTAACGAATGGGAGCATTCACACCTGTGATTTTTCAAATGAGATCTCTCTGCCTGCAGTCAGTAAGATTAAAATCGTTCAGTACAAGAAAACATCCAGTTTGGATATGTTACGTTCCTTGACTGGGAAGAACTCTTTTTCATTTTTCCACATAGATGGGCGCGTGGGAGATCAAGATCTTATTCTAATGGATAAATTGTCCACAGCTGATGCGATCATTGCGTTGGATGATTTCGAGGGGGTCGAGAAGGGGGTCGCTAACTATATGATGTTTAGGGGGAGCTCTATATTTACAACGCACACACTTATTTATCCGTGCGAGACCTCAGCCATTACTGAGGTTGGATTGACCGGGAGATCCACTACGGCAGTATTATTTCCAAAACGATTGATACGCCTTACAAATCAATAGTAACACTGGCTCTCTTCCCGGGAAAGTTTGGGCATGTAGGATGCCTAGGCGATGGATCTTCCGCGACCTTGTGGGGGAGGGCCAGTATGATTGGGCTAATTGGGTTTACTCATGTTAAGAAATGGCCTCCACACGATAAGAAAAATAATCAAGAACTACAACCAGAAAAAATTCAGGTCTCGATTCCCCTTTTCGGGTTACCAAGAGGATCAGAATGAAACTGAGCTTGTTGACTCTTTAAGTGATCATGATCTGGTCGAACTCAACAATTTACTTAATTGGCAATGCTTCACAGTAGATGGCCGAGGTCGAAGGTTTGGGGGTGCGGCCTGGGCCGGGAAGCGAATCGAAGCACAAAAGATTCCAGACAGAAGAGTCTTGCTGATGCACGATTATTTCGACCTGAAGGATAAACATGTTTTGGAAGTCGGTTGTTTCGAAGGCATTCATACGATTGCGCTGTCTGGACTCGCAAAAAAAGTAACGGCTGTCGATTCAAGAATCGAAAATGTTGTCAAGACAATCATTCGATGTGCCTTTTTTGGTTTCAGTCCAACCGTTTTTAAGTGCAATATTGAAGAAAAGCCGATAAAAATCGGCTTACCGTCTTTAGATGTAATTCATCATGTTGGTGTTCTGTATCACTTAAAAGATCCCGTTCAGCATTTGCTTGATTTAGGAGAACATGCGCGCGTTGGTATTATGTTGGATACGCATTACGCTCCCGAAGATGAAGCAAAAGAAAACTATGAGGCCAATGGAATAGAGTATCGATATAAGAAATTCAATGAATCCGGTTACTCTGATCCGTTCTCAGGGATGTATGATCATGCCAAGTGGCTCAAGCTAGATGACATCGTTAACACATTAAAGTGTACTGGTTTTAGCAAGGTTGAAATTATTGAAACAAGGAATGAACGTAATGGACCGCGAGTATTGCTTTTTGCTAAAAAAGGTCCAAGGGTCCCCCCATTGGAAGGGCAAATGGAGTGAAAAGCTATTTTAACTGGTTTGGGGAGCAGGGCTATGAAAAAAACCAGCAATGGTTGATCTTGGGTAAAGGACCCAGTTTTTCGGAAAGAAGTCATTCTGACATCAGTATGTTTAAGCTTTTTTCGCTCAATCATGCTGTTCGCGAACAACAAGTGACTGTTGCCCATATAATAGATTTTGATGTTGTGGACGCATGTGGCATTTCCCTCGTGGAGAATACCCGGGTACTGGTCATGCCTTGGTATCCACATGTAAAAAATAAGCCTGGTCTGTGCACTTTGGCTGACCTGGTTCGGGAAAATGCGTTTCTCCACCAGCTGGAAGAAGAGGGCCGATTGTTATGGTACAACCTAAGCACGGCCCCCAAGAAAAGAGAAGGATCTCCTGTCATTTACGTGAGGTTCTTTAGTGCAGAAGCAGCACTGAATTTGCTCGCACAGGCCGGGGTTCGTAAAGTACGCTCTTTAGGAATCGATGGAGGTGCTGCCTACAGCGGTGAGTTTGATGATTTGAAAGATAAAACATTACTTTCCAATAAGAGAAAGAGTTTTAACGTTCAGTTTGAGAAGATAGCGAAAATTATTTTCAATACAGGGATAGATTATGCCCCGCTAAATGTAGAAACGCCTATCCGGGTTTATGTGGCAACGACCGAAGCGCAGATGCTGAGTGTAAAAGTGCTTGAGTATTCTATTCGTAAGCATGCGAGTATGAGTGTCAAGATTTACCCGATGCATCGTGCGGGGATTGAGATTCCTACCCCAAAAGACATTCGAAACCATCCTCGAACACCATTCTCATTCCAGAGGCTGACTATTCCGGCGTTGGCGGGTTATAGAGGCAGGGCGGTTTATCTGGATTCGGACATGCAGGTCTTTAAGGATATTCGTGATCTCTGGGTTTTACCCTTCAATGGGGCGGATTGTCTTGCTGTACGAGAGCCGGGTGAGAGTGGTCGCCGTCCACAGTTCAGTGTCATGCTCTTGAATTGTGACCTGCTAAAGTGGGATATTCAAGAAATTGTTTCAGACCTTGATTGTGAAAAGTTACGGTATGAAGCCCTTATGTATGACATGGCGGTTGCAAACGATATTCGCCTTGATATTGATCCGACCTGGAATTCCCTTGAGCAATTTAATGAGGGTGCAACGGCATTGATTCACTATACAGACATGGCAACGCAGCCATGGGTATCAACAGAGAACCCCTTGGGCTATCTATGGGTGAAGGATCTTTTTGAAGCGATTGATGCGGGATTTATTCCATTGTCTTTCATCGAGGGTCATGTAGGTCATGGCTATGTACGGCCATCCCTCCTTTACCAAATAACCCATCGTATTGAAGATAGTCTTCTCCTTCCTCGACGCGCCCGTTTGTTGGATAAAGATTTCGTTGCACCGTTTCATTCCATTCATAAGCACGGGAGAACCGCTGGGTTAAATCTCATCCATCGCCTGCGAGCAGCGATACGCAATATGTATACGAGGAGTCCTATCTCCAGGTTGGAACGAACGATCCGTAATCGAATGCGATAAAAGTATTCAAAACTGTTCAGGTTCGTGGTCCAAAGTTAGAATACGGAGTGCAAGACCCTTAATATGGAGTGTGATGTTGGACCCTATGATTTCTCTCGATATTGTTATCGTTAATTGGAATGCAGGACAACAATTACGCGATTGTCTAGGGTCAATTTTTGCCACCAACCGGGATGGTTTTGAACTCATCCGAGTCGTCGTCGTAGACAATGCCTCATCAGATGGTTCTGCAAATGACCTGACAGATATCGCATTGCCCCTGGTCGTGATCAACAATACAGAAAACCTAGGTTTTGCAAAAGCCTGCAATCAAGGTGCAGTGGGCAGTCGGGCAGAATACCTACTTTTTCTCAATCCAGATACCCGTCTTTTCAATAGGTCATTGAGCAGGCCATTGGAATTTATGGCGCAGAAGATTCGTAAAAATATCGGTATCGTTGGAATACAGCTTGTTGATAACACAGGAAAGGTGAGCCAAACTTGCGCGCGGTTTCCTACACCAAGGGGTTTCTTTTCCTACATATTCGGATTGGATCTTCTAGCACCATATTTTTTTTTAAGCCACCATATGTCTGAGTGGGATCACATGGAGAGTCGCCAGGTAGATCATGTCCTAGGGGCATTTTTTTTAGTGCGGCGTTCTTTGCATCAGGCTTTGGGCGGATTCGATGAGCATTTCTTTATGTATTTTGAGGATCTTGATTTTTCCTGCCGCGCGAAGCAAGCGGGGTGGAGTTCTTACTATCTTAGTGAAGCTCAAGTTTACCATAGGGGGGGAGGTTCATCCGAACAAGTTAAGTCGAAACGGTTGTACTATTCTTTGCGTAGCCGAATCCTTTATGGCTACAAACACTTAAGCTGGTGGGCTGCAACGGGTTTGATGTTGGGGACAATGCTATTGGAACCTTTTCTGAGGATAGGATGTGCTATGGGTAAGGGTCGTATATCTCTACAGGAGACGCTAAGAGGATATGCCCTGCTCTGGATGAGCTTGCCTCAATGGATTACAAAATCAAGGGAAATCCGGTTGGAGAAATGATGGTTTGGGCATAGAGAAACGAATGATTCAAGTGGCCGCATTGACCTCTGGGAAGGATGTTCCCTCTAGCCGGTTTCGCGTACGCCAGCATATCGAGTCTTTGAAGATGGCCGGTATCGATGTGCGGGAATATATGCCGATTATTAGCAAGTATGCCGAACTCCCGGGGTTACCTCGATCAACTTTCTCAAAATATTTGTTCTCCCCGGTATACGTTTTGTGGTCTGGTGTTGAATTGGCGACAAGAATCCGGGGAGTTTTAGGTAGCTGGAAGGGCCAATTGACATGGCTGGAACGGGAACTATTTCCAGGATGTTTGACATGGGAACCGTTCTTAAAACGGCCTTATGTATTCGATGTTGATGACGCCATCTGGCTCAATCCCCCCTTTGGCCGTTCGGCGATGATGCGGATCGCGAAGGACGCAGAGGTGGTCCTGGCCGGGAATGCTTATATCGCGGACTGGTTTAGTGCATATTCGAGAAATGTTCGCATTGTTCCGACAGCTATTGATACCGAACGGTTTATTCCGAAGGGTGTATCAGAGAATAATGCCGATCGGGGGTTTGTCATCGGCTGGACTGGAAAAAGCAGCGGCTTCCCTTTTCTTTATGGGATCGAGTCTTCTTTAGGCAGATTTTTAAACGACCATGAGGCTGAATTGTGGGTCATGGCAGATCAAGCGCCCCGATTCAAAACAATACCCGTGGGCCGCGTCCGGTATTTTCCCTGGTCGCCGAACGCTGAGGCCCCATTTGTGAGAGAGTTGGATGTTGGGATCATGCCGCTGTTTTCCAATGACTGGTGTCGCGGAAAGTGCAGTTTTAAGATGTTGCAGTATATGGCATCGGGTCTGCCAGTTGTTGTTTCTCCGGTTGGGATGAATGAAGAGATTCTTGGCATGGGGGAGGTCGGGTTTCCAGCCAGGAATGAAGGGGATTGGTATGAGACCCTGGACAATCTTTACAAAGATCCCAGCCTCGGCCATCGCTTGGGGTTTGCGGGCCGAGAGCTTGCCGTAAAACATTTTAGCCGTGAGGTCGTTTCATCACGCCTGGCTGAGATCTTTCATGAATATGCATCGAGATCGTAACCCCCGACCTTCTAGGGCGGGGGGCTTCAATTTTGTCCGGACATGTTTAAAAATCGCCCCCAAATTGAAAAAAATCTGGTATCATAATTATCAGTCATGAAAAGATCCCTTCTCATTGTTATTGTTATGATAATTTTGTTTTTAGGCCAGGCACAGCTCCAAAAAAAACTGGCCCGGTTTGAGTCGCCCGAACAGGAAACGCTTCTTTATCTCCCATCCGGGAAATATTTGAAACCCTTGGCGCTGGGTTATGATCAGATGCTGGCTGATTTGCTTTGGATGAAGACAATCAGTTACTTCGGCGACCATTTTATGACGGATAAGGAATATCCTTGGCTCCATCACATCCTGAACCTGATCATTGACCTTGATCCCCTTTTTGATTTCCCTTATTTTTTCGGAGGGATCATTTTATCTCTTGAGGCCTCACAGGTGGATCGGGCAAATCAGATATTGGAGAGGGGGATAGAAGCCTACCCGGAGAAGTGGCAATTTCCGTTCTATATTGGATTCAATTATTACTATCATCAGAAAGATGCAGAGAAGGCTGCTCCGTATATTGAAAAGGCATCTTCCCTTCCGGAAGCACCCGCTTATCTGGTGCCATTGGTCGGGGGACTTTATGCCAAAACCAATAAGAATGAGACGGCACTTCGGTTTTACCGCGAAGCCCATCGAAATGCGACGGATGCCCTCGTCAAG
Organism: Nitrospirota bacterium; assembly: GCA_029261165.1. Taxonomy (GTDB): domain Bacteria; phylum Nitrospirota; class Nitrospiria; order SBBL01; family JAADHI01; genus DUAG01. The sequence continues at coordinate 4,307 of JAJDBV010000049.1, read as the reverse complement.
GAGCATATCCAGAAGAAAATAAACCGTATTCTTTCAGGAATAGATAACTATGACACCGGCAATACAGATACGACATCTGACTAAGCGGTTTCGCACCGGTTTTTGGCTGAAAGCGTCAACCGCCCTGAGCGATCTTAATCTGGAAGTTGCACGTGGAGCGACCTTCGGATTTCTGGGTCCAAACGGCGCGGGAAAAACAACGACAATGAAGCTGCTGATCGGGGTCCTCCATCCGACCTCGGGAGAGGCCTTCCTCTTTGGGAGGTCGGTCCGGGAGATTGCTATAAAGAGAGGGATCGGCTATCTCCCGGAGAGTCCCTATTTCTATGATTATCTGACCGGATCGGAGTTTCTTTATTTTTATGGCCAGCTTTTTGGGATGGGATCAAGGGCATTGAAAGTGAAGATCGAGATGCTCTTTGAGCTGGTCAAATTGAAAGGGGCAGAGCAGGTTCAGCTCCGCCGCTACTCGAAGGGAATGCTCCAGAGGATCGGGCTGGCCCAGGCCCTGATCAATGATCCGAAACTGGTTATCTTGGACGAGCCGATGTCGGGCCTCGACCCGATGGGTCGAAAGGATGTCCGGGACATCATTCTTCGTCTGAAGGAAGAGGGGAAAACCGTCTTTTTCAGCACACACGTCCTGTCAGACGCAGAGATGATTTGCGATCAAGTAGGGATTATTGTTAAGGGACAACTTCGGAATGTCGGACGCCTGGAAGAGATGCTGAACCCGAAGCTGAAGTCTGTAGAGGTCAGTGTGAGGGGACTCCCCGAGGGAAGGGTCCATGCCCTCGACCCGCTGTCAAAGTCGATCACCACCAAAGGCGAAGAGAGTTTGATTTCACTCCAGGATGAGGAGGCTCTGCCGCAACTCATTCAATGGACAGAACGGGAGGGAGGAAAGATTGTCTCAATTGTACCGAGACGGGAAACCCTTGAAGACATCTTCATAGAGGAGATGAGGGGGGAAGCTACATGAACGTCGTCAAGGCCATCGCGGTGAATACCTTTAAGGAGGCGATCCGGAATAAGATCCTGTACAGTCTCATTTTCTTTGCTCTCGTGATGATGGGTGTTTCTCTCGTACTCGATCAGGCGACCGTAGGACAGCGGAATAAGATCATCAAAGACATGGGCCTCGCCAGCATTAACCTCTTCGGCGTAATGATTGCGATTGTCGTGGGGATCGGTCTTGTCTCTAAAGAGATCGAAAAGCGGACCATCTATACACTCTTGGCAAAACCGGTCCACAGGGCGCAATTTTTAATCGGAAAATATCTGGGTATTGTCCTGACCCTCGGGGTGGAGACCCTCTTGATGACATTTTTTTTCTTCCTACTGGTCTGGTTGTATGGGGGTGGGATCGACCTTGTTTTGCTGAAAGCCATTTTCCTGATCTTCATTGAAATTTCGGTTGTTGCGGCAGTGGCCATTCTTTTTTCTACCTTTTCAACTCCCTTTCTCAGTGGGATGTTTACCTTTTCGGTCTATGTAATTGGCCATTTGACCGAAGATTTAAATCGGATCGCCAGTAGTTCAGAGAATTTTGCCCTGGAGAAGTTGACCGCCTTCTTTTACTATCTTCTACCCAACCTTGAAAACTTTAATATCAAGGGAGAGGTGGTTTACCATCTCCCTCTTGCGCCGGGAAAAATCCTTTTGAGTGCCTCTTATGGTCTACTTTATATTGGATTCCTACTGGTTTCTTCTGCCGCCTTCTTCCAAAAACGAGATTTCAAATGAGTGTGAATGACAGGCGAAGGAAGCTTATCAAGGTGCTTGCGCTTTGTGTTGTCCTGTTCTTTTCTTTGATCTATCTAAAGGTTTTTCTCTCCTCACGTCATGAATTTAAGGTGGCCGAGGTCGCCGAAGCGAAGGGGAATACCCGAAAGGCGATCAAGCATTACGAACGGGCCATTCTCTGGTATCTTCCGGTGGGAGGATATGTTACGCCTTCTGCCAAAAGGCTCTGGGAAATAGGAGAAAGCCTTGAAGAGACCGACATGGAACTCGCATTGATCGCGTACCGATCTCTTCGCAGCGCTTTTTACGCAACGCGAAGCTTCTATACTCCAGGCGGTTTGTGGATTGCTCGGACGGATCAAAAAATTGCCGACTTGGTGGCCTTAGCCCCTCCGGTTTTTGAAAAAGATAAAAAAATGAGTCAAGGTGAACGAAGGGATGAGGCCCTGGCTGTTTTGAAAAGGCCCATGCGGCCCTATGCCGGTTGGTCCATCATTTTGGAAGTCGGCTTCTGGGGTTGGATCACAGGCACGCTCTTCTTTATCTTCAGGGCTTTCAATACGGAACACAAACTGAATATGAGGCGGGGACTTTTTTGGGGCGGGATCGTGATTTTCTTTTACTCTCTCTGGATCATCGGAATGATGAACGCTTAGGATCTTATGGGATGAAACTCCTCTATCTGTTCATGGTGATTATTGGAATCGCAGGGATCGGCCTTGGTTTTTGGGGGCAAGATATCCTGAAGCGTCCCTACGACAGCTTGAGTGCACTCATTCTGCCATTCAGCCTGGTGCTCGGTCTCTTGGGTGTCCTGCTCCTGTGTGTACCCCTTTTTTTTAGCTAGTTCCCCTCCCCCTAAAAACCAATATTTATGCGTGCGGTGTAAAGCGGGATCTTGCCAAAGTCTGCCTCGGCCACGATGTTCAGGATGGGTAGAGGAGAGATCTTTACTCCGATAAATGGTTTTGGGATCGAGACGCTTGATTCTAAGTTAAGAAGGGGAAGACCGACTATTTTACTTTTGATCCAGACCTGTCCGTAACCGGCATAGGGCGTAATAAAGAGAATCCCTTTGCTGATCGAGATATCCGCTCCGACCGTTTCCAGCTCCAGGTTATCAACGCCGAGGAGTTTTGTGTAGGAAGCCCTGACGGCAATTGCGGGAACGAGAACATTTCCTGTCAGGAAAGCCTTTTTGACCTCTCCACCGATCATTTCGATGTTTGAATTAGACACCTGTGAATAAATAACCCCGACATCGATTCCAAACGGAAGGCCTTTTTGAACGTGAATCTTGGGCAGTGGAATCAGGCCGGGGGCACCCGGGGCGATCTCCTGCCAATAGGAACTATCTTGCTTGATATCGACCGCCGTGAGTTCAATTCCGACGTCGAAACCGAGGATCCCAAGGGGTTCAGCCGGGGAAAGGGGGAGATAAGCGATTGCAAGGCCGAGTTCCTCGCTGAAGTCGTCGAATCCTGGTTGTCCGATGGCGGTTGTTGTATTTAGGATGATATCCGCATTAAATGCCGAGATAGAAGGGACGCTTGTAAAGAACACGAATCCAAGACCGATCCAGAAAAAGTATCTTCTTATTAGTGCGGACATGATGACCTCCTCATTATAAAATGATATAAAAAAACCTTTAGAATCTACTTGACAGTACAAAATACGGAGACTATAATCAGTAGTTTCTCTTGGTATCTCTGTGTTTTTCTCACTCCATCGAGGCGTTCCTCTGTTCGTTTCCTTAGTGAAAAATGAGATCTTAGACACAACTGTTCATTATTACATAGGTTTTTATTTTTGTAAAGGTTTCTGGCTGGCGTAGCTCAGTTGGTAGAGCAGCTGATTTGTAATCAGCAGGTCGGGGGTTCAACTCCCTTCGCCAGCTCCAGATGTTGTATAACGTGGGATGATTTTCTCCGGCTGGGGAGGTACCCGAGTGGACAAAGGGAACAGACTGTAAATCTGTCGCCTATGGGCTTCGGAGGTTCGAATCCTCCCCTCCCCACCAAGGACATTTCTGTTCGGGGCCTTGTCCTCGTGGGTATGTTTTTCAATCCCTCGGGGTTGGGAGCAGAGTTTCCTTGATGAAGAAGTGCGACGCGGGAATAGCTCAGTTGGTAGAGCGCTAGCCTTCCAAGCTGGATGTCGCGGGTTCGAATCCCGTTTCCCGCTCCAGATTCGTGGGTTGTAAGTCGGGATTGGGAGTGGTCAGGCTTTGCTCTGTCATTGCTGGGGAGAGCCGTGTTGCCCTTGTAGCTCAGTTGGTAGAGCACATCCTTGGTAAGGATGAGGTCACCGGTTCAATTCCGGTCGAGGGCTCCAATCGTCAGTCCGTAGATTGATTTAGGTCATAAGGATGAACGACATCGGTCCCTTCGTTTTGGTCGAAGGGACCGTGAAGGTAACATAGAGATAGAAGAGGGAGGAGCGGTTCGATGGCGAAGGCGAAATTTGAACGAACGAAGCCACATCTTAACATTGGTACGATCGGGCATGTGGATCATGGGAAGACGACGCTGACGTCAGCGATCACAAAGACCTTGGCAGAG
>JAJDBV010000048.1 GCA_029261165.1 Nitrospirota bacterium | reverse complement strand
TGCCGGAAGTTGGGGAACAGCCTTGGCCCGCTTACTCTCCCGCAAAGGGCATGATATTTCCCTCTGGGTCCACGAAAAAGAGGTGTATGAATCCATCCGCTCTGCGAGAGAAAATACAACCTACCTTCCCCAAATTTCCCTACCGAAGACCCTTTGTGCAAGTACAAACATGGAAGAAGTCCTCACGGGGGCCAAGTGGGTCCTCTTTGTCGTTCCATCTCATGTCTCAAGAGGGGTTCTCACACAAATGTCTCCATACCTCACCCCTGATATTCCTATCATCAGTGCGACAAAAGGTGTTGAGCAAAAAAGCCTCATGCTCATTTCTGAAGTCATTCAGGAAGTGACCCAACGGAAGAATACAGATCGGATCGCGGTGTTATCGGGCCCCAGTTTCGCCAAGGAGCTCGTCCTGGAACATCCCACTGCCGTCTCTTTGGCAGCAAGCGATGCGCGATTGGCCGCACGGATTCAGACCGCTTTTTCGACGAAGTTCTTCAAACTCTTTTTCAGCCCGGATCTAACCGGTGTCCAGTTGGGAGGCGCACTTAAAAATGTGATCGCCCTGGCGGCAGGCGGTTCGGACGGCTTGGGGTTCGGATATAATACCAAGGCCGTTCTCATGACGCGCGGCCTCTCGGAAATCGCGCGTCTCGGCGTCGCGATGGGCGCCGAGCGCAATACATTTTACGGACTTTCCGGCATAGGAGACCTCTTTCTCACATGCAGCGGTGCCCACTCTCGTAATAGAAATGTCGGCCAGCAGATTGGGAGCGGCGTCTCCCTCGATGAAATCCAAAAAAAAATGAAGATGGTGGCCGAGGGAATTTACACCACTGAATCCGCCTTTGCGCTCTCAAAAAAACACCAGGTTGAAATGCCGATCGTTCGTGAAATATATCACGTCTTATTTAAAGAGAAATCACCCCGGGAAGCGGTCAACGACCTGATGGATATGGCACGGGGAGAAGAATTTCATTGTTAACCTGGTAACGATTCAGCCAAGCTGAATCGTTACTCTAAATAGAGGTCAATGGACCGCCATCGGTTAAAAAGGATACTTGCGGATGTCAAGGCGGATGAGATCACTTTGGATCAGGCCCTTGAGCAATTGAAATCTTTTCCCTATGAAGCGATCGGGTTTGCAACCCTTGACCACCATCGAAGCATCAGGCAGGGATTTCCAGAGGTCATCTACTGTCCCGGAAAAACGGATACCCAAGTCATCACCCTCCTTCAGTCCATGGCTGAAAAGGAATGCCCAACCCTCGCGACACGCGTTTCATCCGAACTCTCCGACAAAGTCAAAAAAGAATTTCCTGAAGGAAAATACAATGCTCTTGCGCGAACGGTTGTGCTCCGGAGAGATCTCATTCGAAAACAGGCCGGCAAGATCGCTATTGTCACCGCCGGGACGACAGATCTCCCTGTTGCCGAAGAGGCAAAAGTCACCGCTGAACTTTTCGGGTATTCCCTCACACCCTACTATGACATCGGCATCGCCGGCCTCCATCGACTCCTTGATCAGATTGAAAAGATAGATAAAGCAGATGTCATTATTGTCATTGCCGGGATGGAGGGTGCCCTCCCCGGAGTCGTCGGTGGGCTCGTTGGAAAACCGGTCATTGCCGTCCCGACAAGCACGGGTTACGGGACCGCAATGAACGGTCTCTCCCCGCTTCTCACCATGCTAAACTCTTGTGCCGCCGGCCTCGCTGTTGTGAATATTGACAACGGTTTCGGCGCCGCTTCTTTGGCCCACCGTATCCTGTCTAACCAATAATCCTTACATTGCCTTTTAACCACTGGCGTGTTCATTTCACCACGGGACAAGATTTGAAAAAAACGATTCCGACGCTCCACTCTATCGAATTAGGATCAGGTCCGCCTCTTCTCTTGATCCATGGGCTCTTCGATTCCCTGGGAACTTGGGAGAAACTTATTCCCCTTCTCTCTGATCGCTTCAAAATTTATGCGATTGATCTTCCCGCCTTCGGGAAAAGTCCTCTTCCCGCTTCATGGAAAAAGAGCATCTCCGGAATGATCAAGGCCGTCGTGACCTTTCTTGATGAAAAGGAAATAAGACAGGTCTCTTTACTTGGAAGTTCCATGGGAGGAGGACTTGCATTGGGGATCGCCGCTGCGATGCCGGAGCGTATTGATCGGATCGTCTTGATGAATCCATACAGCCTTCCCAGTCTTCCACTCGCGACAAAGGCGGCTCAAGGATGTGTCGCCGGTAGTTTACTCCCCTATCTCCTGCGGCCGTCGGCATTGAGACATTGTGCCAAAGTCATCTTGACACGCTCCATCGATAATCCGAAGCTTGTGACAGATACCTTAATCGAAAGAGTCATTCGACCATTTTCAACGGTTCATCAACGAAAAAACCTCTTTCGATTCTTAAAGAGGATTTCTTCAGAGGAGATTCAATCTATTGATGCCCGGATTCCGACGATCGCCCATCGGGTCTTGATCATTTGGGGAGAAAAGGATAGATGGCTGTCTGAAATACATTGGGAGAGACTTCAGCATCGTCTCCAGAAGGGAAACGTCATCAAGATCCCGGACTGCGGACACCTGCCTCATCTGGAAAAATCACAGGAGGTCGCCGAAGTGACCATCCAATTCCTAAGCGCTTTAGACTGAATCCTTTAGAGAAAAGATGGTTGCTGAAATTGCTTAATCTTAGTATAAATTATATATATTTATTAATATTTTATGAAAATAAATGTAACTTAACTCTTTAACAAAAAAAGCGCCCCTCAGACAACTTCAGAAGGGCGCTTTTAATTGGGGGAAATACAGACCTTACTCTAACCGACCTTTAGATCAGAATCAATCCCCTCTTTCGAGGGGGGACAGGTACTGCCCTTTTTAATAGAACTTCTCGAAATGGATCTCCTTCTTTGAGAGACCTTTTTCGAGGAGGAGCAATCTCACCTCTTTTATCATCGCCATGTTTCCACAAAGATAAGCTTCCAGATTCTCTATAGACGGAATCTCGTCAAGGATGTGTTCTGTGACCCGACCGCGAAGGCCTCTCCATCGGGAAGAGGCTTGGGATAGCGTCAGGTCATACTGAAAAGATGGATGCTGTCGGGCCAATGCCTCAAATTCATCCTGGTAATAGCAGTCCTCCTCCCTTCTTAGGCCCCAGAGGAGCATCATCGGCCGGGTACTCCCACGACTTAGAAGATCAATGATCATTGACTTTATCGGAACAATCCCGGTCCCGGTTGCCACGAAAAGAAGCGGTGTGGGTTCATGCCCCTTGACGATGAAAAACCCGAGCGGGTAGAGAAAAGGAACTTCTGTTCCGACTGCGAGGGAGTGGAGAAAGGTCGATCCCGGACCACCAGGGACGAGATTGGCACAAAGTTTGATTACATCCTTCTCCTCAGGCGGTGAGGCTATAGAATAGGGCCGATTGTTAAGGCGTTGATGTCCGTCCCTGGTTTCCATGACCTCTATTGCAACATATTGACCCGCCTTGAACGCCAGTGCGGGAGGGTCAATCAACTTCAGGGAAATCTCTTTAACATCGACCGTAAGCCGTTTTACTTCAATAACCTTGGAGAGACATTTTCTTGCCGACATGACGGCTCCTTTGAGGCTTCGCAGACCCTCCAGTGAAGCGTCGAGGATTATACTGTCTATACGTGCTCACTATTTTCCAGGAACATTGTTTTCAGAGATCCCTTCATCCGGTGATTCCTTTAATTCCCGAATCTGGCCGAGGATCTTTTTTTTCTCATCATCCATTTTCTCAATTCTCCGGCATTCACGTTTTCGCTCCACCTCTGTCAAATGACGTCCTTTCGTCCAGTGATCAATACATTTTTTCCCAAATACCTGGTACGCTTCAAAGAGTTCCTGATCTATTTTTTCCAGGCGATATCGAAGACGAACCAGTTCAACTTCTTCAAAAGAACGCTCAACAACCGATGCCCCGGCCGTTTGCAGGCGCTTTACTCCGCGAGACGCATCTTCCTTCCAGGACTTCCGGGAAATGAGACGCTTTCCTTCCTTTAACCACTCGCCAAACGCCTCCTTCACAGAGAACGGGCTTGTCGTCTCTTCCTTATCTGAATCTGACTCTTCCAAAGATCAAATGCCCTCAAAATAGATGTTAGGCCGTTGTCAGCCACTCCAGCTTACCACGCCACTTTCTTTCCATAAAAGAACGAAGGGGACGGCTTTCGGGATCCTTTAAGTGCGGATGTCGATCAACCCATTCAAAAGCATCTTTTCTGGCCGCTTCCAGGATCTTGACATCCCGAATCAGGTTTGCGACCCGCAAAGCCGGTAATCCCGACTGGCGTGTTCCAAAAAACTCCCCAGGCCCTCGAATTTCCAGATCAACCTCAGCAATTTTAAAACCATCATTGCTGCCGACCATTGCTTCAAGTCTCCTTTTTCCTTCTTTAGAAAGTGGAAACTCAGCAACCATCAAACAATGGGATTGTTCACTTCCTCTTCCAACCCGCCCGCGGAGCTGGTGAAGCTGTGCCAGGCCAAAGCGTTCCACATGCTCAATCAACATAATCGTTGCATTCGGGACATCAATCCCCACTTCAACAACGGTCGTCGCAATCAATAGATCAACCCGTCCCTCCTTGAAATCACGCATGATCCGGTCCTTCTCTTCTCGTTTCAAGCGTCCATGCAATAACCCGATCCGCCGATGTCGGAAAATCTCTTTTTTCAAATCCTCATAGAGTTCAGTTGCCGCCCTCAGATCGATCTTTTCAGATGCAACCACCAAAGGGCAAACAACATAGCCCTGTCTGCCTTTCTTCAGCTCTCCTTCAATCATTCGATAGGCGCGATCCCGCCTCTTCCCGTAAAACAAGGATGTCCGAATCGGAGAACGGCCAGGAGGAAGTTCATCAATAATAGAAATATTAAGATCGCCGTACACGGTCATACCCAGGGTCCGTGGAATCGGCGTCGCCGTCATAATCAACATGTCCGGAAGCACGCCCTTTTGCCGCAGTTTTGCGCGCTGCAAAACGCCGAACTTATGTTGTTCATCAACAACCGTCAAGCCGAGTTTTTTAAAATGAACCCCCTCCTGAATCAAGGCATGTGTTCCAATAACCAGATCAGATACGCCCGATTCAATTTCTAAGAGGGCCACATTTTTTTCCTTCTTCTTCATGTCACTGGTTAGCAAAACAACCGTTTTCCCCAATTTCTTGAGGTATTTTCCTAGCGTTTGAAAATGCTGTTCCGCCAGGATCTCCGTGGGCGCCATAAAAGCGGCCTGGAAACCATGCTCAATAGCAATCAAAACCGCCATCAGGGCGACGATGGTCTTTCCTGAGCCGACATCGCCTTGGATCAGTCGGTTCATGGGCTTTATCTCGGCCATATCTTTCTTGATCTGAGATAAGACGCGCTCCTGTGCCCCAGTGAGCTCAAAAGGAATCAGGTCTCGGAGTTCCGTCAATAGAGTGCCTGGTCTGCTAAATGCGATCCCACGCTCCTCTTCTGTGCGACTCCTTTTCCGAAGCGCCAAACCGGTCTGTAGCAAAAAAAGCTCATCAAAAGAAAGGCGCTTGTGCGGAAGACTCTTCCCTGAGTTAAAAAGAGCGGCGTCCCCTTCATTTGAAGGGAAATGCAGGCTATAGATGGCTTTAGAGAGAGGGAGAAACTTGTACTTTTTGATCAGTTCGGTTGGGAGCATCTCAGGAATCATCCTCACATAGCGGTTTAAAGCGCCCATCATCAAAGACCGGATCTGCCTGCTTGTCAGACCCTTGGTCTCGTGATAGATCGGAACAATACGTCCAGTATGGATTTGAGGTTCCTTTTCATCCAGTTTTTCATATTGTGGTGACTCCATCTCCAGGCGCCCCCCCGAATAGGCATTTGCCTTCGTCCGCCCACTTAACATCACTTTTTCTCCAACCTTGAAATATTCTTTCAGGTAGGACTGATTAAACCACTTCGCATGCAATATCCCGGTCTCATCCGAGAGAGCGACATCGACAATTTTCATTCTTTTACGAGGCGTTTCTACTAGAGAAACAGCTCTCACCTCGCCCAGGATGGTCTGCTCCTCACTAGGGAGAAGGGAGGCTATTTTTTTTAACGCTGTGCGGTCTTCATAGCGAAAAGGGAAAAAATAAAGCAGATCTTCAAGCGTCTCAATCCCCAGTTTCGCCATGAAAATGGCCCTTGCGGGCCCAACACCCTTCACATATTGAACAGGGGTCTCCCAAGGGAAGACTGATTCGTTGTAGGTGGGTTCTTCTTTCTTTTCTGCTTGGTAAGCGTTCAACTCAACATGCCTCTATTTTTGCTTCATAGCAAAGCTTGAAGAGTAGAGAGCCGCAACATCTGTACGGTCGTTTGGTCATGAGGATCCGAGCACCGTAACAAAGCCTAAATGGACAAGCTGAATAGCTTCCTTGTTTGAAACATGTTATGGTCGCCATAATTCACTTCTGCTTAAACAAAGTTTGTCTTTCCCAGGTCCTATCATGGACCTCGGGATACCTCTCTAATTCTCCGACTGATCCGACTGATAAGAACCGCCGATTCGCCTGATAATAGTGCGTTATCGCCCAACAGATTCCTCATCGTATGGGTAGAGTATACTTCGGTCGTCCTTATGGTCTCTGGCATTGTCTCCACAGACGACTAGATGGTTTGTCCCAGGATCAATCACTGATCTTGGAACCCTTATTTTACTTGTGATTAAAGGGAATTTATGGTAGCATACCGCTTCAGTTGTTTCAATTACAACGGAACCTTAACTCGGTATTTTTCGGAAGGGACGTTTCAATGGCAAGAGTTTGTGAAATCTGCGAAAAAAGACGGCAAGTTGGAAATTCAGTCAGTCATGCCAATAACAGGACAAAACGAGTATTCCAGCCGAACCTGCAAACGGTTCGCGCCCTTGTCGGTAAGAATGTGAAGCGGCTCCGCGTTTGCACTTCCTGTATTAAATCCGGAAAAGTGGTCAAGGCGGGATAAAAGACCGATCACGACCTCGATACCCTCCCTAATGGGTATAATATGTCAGGCCCCCGCTGAATACATAGTCGGGGGAATCATTCGTCAGACCAAGTCCAGCCGAAGCATCCAAAAAGAGATCCAGGTCCACCTCATATGAAAACCCAACAGCAGCGACCAAGGTGTCATTTGGTGAGTCGTCATTGTCTGAACTGCCACTCAACTCACCAAAAAGGACAGAGTTCGAGTCCCAGTAACCATGTTCAAGTCCTAACGAATATTGGATCTGATCCGCTCTGTCATCAAAAGCCGGATTCCCGATAAGAATATAGCCAAAGTTAATATGGGCAGTCGTCAGATCAAATTCTTTGGTCGCAACCGCCCAAAGACCCACATCCGCCTCCCCGGTCGCTTCGGGAAGAAAAATGTCCTTCTTTCCCGCAGATGGAAATTTAATTACAAGCATTCCTGCAAGAGAGAGTGGATTTGCGACCCTCCCCTTCAAAAAACGGACCTTTGTCTTCAGTAAGATATCCCCGACGTGGTCCACATGTCTGCCCTTGTCTTCAAAGAAAAGATAAGGAAGCTCAAAATCTATTTCTAGATTTTGAATTAATCCATACCTCAACGATGTATTGAAAGTCATCCCCCGGCTGCCGGGGGCATAGCGATTGGCGACAACCCCCGTCTCCAGCCGATAGGCCCCACGATCAATAGGAACCGCACTCTCCGTAACAAGAAATGGACGCTGAGCAAAGGCATAAACAGGGAGGAAAATAAAAAAAAGAAATACCGTAAGTGAGATCCAACCGGGAACGTTTTTTTTTATGATGTCTAGAGTCACGCGGGATATTCTACGTACGATCGTTATCTTTGTCAAGTAATTTAGGGTATCTTCTTTCTTCTCAGGTCCTGATATCAACCGCCCTCATGGACAGGGCAGTCAAGGCAGGTATCTATTTTTTGATCTTTCTCGATTCTTCTTTGCTCGATTCTTCTTTGATTGTGGAGCCTGACTTTAGATCAATCATCTCCTCCGCATGGCGTAATGTGATCGGGGTAATCGTCACGCCCCCAAGCATTCTTGCCAGTTCCACCACCTGTTTTTCCTTTGATAACTCCTTCACAGATGTTACAACCCGTTCGCCTTGGCTTCTTTTCTCTACAAAGTAGTGATGGTCCGCCATACATGCAATCTGGGGAAGATGTGTAACGCAAATCACCTGATGTCTTTGTGCAAGCTTTGAGAGCCGACGCCCGACACATTCTGCAACCGCGCCGCCAATACCGGCATCTATCTCATCGAAGATCAGTGTCGGAACAGGATCAACTTCAGCAAGAACCACCTTGAGGGCAAGCATGATTCGGGAGAGTTCCCCGCCTGAGGCAATCTTTGTAATACCTTGAGGAGTCTCTCCAGGCTGAGCGATCAAAAACTCAACTCGCTCATTGCCCGTCTCGGAAAGGGGAATATTCTGACAATAAACTTTGAATGTCGTTTTCTCCATCCCCAACAAACCAATTTCTTCCGTAACCTTCTTTTCGAGCGCCTCTTTGACCTCAGCCCTTCTTCGTGAAAGATAGTCGGCTTGGACCTTTAACTTGCCTTCCATATCAATCAGTTGCGCGTTAATATCCCTGAGTCGTTCCTCAATCGTTAAGAGACGACTTAATTCCTCATCAAGACCTTCCTGATAAGATAGGATCTCTTCGATTGAGGAGAGTCCATACTTTTTTTTCATCCTCTGAATCAGATAAAGGCGTTCCCTGACCTCTTGCAAACGCTCCGGGTGATGCTCTACATGCTCTGAGCGGTCTCGCAAAGAAATGGCCAGTTCCTTCAGTTGAATCCTGGAGGTTTCCATCAGTTCTATTTCGGAGGAGGCATCTTCCGTCGCATCATGTAAACTTCGAATGGCCCTTTCTATCTCGTCCATCAAAGGCAGGACCCCTCCCTCTCCTGAAAGCCGGGCATATGCCTCCTCTAACAAGATTACAATTCCCGACCCATTTTTCAAAAGTCGTTCCTCTCTCTCCAAAGATCTTTCTTCCTCTGCATCAAGCTTTGCGTCTTTGATCTCGGCAAGTTGGTGATTAATAAACGATGCTTGACGCTTCCCTTCAAGCGCGTTTTTCTCCAGAACGTCCTTTTCTCTGAGAAGACTAACCCAGTCCGCGTAACGCAATTTGTATCGATTACGTTCATCCAGGATTAGACCAAAACAGTCTAAGAGGAAAAGGTGATGGTTGATATCTACCAGGTTCTGGTTTTCCTGTTGTCCATGAATTTCAACAGACTTCTGAGCAATCTGCTTTAAAGAAGAAAGGTTCGCCAAGGAACCATTGAGATACACCCGATTCTTCCCGAGTCGTGATAAGACCCTTTTGAGGATAAAAAAATCGACTGGATTATCAGAAGGTGAAGAAAGGGGGGGCGGATCTAAACGGGCTTCTAAGACCGCTTCGCTCAGCCCCTGGCGGATGACTTCGCTCGTGAATCTCCCTCCCAGAATGAGAGCGAGGGCTTCAACGAGAATTGATTTCCCGGTTCCCGTTTCACCGGTGATGACATTCAAACCGTCATCAAAGCAAAGAAAGACTTCATCAATAATTGCGTAATTCTTGATGCGAAGCTCTCTAAGCATTATCGTAAACTACTCAGCACACCCATCTTTTCCTCCATGGCAACGTTGCTGTGGTACTTAAGTCCTCACGTATAGACACATACGTTGCGGTTTTGCGCTCTTCGCGCTTTGCCCAGAAGGATGGGTCTCGCGAAGCCAAAACATAGGCAAGCTGAACAGTCACATATTATATCTAGATATCAATCAGTTTGATATGATATCCTCAATCTTCTCTTTAAATTGATTTTTTGATGCAGCACCAACCATTTTATCAACCAGTTTTCCTTCTTTAAAAAAGAGAAGAGAAGGAATGCCCATGATCTGATATTGGCTGGAAATATCCGGGCTTTCATCCGTATTGAGTTTGCACACCTTCAGGCGGCCGCTGTATTCTCCGGCCAATTCGTCGATCACAGGCGCAATCATCTTGCATGGGCCACACCACGAAGCCCAGAAATCAACCATAACAGCCCCAGAATGCTTTAAAACCTCTTCTTCCCAACTTTTACTCGTAACATCAACGGTATTCCCCATCTCATCTCCTTCAAAAAGATTCTTAACAAACCGAATCGGTGGACATTTTATTATAGATCCAACGCAGAAGTCAATCTAGGATCCAACGAAACCGAAACAAAGAGGCTCCCCCTGAACATTCCAGGGGGAGCCTCCAGAGCGATAGACTCTGCTACGTCAAGTGCACCGCAGCGCTTCTTACATCATGCCGCCCATACCGCCCATACCGCCCATGCCGCCCATGCCGCCACCGCCTGGCATAGGAGGCATGTCCGCTTTTTCTTCTGGAATATCAGCGATCATCACCTCAGTCGTCAGCATCAAACCAGAGACACTTCCCGCATTCTGAAGGGCTGTTCTTGTCACCTTGGTCGGATCAATGATTCCAGCCTTGATCAGATCAATATAGTTCCCCGATCCCGCATCAAAACCGAATGCACCCGTTTCATTCTTGACCCGCTCAACAACCACGGAGGCTTCCGCACCGGCATTTTCTGAAATCTGCCGAATCGGCTCTTCAATGGCCCTCAAGACAATTTCACAGCCAACTTTCTGATCTCCAGAAAGCTTCAGTTTCTCAAGGGAAGAAATACAGCGGAGTAAAGCCACACCGCCACCGGCGACAACACCTTCCTCAACCGCGGCCTTGGTGGCGTGAAGTGCATCTTCAACGCGTGCTTTTTTCTCTTTCATTTCGACCTCTGTGGCGGCGCCGACATTAATCACGGCAACACCCCCAACAATCTTTGCTAAGCGCTCCTGAAGCTTTTCCTGATCATAATCAGAGGTCGTCTCCTCGATTTGAGCCTTAATCTGTTTTACACGGCCCTGAATCTTGGAAGTATCTCCGCCGCCTTCGACAATCGTTGTGTTGTCTTTGTCGATCGTCACCCGCTTTGCCCGGCCCAAGTCAGAGACCTTAACATTCTCCAGCTTCAGTCCAAGATCTTCAGAGATCACCTGCCCACCGGTCAAAATGGCGATATCTTCGAGCATTGCTTTTCTTCGATCACCAAAACCCGGGGCCTTGACCGCCGCGACATTCAAGGTGCCGCGAAGTTTGTTGATCACCAACGTTGCCAGTGCTTCTCCATCGATATCTTCAGCAATAATTACGAGGGGTTTCCCCGCCTTGGCCACTTGCTCGAGAACTGGAAGTAAATCCTTCATCGACGAGACCTTCTTCTCATTGATCAGGATGAAAGCATCTTCAAGTCCTACTTCCATCCGCTCTGAATCGGTCACAAAGTAAGGGGAGAGATAGCCGCGATCAAACTGCATTCCTTCAACGACATCCAGTGAAGTGTCCATGCTCTTGGCCTCTTCAACTGTAATCACGCCATCCTTACCGACCTTTTCCATCGCCTCGGCAATAATCTCTCCGATCGTCTCGTCATTATTTGCCGAAATGGTTCCAATCTGAGAGATTTCTTTTTTTGTCTGGCAGGGCTTAGAAGCTTTTTGAAGCTCTTCAGTCACCGCCTCAACAGCCTTATCAATCCCCCTTTTAAGATCCATTGGGTTTGCACCCGCCGACAGGTTTTTGACCCCTTCCCTGTAAATGGCCTGGGCCAGTACGGTCGCCGTCGTTGTTCCGTCTCCTGCGATATCCGAAGTTTTACTGGAAACCTCTTTCACCAACTGTGCACCCATATTTTCGTATGGATCTTTCAACTCAACCTCTTTCGCGACAGTCACACCATCTTTCGTGATCGTCGGAGCGCCAAATTTCTTTTCGATCACCGCATTCCGTCCCTTTGGGCCGAGCGTTGCTTTCACTGCCTGACTTAACTGATTTACACCTCTTAAAATAGACGCACGCGCGTCGTCACCAAATGTTATTTGTTTCGCCATTGATTCCTCCGTCTAAAGCTTCAAGAACCGGTTAAAGTTCCTACTCAATAATCCCTAAAATATCTTCTTCTTTCAGAATCAGAAAATCCTGATCCTCTAATTTAATCTTGCTGCCGGAGTACTTATCAAAAAGGATCGTGTTTCCCACCTTCACCTCTTTAACCTCACTTCCGACCGCTTCAATTTGCCCTTGTTGTGGCTTTTCCTTTGCCGCGTCGGGGATATACAACCCACTAGACGTTTTTTCCGGCTCATCAGAATAACTCACAAAGACTCTATCTTTCAGTGGTTTAAATTTTACAGATGATTTTGTAGCTCCTGACATGTTTCTCCTCCTGGAAGCAGATTTACTTGAATAAAGGTTCCTCTAATCTCTCTTTTTCTAAAAGACACGACTCCGATCTAGACGTATTCACCTAAATAACGGGTATCACTGTTAGCACTCCCACCCATCGAGTGCTAACACCTTATATAATAATAAAGGTCGCCAAATCAAGCCCCTGTCATTATTTTTATTTTAACTTCATATTATAACTAATAATTACAATGAGTTACGCAAATAAATCCCTAACCTTTTTTTACGGACAGCCTTGAGTCTATGCCCTTAAATATTTTCCAGCTCTTCAACAGATCAACCGCTTTTCTCAATTGATGGTCTTCCTGCTCAATCACGCGATCAGGTCCAGTTGATCCTTCAGTCGGCGGGATTAAGATCGGTTCTCCGGGCTGCGCTTCGCTTTCCAAATGCCGTTCCAGATCTTTTTCACGAATAATCGATCTATCCTTAATCTCATTTATTTCAGCCGGAACGACGACGATATCCGGATCAATACCCCGGTTTTGAATAGAACGTCCTTTCGGGGTGTAATATTTTGCTGTTGTAAGGCGTAAAGCAGAACCATCCGACAGCGGCAAAATCGTTTGAACCGAACCCTTACCAAAGGTCTGTGTTCCCAAAATAACAGCACGCCTCCAGTCTTGTAATGCACCCGATACAATCTCCGAAGCGCTTGCACTCCCTTCATTGACGAGGACAATCAAGGGCATCTCTCCGATCGAATTAGAACGACTGGCTTTATATTCATCCTTTCTGCCATCTCGTGATTTTATAGAAACAATCATCTTTCCACTCTCCAGAAATTGTTCCGAGACTTCCACGGCGGAATTCAGTAGACCACCGGGGTTATTTCGTAGGTCCAGTATAAGGGAATGAATATTCGCCCCCTTTAATTTAGAAATGGCCGTCCGCAAATCATTGGATGTTTTTTCTTGAAACTGTGTAATCCGAATGTAACCCACTCCTGGCTCAAGGACTTTCGACTTAACACTCTTTATCCGGATGACAGCCCGCAGCAAGGTAAAAATAAGCGGATCCGTCTTTGCGTCCCGTTCAACCGTCAGGATCACCTCCGTTCCCTTTGGCCCCCTCATCCTGGAAACAGCATCAAGCAGGGTGGTTTCTTTCGTAAATTCATAGTCGCCTACTTTAAGGATAATGTCTCCGGCTTTAATTCCAGCTGTATCCGCAGGCGTCCCTTCAATCGGCGCAACAACAACCAATCTATTCTCCTTGATGCCTATCTGAAGTCCGAGCCCACCAAACTCTCCTCTCGTATCAACCTGCATCTCTTTGTATATGCTCGGCGGCATAAACGACGAATGAGCGTCCAGGGTATTCAGCATGCCTTTGATCGCGCCATAAATAAGCTCTTTGTTATCGATCGGCTCTACATAACTTTTTTGGAGCGAGGAAAGAACCTCAGTAAAAATCTTCAGTTCTTCGTAATCGTCCGTTTCGGCCGAAACCCTTGTTTCAAGTCCCTTCCCCGCCAAAAAGCTCATCCCGAAAACCCCAATGATGGCCATAAAAAGAAGCGTGGTCCCGACCCTCTCTTTAAAGTTCATTATTCAATCCTCCCTCACCTTTTATTTCGCCGTCTCAATAGGATGAAACCAACCCTATTGCTCCATTCTGATACAACGATGCACCTATCGTCAAGAAGTCAACGGGAGCACAGAAAAAGACCGAAAAAAACTTGGCTACCGCCTCTTCCGAAGCCATCTCACGGGATTTATTGGCTTGCCTTGATGCCTTATTTCCAGATAAAGTTTGTTCCCCCGGGAAAATCCGGTTCCCCCAATTTCTCCTATGGTCTTATCTTTTCTAACCTGGGAACCCACCGAGACCAATAATTTAGATAAATGCGCATAGATGGAGTAATAATTTTCACCATGATCGACAATAATAACCAATCCATAACCACGGAACCAATCGGCGTAAATGGCGACACCATCAAAAATGGCTCGAACCTCTTCCCCCTTTGATGCCTCAATCTCAATTCCCTTACGATATACCATTGTATCAAATCTTGGATGTTTTTGGCGCCCAAATCGGCTGACCACGCGCCCATCATTCGGCCAATTCAATTGACCCTTTTTTCGTGAAAACTGCCTTGAAGGACGATTCTTCAGATTCTTCTGTTTAAGCTTAAGCGCCTCAATGATTCCTTGAAGTTCATGAGAAGACTGATTTAATTCTGAAATCGCTCTTTCATACGAAGCCCTTTCCGTCTGAATACGCGATAGCAATCGACTTTTCTTCTTCCGCTCTGCACGAATATGGGTGATTTTCTGGCCAAGGGCCTTCTTGTCCTGAACAAGATGTTCTTTGGATTGAGATAAGGTTAGATTACTCTCATTGAGTTCTACTTGCTTTTCCTTGAACTGAGAAAGGAGTTCTCCTTCTTTTTTGGCTATGGTCTTCAGATAATAAAGCCTCCTTAAAAAATCAGGATAATCCTCAGAGGCGAACAAAATCTTGAGCGATCCGTTTTGCCGTTGTTGATAAATCGTGTTAAGGCGTTTGGAAATGGCCTTCCGCATCTTCTGGACATCTCGCTCTAAGCGATCTCTTTTATGAGTAAGACCCTCAATTTGCGTATCTTTTTCCTTGATCTTGAGCTCAAGAAGATCGGTTTCCCGCTGATTGAGTCGATAACGCTTATCTATCTCCTGTAATCTGGAGAGGATCGACTTCTCCCGCCTTTTAGCCGCACGTTTTTTCTTCTGTTTCCCCTTAATCTTTTTTTTTATTTGCTTAAGTTCATCCCTTTCCCTGTCAATTTTTTTATCTAACCTGGGCATTTCTTCCGCTCCGATCATCCTAATCCCTGTAGCCAGGAACAAGCCAATGACCATGAAGCAGCAGACGAGCTTTTTAAGTTTATTTTTTTCTAGGATCACTTTGAGCCTGAAGTCTGAGAAGCTGGTTTAAGGAAACGAGACTTCCAATGCCGCCGAACATTCCTCCAGCGACAACCATGCCCACGAGCATACTCACGGGCAGGAATCGGACACCCTGAAAATGGCCGATCGTTCCCCCCAATGACTGAAGATGGACTTTAGAAAAACTGTACAAACTGAACAGAATGAGTGTGGCCAATGCCCCTCCGACAAAACCCATCAAAGAACCCTCCACAAAAAAGGGGACTTTGATAAAACGGTGGGTCGCCCCAATCAATTTCATAATCTCAATCTCTTCCTTTCGATTATAAAAATGAAGGCGGATCGTGTTGGCAACAATGGTCATCACGGCAACTGCCAGAAAGCCACCAATACCAACCCCAACAATCCTCAAAAACCTCAAAAAAGCATTCAGGTTTTGAAACAAGTCAGAACCGTAATGAACCTCATCAACGCCGGACAACGCTTTGAAGTCTCTAATCATTTCCTGAAGTTTCTTGGGGTCCTGAAAATCGGCCTTTACATGAACCTCAAAAGATGCCGGAAGGGGATTCCCTCCAAGACTTTTCAGAAGAGATTGATCCTGGAAGTATGCCTTGAATATTTTAAGAGCCTTCCCTTTTGAGATATAGTCGAAGGATGCGATCCGTTCATCATGGGAAAGCCGTTCCTGGATCTGTTCGATTTTACCATCTTCAATATCGTCATTTATATAAATACTGAACTGAATGTTCTCACGCAACGTTCCAATAAATCCCTGAAAATTATAGTAAAAAAGGAGAAAAAGACCGAAGAGCATCAGGGTGAGACTGAGTGAAATCAAGGAGAGTAAGGCCATGGTGCGGTTCAGCTTGATATTCTCAAGCGCCGCTTCAAAAAAATAAATTAACCGTTTCATGCTGGAATGCCATCAAACGCGATCTTCCCCTTTTCTAGGACCAGGACCCGCTTGGCCGCTTTAGACAACAAACGACGGTCATGGGTTGCAACAATAATCGTCGTTCCGGTTGTGTGAATGCTTTTCAGGAGGTTGACAATTTCATTGGAGAGTTCATCATCCAGATTTCCGGTCGGCTCATCAGCAAGCAATAATCTTGGGCGATTCACGAGTGCCCGCGCAATGGCAACACGCTGTTTCTCACCACCCGACAAAAAGGGGGGACGTTGCTCATGGCGATGTTCAATACGAACCAATTTTAAAACTTCATGGACTCTTTTTCTAATCTCACCCCGGGACGCCCCTAATATCTCCATGGGAAGCGCAACATTCTCAAACACCGTTTTCCGTTGAATCAACTTATAGTCTTGAAAGATAAATCCCATCTTTCGTCTTATAAAAGGAATCTCTCTTTCTTTTAGGCGGGAGATGTTCTGTCCCCCAATCAGGATTTGTCCTTGATCAGAACGTTCTTCACAAAAAATCAGCTTCAGCAATGATGTTTTTCCTGCACCACTGGCACCGACCAAAAAAATAAAATCCCCCTTCCCTATCTTTAAATTGATGTCCTCCAGTGCCGGATGGGTTCTGCCGTAATACTTATAGATGTGGAACATCTGAATCATCTTCTATCCTAGACCTTACATGGGTCCTCCTTAAGGAACCCGTTACACGGCTGACGAAAACCCTTATTCCGCCTGACATTAAAGTGATGTCCTCATGCTGGAATGAGAAAGTAGCGACAAGAGGATATCCTCAGACGACTTCACTGCTTTAACCTAAACCTCTCTGTCCTAGGCTATTTCTCATCTTCTTCCTTGCTTGAGATATAATCCAGAATCAAATCGTCTAAACTTTTCTTCCCGGTTGATTTCGCCCGCACCGGTAAGGGTAAAGGTTCATCTTCCTTGATTTCATCCTTGATTTCATCCTTTATTTCTTCCGGATTTGAAGCTACTTTTTTGACACGCTTCCGACTCTTTTTCTTTTCGGTCTCCTGAGAGGCCCGCACAACAACTCCTGAAGTCAAATCACGGATCATGCTTTTGTGCTGTTCCCGCATTAATTCCTGGACTGCTTCCTTCGGAGAATCCCGCTGGAGGACCTCCCCATAGTCTGTTCTCTTGGATGCGTATATCGCACCATCCTTGAACAACAGAGTCGTAATGACAGGGCTGTCTGCACCGCCATCTTCCGTCTGAATGTGGAAGATTTCTCCCTTATATTTAAAATTCGTGTTGATTCCGCTTAACATCGCACCGTACTTTCCGACAGATCAAAGGCGTTCCGAATCAGCTCCACCTTGTGCTTCCCTTTAGCTCCCATAACCGCAACAACGTCAAAACGGCAGATACAAGGCAGAACATTTTTATGGCGGAGGTAAGCCATGGCAAGACGGCTCAACTTGGCTTGTTTTCTCAGATCAACCGCGTCCTGAGGGAGGCCAAACCGAACCCCGGACCGCGCTTTTACTTCTACAAAAACCAAGGCATTTCCCTCACGCGCAACAATATCTATCTCTCCGACCTTCGTCCGATAGTTCCGTACCAATATACGGTACCCTTGTTTTAACAAATACTGTTCCGCAATATCTTCTCCTTCTTTACCCGTCACAGGATGACACCACGAAATGTTTTTCTATGAAGGCGGCAGGGACCCCACTCTCTAATTTTACTCAGATGGACTGCGGTCCCATACCCTTTGTGAAGATTGAACTTATATTCCGGAAATACCTCATGGTATTCACACATCAGATGGTCTCTCGTCACTTTTGCGATCACGGAGGCTGCAGCAATGCTCATTGAGAGACGGTCTCCGTGGATAATTCCCTTTTGCCCCCGCCTAAAATCGGGAAGGGTTAGGGCATCAATCAAGAGGTAGTCGGGTGCCACCTTCATCTGCGCCACACTCTTTTGCATGGCCAGGATCGTTGCTTGTAATATATTTATCTCATCAATGATATTGTTATCGACAATGCCAACACCGATTGAGCAGGCCTCATGGCTGATTTGTTCAAAAAGGGCCTCCCGTTGACCGGATGTTAGTTTTTTTGAATCGCGGAGTCCTGGGAATAAACATCCCGAAGGCAGAATAACGGCAGCGGCGACAACCGGCCCGGCGAGAGGTCCACGGCCCGCCTCATCAATCCCACAAATATTTCGCCTACCGAATGCGGTCAGTGCCCGTTCAAAGAACCCCATTGCAAACAATCGGTGTTCCATGACGGCTCTATCTACAACAGCCTTTGAACTCACCTTCACCTACGCAAGTCACTCAGAACATCCACGCGCTAAAGGAGAGATGCGCCAAGGGGAAAGGCCCTCCTACTTGGAGGGCTTGGAGGGTCTTACCCTCTCTTTCTCACGAAGCCGTGCGGCACGTCCTGTCCTTTGGCGCAGATAATAGAGTTTTGCGCGTCGAACCGCACCAACTCTGGTCACTTCGACCTTATCGATCCAAGGAGAATGAACCGGAAAGATCCTCTCTACCGCAACATTGTAAGCAACCTTCCTGACAGTAAAGGTCTCACGGTTTCGCGCCCCTTTTCTGCGAATCACCACACCTTCGAAAACCTGAATACGTTCTTTTTCGCCTTCCTTAATCTTGACGTGAACGCGCACCGTATTTCCAATGTTAAACTGCGGAACGCTCTCCTTTAGCATCCCTTGCTCCAACCGCTCTATCCGATCCATGATCCCCTCTCCTTCATTGAATAATTGAAATATCGATGTTGTTTTATGAACCCTAATTTTCCTGTTTTACTTTCATTTCTTCCTTATTGATACGAATCGTGCCATCACTGGGATTCTCCTTCGAAAACCGGCTGAGCCAAGCCATTTCCGCTTTAGAAAGCGAAGCCTCTGCCAATAAATCCGGTCTGTTATTCATCGTATTAATGAGGGACTGCTCCTTTCGCCAGGCCCGAATCGCGCCATGATTTCCGGACGAGAGCACTTCGGGAACCCGCATCCCCCTGAATTCCGAAGGCCGCGTATACTGGGGATATTCGAGTAGAGAAGACGAGAACGATTCCTCTACAATAGAATGCGGATCTCCCAGCACACCTGGAACAAGCCTGGCGGAAGCATCAATCATAACCATTGCCGCGACTTCTCCTCCGGTGAGCACAAAATCTCCAACCGAAACCTCTTCGAGCGGTAAACCTTCTTTAAC
>JAJDBV010000047.1 GCA_029261165.1 Nitrospirota bacterium | reverse complement strand
TCTCCTCCTTCGGGTGTTGGATACTGACGGAAAAAACAGAGAAAAAATCATGTTTGGTATTGGCATCCCTGAATTGATTGTTATTTTGTTGATCGCCTTTGTTGTGGTCGGTCCGGACAAACTCCCGAAGATGGCGCGGACCCTTGGGAAGGGATTGTATGAAATCCGACGCGCGACCGAAGGCGTTCGGGAAGAGATCGAGAAAGAGGGAGAGAGGATTGACAGTGAACTGGAGGAGGCATCTCAATATCTGAAGGAAGAAGAGAAAGGGGGCACACCCGCTGGTGAAAAGACCGGTCAGCCCTAAGGATGCGGCGGAGATGCCGTTTACCGGCCATCTCAAGGAATTCCGTTCCCGTTTGATAACGTCACTCTTCATCCTTATCCTCTGTGCGGGCGTTTCGTTTTATTTTTCAGGAACGCTTTTGGCCTGGCTCAAAAGACCGCTCGATACGGAACTGATCTTCCTCTCTCCGGCAGAGGCGTTTTGGGCAGACCTGAAGATCTCGCTTTTTGTTGGTTTTCTGTGCGCATTTCCTGTGATTCTTTATGAGGTTTGGCGCTTTGTCGCCCCGGGACTCCTACCGCATGAACGGGGGGCTTTCATGCCCTTTCTCATTTTCGGAATCGGTTTTTTTTTCCTCGGTCTGGCCTTTTCCTATTTTCTTGCCCTCCCCTTCGCCCTGCAGTTTTTGATCGATTATGGGCGGGAGAGCGGGTTGACGCCGCGAATCTCGGTTTCGATGTATATTGATTTTAATCTCAGGCTTCTTTTGGCCTCCGGGTTTATCTTTGAATTGCCCCTGGTGATGATCCTCTTGGCAAAGTTCGGTTTGCTCACACCCGACTTCCTTGCCGAGAACCGGAAATATGCCGTGATCGGTGCGTTTGTAATCGCCGCGGTGATCACACCAACGCCGGATATTTTTAATCAGTTGATGATGGCCGTCCCACTTCTGTTTCTCTATGAAGTCGGCATCATTGCCGTCCGCCTCTTTGGCGGAAGGCGAGGACTTCCTCAGCAAAAAGAATCGGAAGGAAATTAAGGGATGAGTGTACGTAGGCTTGCCATTGTCTTCCTGGCACTGCTGGTTGCGGCGGCGTCATTTTTTTCGTTGGACAAACCAGAACCCCTCACCTTTCCTTTTGCGATCCCCATACAGCTACAACCCGGCTACCGACCCCCGGAAGAAGGCGTTACCCTCTATCCAACGGAAGGGCCCTTTGGCATCGGCGTCATCCAGACTATAACGGTCGGGTCCGATGAAACACTGTTTGTCGGCACTTATGGGGAAGGGCTCTTTCGGAGTAAGGATGGGGGAGCGCGCTGGAAGTCGTCCAACCAGGGCTTAAAAGACAAATTCATCGTCGCACTCACCCATTTGGGTAATGGACGGCTTTTTGCGGGAACAATCAGGGCCGGTCTGTTCACCAGTCGAGATAACGGGGATCACTGGGTTTCTGCCAATGATGGCCTGGAGAATACCGAGATCCAATCGATTGTCTCTCTCCCCGGGGGGCGTATCTTTGCAGGGACGGGTCGGGGCGTTTACATCAGCCGGGATGAAGGGGAGCATTGGAAACCCTTCAATGAAGGATTGACAAATGTCATGATTCGAGACCTTGTCGCCACAGAAGATGAAACACTCTTTGCCGCCACACAAGGACGCGGCCTCTTCAGGCGAAAACCGGGTGAAGCCCTATGGGTTCAAATGACCCGGGGCTTCCATTACCAGGGGGTTGAGGAGCGGATCGTCCGGACGCTTGTCCTGGGCCGGAATGAGGCCCTCTTTGTCGGGACTTTTGGTGCTGGAATCTTCAGGAGTCTGGATGGAGGTGTGCAATGGCAATCGGCAAACACCGGATTGCAAAACCTTTCGATCCGCTCTCTCTCCGTTGATGGGGCAGGCATTCTCTATGCCGGAACAGGCGAAGGGGTCTTCTACAGCAAAGACGACGGGGCCGGCTGGTCTCCTTTAACCGAGGGTTTGACAAATATCCACATTCACTCCTTTATCGCGCTTGAAGACGGCACACTCTACGCTGGTACCAAGGAAGGGCTTTTCCGGGGCCGGATCGGATCGACCTGGGAGGATCTACATCAGGGATTGCTGATCTCGCCGATTCAGACTCTGGATTATGGCGCGGAAGGAATTGCCGTCGGAACCGAAGGGAAGGGGACCTATGTCAACATGAATGACATGTGGGCCTCTGACAACATCGGCCTGGTGAACCTTGTCGTCCGTGACATGGCGCGCGGAAAAGTCTTTTTACATATTGTGACCGACGACGGTGTCTACCGAAGGCAGCTTGGACGACATCGCTGGGAACGTCTCAAACCGGATCTTCCGGCGGACGCGCTTTCAATCGGGGTCGACGGAACAGACCGGGTTTATGTCGGAACGGCGGCAGGACTTTTTCAGTATGCCGAAAACGGCGGCGCCTGGGAGCGTGTGGCGGCGGTTGGGGATCCCGTCACCCACTTGTCTGATGGTAAGGCGGGGGTCCTTGCCGTAACGACTGCGGGGACTTGGGTGAAAAAAAACCAGGCTGATGCAGGGTGGGAAAAAATGACGACCCCTTCAGGGGTACAGTTCCAATTCGCCGTTTGGGGGAAGGGAAACCAAATTCTGGCGGCAACCGATCATGAGATCTGGACGGGGAAGACTGGAGGAGACTGGCAAGCCCTTGAAGGAACGCTTCCTGAGGGAACAACCATTTTATCGGTGGCCGTTTCTCCACGGAACCGAAACTTGCTTTATGCCGCTTCAAATCAGGGGCTCTTCTGGAGTCCGGACAATGGACGGAATTGGCATCTCGCCCGACTTAATCAGGGAGAGCCGTTTGAGAAGCAGGTCAACGCGGTTCTACCGACAAAAACGAATGCCATCTGGCTGGCGACTGAAGAAGATGGCGTTGTCATCGGGATTGACCAAGTTGGGAAAAATGGCTGGCTCACGCGGGTATTATCGTTATTTCAGTGATGGTTTCGTCCACAATCTGAAACCCCCGGACCTCTGGTTTCTCTTTCACCTCTAAAGAGATGATCAGATAATGGACATCGGGGTAGAAGGCCAGGCGGACATCGGTGGCAGAGGGATAAGCGGGGGAATGGGGATGAGAGTGATAGATCCCTGAAAGCTCCGTCCCGTTTTTCCGCATCGTCTTAAATGCCTTAAGCTGTTCTTTCGGGTCCATCACGTAGCGAAACCGCCGGTCTTGAGGGACCTTCATGTCGGCAATCTTCGGATCATCCGCCGGCAAGTTCGCAATTCGGTAAATTTCTTCAATCTTCCCGTCTTTTCCCGCCAGGAGCCCGCAACATTCATTCGGCGTGTCTGTTTTGGCATGGGAGATCATCTCGTCCAGAATTTGTTTTGAAATCTTAAGCATATCTGTCATCACTTTTTCTTTCTGGCACGGGCCTTTTTAGGTTTTCGCTTTCCCCCGCGCCGCAAACGGTCTTTTTTCTTTGAAGCCGCAGGCTGTTTTCGCTGTTTTTCTTCAACAACGCTGAAGTCGATCTGAAGGTTTTCCAGATCCACCTTCTCTACACAGATCCGGACCGGATCTCCAAGGCGGAATTGGCGGCGGCGCTTGGCCCCGATGAAGGTATGCCGGCTCTCATCATAGTGATAATAGTCGTCATGAAGCGCGCTGACATGAACCAGCCCTTCGACAAAGAATCCCTCCAGCTCAACGAAGAAACCATAGGGGGCGATCCCCGAGATAAAGCCGGGATAGATTTCCCCGACCTTGTCCGCCATAAACTTCACCTTCTTCCTCTGAATCACATCCCGTTCCGCATCGACGGCGATCCGCTCGCGTCGGGAAGTTTGTAGGGCAATCTCCACAAGACGCGCGTTCCAGGTTTCTTTTTCCGCCACCTTTATTGAAGCCTTCAGGACCCGTTTTAATATCCTGTGAACAACAAGGTCGGGATAGCGCCGAATCGGTGAGGTAAAATGGGCATAGACCTCTGAGGCGAGTCCGAAGTGGCCTCTGTTTTCAGCCGAATACCTTGCCTGCTTCATCGTTCGGAGGAGGACCTGATGGATCAGCCGTTCTTCCGGTTTCCCTTTGACCTCTTCCAGGATCTCGGAGAGATCTTTAGGCTGAAGCCTTTCCCGCTTACGAGGCGTATAGCCGAAAACCTTGATCAGGTCATTAAAGTCAGAAATTCGGTCAGGATCGGGAGTTTCATGAATCCGATATAAAATCGGGATGTCGCGATCCGTTAAATATCCGGCAACAGTTTCATTCGCCGCCAGCATAAAGGCCTCAATGATCTGGTGCGCGACATTTCGCTCTTCACGGATAATATTAATCGTCTCTCCCGTCAGGTTTAGAATGATCTCCGGTTCCGGAAGATCGAAATCAAGGCTTCCGCGGGAAAGACGGTTTTTCCGGAGCTGCATCGCAAGCGCCAGCATCCCGTCAAATTGCGGCAGGAGCGCGGCATACCGTAAGCGGGTCTCGCCGTCATCGTCGGCACAAATACGCGCGACGGCGGTGTAGGTCATGCGTTCATTGCTTCTAATTACACTTTCGTAAAGACGTTCGCCGACCTGTTTACCGGCGGAATCAAATTCCATCTCGGCAGTCAGGGTCAGGCGGTCCTCATCCGGTTTCAGGCTGCAGATGCCGTTTGAAAGCTTTTCCGGGAACATCGGAACAACCGTGTCTGGAAAGTAAACGGATGTTCCTCTCTGATAGGCCTCCCGGTCAAGCGCCGTCTCCTGCGGGATGTAATGGGCAACATCCGCGATATGGACCCAAAGCCGATACCCCCCCTGAGTCGTCTTTTCAATGGAGATGGCGTCATCAAAGTCGCGTGCCTTTTCTCCATCGATCGTCACCGTCGGAAGCGTGCGGAGATCGATCCGCCCTTCACACATCGACGGGGAAACGTGATCTCCGATTTTCTTGGCTTCTTCGTTGACCTCGGATGGGAACTCGCGCGACAGGCCGCAGGACGAAATGACAATTTCCGTGTCGATACGCGGATCATCCGGCCTCCCGAGAATCTTGACGATCTTTCCCTCGGGGTTGCGGCCTTCTTCCGGATAGACCAGGATTTGCGCCGAAACGATATCACCGTTTTGCGCAGAGAGGGCATCTTTTGGTGAGACCACGAGATCCTGCCCGATCCTTTTATCCGAGGGGATAACAAAACCGAAGCGGCGTCCCGCTTCAAATCGGCCGACGAGCGTCTTGTGGGCCCGTTCGAGAATTCGGATAATGGACCCTTCCCGCCGCCCACCGGACTTGAAGCCCTCAATCCGAGCGACAACGCGATCCCCAGACATCGCCCCGTTCATGTGTCGCTCCGAAATGTAGATGTCTGTTTCCCCTTCCTCTTCAGGGAGAATAAAACCGTAGCCGTCCCGATGTCCCTTCAGACGACCGGCCACCAGGTTCATCTTGTCCGGAAGACCGTAGCGGTTTCCCCGGACCTTGACGATAACCCCTTCCTGAACCAGCGCTCTGAGCTGGTTCTTAACCTCACGCTGCGCCTCCTTTGGAAGATCAAGCTGCTGCATCAACTCCTTCAGAAGGAGGGGGTGGTCCGATTTCAGGTTGAGTTGTTCAAGGATGGTATCTTTGTTCATCAGACGCGATCCAGGGGGCTTCGTACACCTTTTCCCCCTTGTTTGATGACATGGGTGTAGATCATCGTCGTGGTGACATCTTTATGGCCCAGCAGTTCCTGAACGGTGCGGATATCGTATCCGTCTTCCAGCAGATGGGTTGCAAAGGAATGTCGGAAGGTGTGGCAACTGGCCGGTTTATGAACCCCGGCGGCCCGAATCGCCCCCTTGACCGCACGCTGCAACACGGACTCGGCCAGATGATGGCGGCGTACTGCCCTGGAACGCGGATCGATCGACCGTCTTTTAGAAGGAAAGCAATACTGCCAGAGCCACTCCCGATTGGCATTCGGGTATTTCCTCTCCAGCGCAAAGGGCAGATAGACCGCGCCCAAGCCCTCCGCGAGGTCCTGGTCGTGCAAAGCCCTGACCTTTGCGAGTTGGCTTTGCAATGCTTCGATCAGTGTGCCGGGCAGCATCGTCACGCGGTCCTTGCGTCCTTTTCCGTCACGCACAACAATCTGATTCATCTCAAAGTCGATATCTTTCACTCGAAGCCGGATACATTCCATTAAGCGGAGGCCAGACCCATAAAGGAGTCCGCCCATTAATCGGTTCAGCCCCTCCAATTGATCCAGGACCGCTTTCGCCTCTCCCCTTGAAAAAACGACCGGAATTCTTTCAGAGCGTTTTGCGCGAACCACGCCCTCAAGCATCCCGACCTCACGCTGCATCATCTCCCGATAAAAAAAGACAATGGCGTTTAGCGCCTGGTTTTGTGTCGAGGCCGAAACCTTCTCAGTAACCGCCAGATTCGTCAGAAAGGCCTCCACCTCCTTACGGCCCATCTCCTTGGGATGACGCTTATTATGGAATAAGATAAATCGCTTGACCCACTGGACATAAGCCTGCTCGGTGCGGATACTGTAATGGCGAACCCGGATCGTGTCTCTGAATTGATCCAGCAATTTCGGTTTTTGACGCAAACCAGAAAAAGCCGTATTTACAAGTTCCATATATTCCTCTATAATTTGCAATCGTTTAACTTTTAAGAGTAAATGCATTATACACAAAAATCAGGCGCAAAAAAAGATGGCTAATAGGACGCCTAGTATAATGTTAGATTTATGGAAATGGAAATAAAACCACGTATTGGATTGGGTGAAATCCTTCTGGGTATGACAAGCACTGAAGTAAGGGAAATACTTGGTAAACCAGAAACCGATGTAGTTGATAAGGAATTGGGGGCCGAAATTTTGACCTATTGGGATGACTCTTTAGATTTCGACTTCGATGACGATGTTGACAACCTATTATCAAGGATAACAATCAGACATAGAGATGCATATCTTAATTCTAGAAAGCCTATTGGTATTTCCGAAGGTGATTTTTTGAAATATTTTCCCAAGGCAAAGTTAGAAGAAGATTATAGTTGGGGAGAAAAAGATTATTATGTCGAACATCTAGATTTGTCATTCTGGATATGTGATGGAAAAGTAGATAATATTACAATCTTCCCAAGATTTTCAGAGGACGGGGAAATACCAATATGGCCGAAGTAACCATTTAGCAGCGTGCATTAGTTAACTTTATACTTATGTTCATCTAAAAATGGTAGAGCTGTTTTTTGAGATTTCTGAACTAAAGAATGAAAGAAAAACCTAACCCAATAGTTCATTATTTTAAAAACGAGTTACCCGTAATTAACTATGGTGAACTGATTCTATAAAAAAATCTAACCTCTATATGGCCTCCGTATGTCAATAGGCAAAGGGCTGCCTATCCCGAATTTTTTCTTCGGATTTTTGTTCTGCGAATAAAGCGTTACTGCGGCAATAGTTTCTTTTGGTGTTGCAGGCAGTGCCTGCACACAAACATCTATCGAGCGTCGATCCTTAAAGTCCGGCCAAAAACTCCGGAGGAAGGATTGC
>JAJDBV010000046.1 GCA_029261165.1 Nitrospirota bacterium | reverse complement strand
CGCAAGAAGGGCATTTACTGTCTCATTTGCCAGACTTCCGTAGGTCTGGGCATAACCCGGGATCCAAAGAGGCAGGGTGGCTTTTAGCCTTTTTGAGCAAGGAAGATTGGCTTTCAACCAGATGCACTTTAGGGGTTTAAGTGTGGTTTCTTGATTATAAAAAGACTTTTTCCCTTTCTTCTTCTGTTTCGCTTGGGTAAAGCGCTTAAAGTGGCGAAGGACCCTGATGGCATGCTTCCGATGATATCCACAGTTCGAACAGAACTCGTCCAGGATAGAAGACTTCACTCTTCTGGAGGCGTTCTTGTAGCGTCGGTGGACGGCTTGCAGGTATTCCTTTTTGGATCGTGGACTCACAATAGTACCCTCCTTTTATCGAAATCTTTGGGTAACATTTATTATGAGTCAACGATCCCTCCTCTGAGGCCGCTTCGGTAACATTTTATTTGAGTCAATTCGTGTGTAGATACAAAGTTGACACGCTATGCTTGAGTTGGTAGTATAAACAATGTTTCTACATGTAAGGCTGAGGAGAAAATAATGAAAGCTAAGATTCAAAAGTGGGGGAATAGTTTGGCGGTGCGCGTTCCCAAGGGCATTGCAGAGCAGGCCGGAGTTAAATCAGACGACGTGGTTGATATGGATGTTAAAGATGGAAAAATCCTACTCCTTAAAGTGGCTGGGGAGTACAGGCTAGATGACCTTCTTAAGGGTATTACTGATGAGAACTTGCATTCTGCTGTTGAGACGGGCGAGCCGGTTGGACGGGAGATCTTGTAAGTGGCACCCAGACGGTATGTTCCAGAACGCGGTGATGTTGTGTGGCTGCAGTTCAATCCGCAAGTAGGCCATGAACAGGCGGGACATCGGCCCGCTCTGGTCTTGTCCCCGTTAAGTTATAACAAGCGGACAGGGTTGATGTTGTGTTGTCCCATCACCAGCCGGGTGAAAGGATATCCTTTTGAGACCAGGGTAAAGGCAAAAGATGGCGTTGATGGTGTTGTCCTGGCGGACCAAGTGAAAAGTCTGGACTGGAAAGTGCGCCATGCAAAGAAAAAGAGTACGGTCCTGCCGAGCGTGGTCAATGACGTTCTCGCGAAGGCTCGGACCTTGCTATCGTAAACGGCCCTGTTCTTCCAATCTGGGGGGAGTATTTGCGTGGTTGATATTCTGTCGCGTTTGTAACTGTTCAGCTTGCCTGGATTTTGGCTTCGCGAGACCCATCCTTCAGGGTAAGGCGCGAGGCGTGAGAAACCGCAACGTGTGTGTCTATACGTGAGTATTACGAGCACCGCAGCAACGCCTCCATTTGACTTCCTAGTTCGGTTCGAGCGCCCGAATATCACCGGTCTCTTGCATTGAGACCTTGTATCCTTCAATCTCAGAGGGGATTTGCTTGAGAAGTTCGGGAGTCTTTTTCAAGACAAAAACAATGATGCAGGGCTGTCCCTTACACGCTCCTTGGGCGGTTCCGACCACGCCCGGCAGTGACATCAATCTTTCCGTGTGCTCCTTGAGGACTTTCCCAATTTTTTTATTTTGCATCTGAATCTCGGATTGGACATCTTCCGCCCCAGGCAGTGTAATCACCGTTGCCATCACAACAAGACAGAAACCGCAAAGGGCAATACTGATAAGGGTGACTCTCACTCTGAACCTTTCGAGAATCTATTCCAACAAAAAAAGACAGGGAAGAGGAGTTCATATCCTCTTCCCTGTAAACAATTTTTTCACTGAGGTCGAACAGCCATGCTATAAGGGGTTCTTAATTCCCGTCAATAGTTACTCCAAACCTAGCGAGTACTCGGTCGATAGGATTGATAAAGGTGAATTGGGCGCCATTCCCCGCAAAGAGTAAACCGATCGGTTTCAAGGTTTTATTTTTCCCCTTTCCAACCTCTTGCGAAACTAGCGAACCAGAATCACCACCTCGGCTAAAACCCTCACCCATAACAGCAATCTGGTTCCTAAATATCGCCAAGTGTGTACAATTTAATTCCGCGTCTGCCGCGTAACAGACATTCACTGTGGCATTGACTGCAAAAACCATGGCCTTTGTCAAACCTGTTGTCCGTCCGTATTTTCGAACCTTAGCATTGAGTGTCGGACCAGTAGTCGCAGAGTTAGGTATTCCGTCCCCATCTGGCGGTGTTGCGTTACTCAGTTCCGAGGTCGAGGAAAGCGCAATTGCCGCATCGATGAAATTATCCGACCCATCAAACAAGATCTGTTCAAAATCAGACAGGGTGCCTATGACATCCGCTGGGTTGCTGCCACCATCAAATACACCCGGCTGTAACACAACGTTGCCAATAGTAGCGTTGTTGCTCAGGGCATAGACGTGGTTGTTGCTCAGGGCATAGACATCGGTTCCATCAGTGACCCGAGCTCCAATGGTACCGGCGGTAATATTTGGATGGCCGGTCGAAACCCCGATCGGCACAGGTCGCTCCCACCTTGCGGTTGGATCAGGAGAGGGCTCGTCCGGAGGAGGGGGCTCGCTGCATCCCGGATCGCCGGCGTGCTTGCCTTTACAATGGTGCAATGCAAAAATCTCACCGGTTACGCGTGCTACGACCGGGAGACCATCCAGCATTGCAGGTATTCCCCTGATTCCAGGGATCTTTGTAAATACGAAAATGGCTGCCCTACCAACGGAGCCATGACCGACGGCTGTGCCAACCACGCCCGGAATAGCTAAGAGTCGATCCGTATGACGCTCTTGGGCGGCGATGGCTGTCTGAAGACCTTGCTCGCCTGCCCCAAAGGTATCCACGGGTGAGACGGCCAGAACGGCCAATACGAGGGCACTCAATATGAAATGTACAAAGGGTATCTTTTTCATTATCTAGTTCTCCTAGCTAGGGCTGGATTCGGGAACAGATATCAATTTTTATCAGAGTATCAATTCCCTACAAAATGTCAATCCCCTCAAAAGAAGGGGGTGGCGTTGAAGTATACATGAGACCTCTTTATTATCGGCGCTCATTGCCCTGAACTTGAGGGCTAAGGAAATTGGGCAGTCCTTATGTCAGACAAAGGATCTCCTCACAGAATAAGTTTTGGAATATTTCTAGCGATGGACGTTCCCATAACCTTGTTCCCGAAATCGGTCATCACCTCTGTAAAAAACGGAAGGGACTGATCCTCCGTTTTCTCAAACCTCTTTTGGACAAACGGGTCGAATACAAGCGACTCATGAAGAATACAAAAGACCCTCAACAAAAACGAATCTATGATGAACGGAAATCGGCACTGAAATGGGGATTGGTCACGACCTTTGGTTATCAGGGATATAAAAATGCCAGGTTTGGGAAGATTGAGGCCCATGAGACGATTACCGCCTACTCGCGTGAGAAACTCCTTCAGGCCAAGGCCCTCTTAGAAGCAGAAGGCTTCGAGATGATTCATGCCATTGTGGATTCGCTCATGATCAGAAAACAGGGGACAAGCGAAGCCACCTATGAGGCGCTGGCCCTGAAGATCTCAAAGCACTGCGAAATACCGATTGCCTTTGAAGGGATTTTTAACTGGGTGTATTGCCCGCCGTCTAAATCTAATCCAGGGATCGCGACTCCCGGTCGCTACCTAGGGGTCTATCGCTCCGGCAAGACAAAACTTCGCGGGATTGAGGCCCGGCGCTCGGATACGTCGGTCTTTATTAAACGCGCACAGCTTGAAATGATCGAGATTCTGTCGGTGGCGAAAAACCGAAAAGCATACGAATCCTTATTGCCGCAAGTGATGGATTGTTTTGAAGGGTATCGGGACAAGCTGAGGTCCGGACAGGTCCCGTTTGTTGACTTGGCGGCGCGGGGTGTTCGGCTGATGCCGGGCCAGACAATTTCTTATGTCATCACAGATATGAAGGCAAGGGTTCCGTCAGATCGGGCCAGGGCGCTGGGTTTTATCGATGGGGCATGGGGCTATGATGTCGAGAAGTATGAAGCCCTT
This sequence comes from Nitrospirota bacterium, assembly GCA_029261165.1. Lineage (GTDB taxonomy): Bacteria > Nitrospirota > Nitrospiria > SBBL01 > JAADHI01 > DUAG01. The sequence continues at coordinate 19,866 of JAJDBV010000046.1, read as the reverse complement.
CTAAGCGAAGCCCTGGAGGTGCTTTGTCCTGTCGGGATGAGCATGTGTAGCGTGCGAATAAAAACATGAGGATATTTGTATTGGGTAGGAGAATCATCGCCTCCACTTAAGTGGGATGACTCATTTTTCTCTGTGAGCGTGATCTTTGATATCGTCTCTCGATACAAGGGTTAAAAGGGAAATCGATAAATATATGCTAACGCTCATCCAAAAGACCGCCTCTGATACTGTCTTAGATTCTACTTTTGAATGGATCTGCAATGTGAGCGCACAAATATTTCGAGGAGAGGTTAAACCTTAATGGCGCAACCTTCTATAGCATGAGTCTCTATGAAGAGCTGATATTCTCGTGAGGCATATAGGATTCGGACTCCCATCCCTTGTGCTGTCAATCTGTCATTTTCGCCAGAAGGCGTGACTTTTATCCAAACCACAACGCCATCAATTGAAGCTTTATAGTCATCGGACAAGGATAACTCAATATCTATCTTCGTTCCGACAGGGAAAAAAATACCCGATTTGATAAATATCCCGGTAGAAGAAAAGTCCTTCGTCAGTCCAGCATGAACCGATTCCCCTACACCAAACCGAATAAAATATTCGGCCACAGAACGTTGACTTTTTCGGCTCTCTCTTATTGCCTTTATGTCATGGTTACTCATTCGGATCCTTATAGTCACACAATGATGTCAATGAGACTTTGTCCCGCCTCTAATGCACTATCCAAAGCGGCCTTGGCGCTTACCTGATCCCTTCCACCTTCGGTAATATCAAGGTTAGATCCCTCCACGATCGTGTCATCTGGTGAAGGAAGCTGTAGACCCGGGGTGAGGCTTTTTTCAATGTGTACAACGAATGCACCTGTTCGTCCTTCACTTTGAAGGACGGTATCTTTCTTAAACCCGCTTGTGCTGAGGTTCGCTGTGTTCTGGGCCGAGGTATCAGTTCTCTTTAGGCTTGCATCAATTCCAGACAGAGAACCGTGGATTTCGGAAACCATTCTACTTCTCCTAAATGAGTGTTTGTTCTTTGCAAAAAAAGCAATGAATACTTTATTCACTCAACAAAAAAGCCCACCTTCCCGAGACAAAAGAAGATGGGCAAAAATAACCAATTCGGTAGCTCAGCCGTCCCAAGATGGATATATACAACCTCCTCTTAGGACCGTTAGCTTTGCGTCATCACCTTACGGTGATTTTGCCCTTTTCGTTCGGTCTCTGTCTTATTCTGTTGTACGCCTTTACATTATGTATACCACCGAATTCTTAGAAATCAACCCCCTCAAAAGAGGGGGGTCGAGAATAGATTCTGTCGCAAAGTTTGGATTGTTAAGACCAACGGGTCTCTTCCTCTTTCTAAATTCTTTCTCAAAATGACATCCTTTGAAACTCAGCATGAGGGCTCCAAGAGTATTGTTCGTTTGATGCCACGGAGGTTACGATGAGGCCGCTGGTAAAATAATCCAAACTTTGCGACAGAACCCGACTGCCTGCGCCAAGCATAGAAACCGCTCGAGTAGACGCCGATCACACGGAAAACGCTCTTCGTAGGAAAAATCTGTTTCTGTGACTGAATAAAAGCGTACTTCACTCGGACTCCCTGGAAAAGTGCGCTGCGGACTCTTGTAGAATGTCTCGTTCTTCCGTCACCATTTTGAGTTCCCCATGAAGACGACGAATCTCCCCCGTCTGCGATCTGTTTGACAGCCTCAACCTTAAATTCTTCTGTGTAACGCTTCCCACTCATTTGATCCTCCTTTTCGCTTTATTTTAACCTTTAGGAGGGTCTATGAAAATGGAGTCGATTCAATCGATTATCGAAAAAGTAATAATTGTAATGAGGTGATGTGATAAAAGTATGGACCTTAAGAGGTCTGTGCCTCCCTCTCGAGATTATTTTACAACATTCTTTAATTCGGATAGAATAAACAAGTTTTCGCCGAAGGATGGGTCAGAGAGCGTTGGATCTTAAGACGTAATTACTTTACAGGGTATCGTTCCGTAGGTTGTTATTTGGGAAATAAGGGGGAATGAAATGGCATGGTGGGGAACAGGTATTGGCGCAAGTATTGGGTTGATTTTTGGTGGTCCAATCGGCGCAATCATAGGGGCAGGTCTCGGTAGCAGCCTTACTCAGGGTCGGGCACAGCTCGGAACGGGCCAACAGAAACAGATTGGGTTTCTCGTGGCGGCATTTACAATGCTGGGGAAGATCGCCAAAGCGGACGGGTTCGTTTCCCCTGATGAGGTCGAATTCATAGAGACCTTCATGACGAAGGAATTGGAATTAGATGCTCGGTCAAGAAAGGTCGCGATTGAGATTTTTAATCGGGCTAAATCAGATGAAACATCGATTTACAAATATGCACAACAATTTTCTGAAATATTTCGAAACGACGCTGCCATGCGGGAGACGATCTACAGGGTCCTATTCATGACCGCCATGGCCGATGGCCACCTCCATCCAGCAGAAAAGGAGATCCTCCAGAAACTCCCGATATACCTCCATATTAAAGATGATGCTTATCACCGATTTGAATCTGCAATTTCTGGAAATAGTTCATCTGCTGGAAATTTAGAACAATTCTATGCGACCTTGGGTGTTGATCAAAATGCGACCGATACGGAAATAAAAAAGGCTTACCGAAAAAAATGCCAGGAATATCACCCTGATAAATTGGCCTCTAAAGGACTGCCGGAAGGATTCACGAAGTTTGCCAATGAACAGATGTCGCAGTTTTCAGATGCCTATGACAAGATTACGAATAGTAGGCGGAAACATGCACAGAATTGAAATACCTATCCTCAGAGTAACGATTCCCATTCGGAACCTTGCGTAGATGGAACGATACGAACGTTGAGGATTTCTGGAAATAACCCTCTGCCCTTTTCATTTTTAACGACTTCAGGGAAAAGTGTTCGGTGTTGAGGACATCTCCCCCCCTCCGCATACAAACAGGAAGATCAGGAGAAGGGGAGAGAATCCTATCACGATATATTATCCTAACGATCCAAAGGTTCCACCGGTGACCTCGACAAGTCCTTTCCCTTTCTGGCTATTCGCTCACTTGAATCACATTTTCAAAGGCCTCAGCAATAACACGGTAACCTTTATTTGTCGGATGAACTTCGGTCGAACTGGCACCTTTTCTCTCGATCAACAGCAATCCTTCTCTGTTAAAAAATGCGCCGTGAATATCAGCAACGGGAACTGGTGGCACGAATGAACCTGCCACACCGTTCACAATACTATTGAAAGCGAAAACAGCCTCATTAGACCCTGGAATTTGTGGGATCGCATAAAGGTTGCTGATATAGATTCGGGTGCCCGGCAGAGATCCCCGCAATGTTGCGAGAATAATCCCCAAGTTACTTGCAAATTCTGTGAGTACAGCTTCTTGATCCACCGTTGGATCAAAAAATTTAAGCAAGTCATTCCCTCCAACTGTGAGTGTAATAACATCCGGCTGGAAAACACCGGTCGCCTGCGGGACTTGATAGTCCAATACATCTTTGCTGGTAGCCCCTGGGATACCGGTGATTGCGAAGTTTGTCTTCAGAGTTGTATTAAACACCTCCCACTTATAAAGCAGATAAGGATATCCTCGTGTTGCTGGTATTGCACCATGTCCAGCCGTAAGGCTATCACCAAGTGCCATATATTTTGTTTCGAACATGGGCAACTTGTCGGCATATGCTGAAATTGGTGAAAGAAAAATACTGAAAAAAACAATAAACTGAGCACACTTTTTAAAAGTCATGAGTAACCCCCATTAAATAAAAGTTCTCAAATTAATTGAGAAGTCATTTTTTTAATCTTTCCAGGCATTTCAATTTAATATCTTTACTCACTCAACTTGCTTGACTCACTATTCGGATAAAGCAAGAAAGACGCCAGAGAATATTTAGGGTAGAAGTTTTTGTTTCGGTACAACTGAAATTTCTACATTGATAAAGGGTTGCAGGTGGATTATCTTCCTGAAGGAGGATGACAGAAGTTAGGAGGAAAATTTCGAGCCTGATCTAAAAATATCCGAAAGGATACTTGATCGGACCGATTAGATACACCCTGCGAGTCGTTTCACAAGGCAATCTTCACCATCTCATTGAATCATAATCTGAGACTTTCAGGGAAAAGCTGAGGGCGTGAAATTATCCTGATCACAATCGGTGTTGTTCAATCTCTTTAAAACTTATAACTTATTGATATTATTGGTGCCCCCGGGGTGATTCGAACACCCGACACACGATTTAGGAAAGCACCACACCCTCCCTACTCCAACCAAAAAAAACCTACTCCAGCAAAGACTTACGAAAAAAGACTAAATTGGCTGGAGTAGGCTGGAATAGGTCTGAGGGTGATTGAGTTGAGCACAAAATGAGCACAATATATCAAATGTATAGTTATTAGCAGCAAGGATTCGGTTAACAATCCAAACTTTGCGACAGAACCCATTATTGTCTTCTCCCGAAGATCCAATCTAGTCCGGGGAAGATGTAAATCGATTGGGGATGAACACCTGTCAGATCTGACAGGTGTTTTTTTGTAAGTTAAAGGCTATAAAGTGACTGATTTAAAATTCCATATAGACCGAACTGAGGTTTTACAGTTGACATTCCGTAAGGAAATAAGTAGCGTTCAGCAATCGTGCCCAGGGGCTTTCCATGCGTAGTAAGGCGCTAATAAGGATAGTGAAGCAATCCAATAAGTTGACCCGGACCCTGCGGCATCCCGCCCTCACTCCAAGTTGTTTCCTCACATCTTTTATTACACTATTCCTGGTAATCACTGCCACTGCCCAAGCGGCGGGATCTCCGCCGTTCGTAGTCCTGGCAGAAGAATCGGTCCGAATCAGAGAGGGGAGCACCGTCGTCAGCGGCGATATCGGTGCGAACCTCCCCAACCAAGGGCCTCTTTTAGGCGGAGGAAAGGTTGAGATAGATCGGGACGTGATCCTCCTTGACCCGACATCCAGCGTCAGGGCTGATCGTGTCGAGATAGATGGCGGGGCACAAGTTTATGACGTCCACTATAACAGCCTGGAAGCAGAAGGAGTCATATTAGGAACGCAGGTCACCCCGCTTTCCCTCCCGTTGACAACACTCCCGCAGGTCCCTGTTTTTAGCCAGGGCATGCTGGATTTTGAGGCGCCCGAAGATAGCAACCTCCCGATCGCCGCGGGAAGTTACGAAGACTTTACTGTCCGATCGGGCGCGACCGTGACCTTCACCGGAGGGGTCTACGATTTTAAATCGTGGAGTCTCCACAAAACCGCAAAGATCCACTTTGAAGCGCCCACCGAGATCCGAATCGCAGAGCGACTTTCAGCCAGTGAAAGCGTCTTTATTGGACCGTCCCCCACCATTTCAGAGATCACTGCTGCCGATATCAAGATCATCGTTACCGGGATCAACGGTCTTCTCGGAGGCGCCGGCGAAGTCCCTAAAGCCACCTCCTTCGGCCGAATGAGTTCGGTCCAGGCCAATGTCTATGTTCCCAACGGGACCTTGCTGGTCGGGGACAGCTCAATGATCAAAGGAGCCTTCCTGGGTAAATGGATTGACGTCGGGAGATCAGTGGCATTGACCCACGAGGCAGCTCGTTTTACTTCTTCCATGACGGTGCCCCGATCAGGTCACGCTGCCACATTGCTCCCCGATGGGGCAATCCTGATCACCGGAGGTCAAAACGGGACCCTCTCACTAACCTCTGCTGAACGCCTTGATCTCCTTTCACTCACCTTTAGTCCGCTTATCAGCAACCTGGCAACGGCACGTTCAGGGCACACTGCTTCCGCCCTTGCCGATCAGATGCATCTTCTCCTTGCCGGAGAGAATGGCGGGGGCACCTTAACCCTGGCCGAGCTTTACAATCCGGGAACAGGCTTATTCTCAAATATTCTGGATACGCTCAGTATCCCCCGCGCCGGCCAGACCGCGACCGTACTGTTGGATGGGCGGGTACTGATCATCGGAGGCCAGGGCCCCACCGCAGCCGATTCATCAGAGGTATTTGACGCCCAGAGCGTGATACTTTTCAAGCCTTCATTTGACCCTCCTGAGGGGAGTTTCATCCTCCTACCCAACCTCCTCTCCACGTCCCGCCGGAACCATACGGCGACTCTTCTTCCAGATGGATCGGTCTTAATCCTAGGAGGAGAGAACGACTTGGGATTACTCGGCTCCGCCGAGCTCTTTGATCCAACAACAGAAACTTTTACGCCCTTAACGGCGTTAATGACCACCCCCAGAGCAGGCCATACGGCAAACCTACTGCCCGACGGACGTGTCCTGCTCTTAGGGGGAAGGGGGACAGCAGGCTTCCTGGACACTGCCGAGATATTTGATCCTGTCACCGGGACCTTTTCCCCAGCCACACCCGGCCTGATCACACCGAGTGCGGAGCATACCGCGACATTCCTACCCTTTGGCGAGATCCTGATCACCGGAGGGGAGAACACCACAGGGACCTTCTCTGCAACAAGCCTTTATGATCCCAAACTGGTGGATGCTACCCCACCCGCCGTAGTAGCGCTCAGCCTTTCAGCCGGTGCAACCGATGTTGATCTAACTGAAGTCATAGGGCTCCGATTCTCGGAGCCGATGGATATCACAACACTGACAGAGGTCAATGTTTCTCTGATGGGAGGTGGATCTCCAGCGAATGTCACCATCGGTGCCAGCGAAGAAGGTCTGCTCGCTTTTGTCGTTCCAACGACAAAACTAACTGATGGGACGACCTATACCTTGACACTCTCCCCGGCCATTACCGACACGTCGGGAAATCCGCTGGTCTCGTTCTCCTCGACCTTCACAACCGTGGCCGCGCCAGTTATCACCACCCTTACGCCCAACCATGGACAAGTCGGACAGTCCGTGACAATCACCGGACAGAACTTTGACCCATCGGCCCCCACATTGAATGTTGTTTCTTTTGGAGAGGTGAAGGCCTTAGTCACATTGGCCACCGTGACACTCTTGGAGGTCTCTGTCCCCTCCGGTGTCCCAACTGGGGTGGGAACGTTGACGGTGACAACCCGAGGTGGAACGGCGAGTACTCCCTTTACCGTAGATAGCCCGGTCCCCGTACTGACCTCTCTTTCTCCGGGAACGGTCTCGGCGGGGAGTGCCGACTTTACCCTGACACTTAACGGTAGTAATTTCCTGGCAACGTCGACTGTTCAATTCGGCGCTACCACCCTCACATCGACACTCATCAGCAGTAGCCAGTTACAGGTAACAGTCCCGGCTTCGGCTATCGCAAGCCCCGGAACAGTCCAGGTTACCGTGGTCAATCCGGCCCCGAACGGGGGTACGTCAAACGCTCTTGCCTTCGACGTGATCGGCCCGGTCATTCAGAGCTTCACCCCGACCAGCGGCCCTGTTGGGACGCCGGTGACAATCGCCGGGCTGAACTTTGATCCTGTTGCATCAAACAACCAGCTTTCCTTCAATGGCATATCAGCCATCATTACCTCGGCCACGACCACAGAGATCAAGACGACCGTGCCGCAAGGGGCGACCACCGGGCCGATCTCGCTTACCACACCGGCGGGCACGGCGACGAGTACCCCGTTTACAGTCGATCTCTCCCAAGATTTCAGCCTAAATCTCTTACCCGCCACGGCTGGCCTAGTGGCTGGGAGCCATCGGTTCATCTCCATCGGGGCCACCGGGATCAATGGTTTCACTGACTGGATATCTCTTTCGACGAACCCCCTTCCCACAGGGATCTCAATGCTTTTTCTTCCGTCACAGGTGACGCCAGGTGGGCTTGCTTCCGTCGAGATCCTGGCAGATGCTACCACAGTCCCCGGCACATACCCTGTGACCTTTATCGGAACCGCCCAGATTGACGGACAGACCATCACGCGTAGCGCGATCCTGTCTCTACAGATCTTGTCCGGAGGGGCCACGACCCTATCCGGTCAGGTTTTCAACACGAACAACGCACCAATACCTGGAACGACTGTCAGCCTGGGAGCTAATATTACCACCACCGATGAAGCGGGGAGGTTCTTCCTTGAAAACGTCCCGGTTGGGCAACAGATCCTTCTGGTTGATGGGCGGACGGCCACCGCCCCTTCAACCTTCTATCCCGAAGTCGAAGCAATCACCGATATTGTGTCCGGTGTAGGAAATGTCCTTCCTTTTATCATTTATCTACCCGAGATCAATACCGCCCATCCGATTGATCTGCCGGTGGATGTCACCGGGACCACGACGGTGGCCGTTACCGCGACAACCCCATTAATCCCTGGCTTAGAGGTCAATATCCCGATAGGGACCCAGATCATCGATCCCGATGGCAATCCAGTGAGCCAGATTACCATTACGCCGGTGCCACCCGACCGCGCCCCGATGCCCCTACCACCAGGAATCGATGCACCGCTTCTTTTTACGATACAGCCAGGGGGATCAAGCCTCTCGCAACCGGTTCCAATCACCTTCCCAAACCTGAATAACGCCCTGCCGGGTGAGCGGGCCGATTTCTATTTCTTCGACGTGATTAGTCAAGATTGGGCCATCTATGGCCAAGGAACGATCTCTCCTGATGGCCGACAAATCGTTCCCGATCCGGGAGTGGGGCTTCCCCGATTTGCTTGGCATTTCCCTGCCCCGAGCATTGTTGTCCAGGTCCCCGATCCGACTCCCGCTCCCGCCGGTCCTTCGGCGGGAGATCCGGTTGATATGGCGACCGGCCTTTTTACCCTCTCTAAAACCGATATGGTCATTCCTGGCCGGATCCCGATCGGCCTCACCCGGCATTACCATTCTGGAAATACATTCGTAGGAGCATTTGGGATCGGTACGGGCCATCAACTTGATCCTCGCCTGGTCTTTGTTGGAGCCGGAGAGGGACAGCTTGTCCTAACGCGCGGGGATGATTCAAGGATGCCTTTCTCTTTGAACACGGATGGTACCTACACAAACAGCACCAATCCTTCGATGGCAGGGGCGAGGATTACCCTCTTTGGATCGCAGCGGATTCTTCGATTCAAAGAGGGAACTCGCTGGATCTTCGGCACAAATGGTCGTCTTGTACGTCAGGAAGACCAAAACGAAAATGCCCTCACTTTTGATCGGGATGGCGCTGGAAAGCTCTTCTCTGTCGGAGAAGAAAACGGGCGCCGGATCACCTTTCTCTATTCAGGCGTCGCGCCGGACCTGATCGAATCGGTCACAGATCCCCTCGGGCGGACCGTTCAATATGGCTACGATGCTCTCCAGAGATTGATCTCGGTTACTGATCCGGCCGGGGGAATCACCCAATATGGTTACGATGCCCAAAACCGGATGACGACCCTCACCGATGCGAGAGGGATTACTTTTCTACAAAACACCTACGACGTAAACAGCCGGGTAGTCCAGCAGGTGAATGCCGATGGAGGGATCTATCAATTCCAATATTTTGGCCCCAATGGTGTTCCAGCGATCTCGGCCCCCCAGCCGCTCCCCTTGAATCCGCCCTGTGGCACTGGCCCGTCGATCACGATCAGTGCAGGGGACTCCGTCCCTGCAGGGGCCTGCCAGGTCATTGTTATTTTGGTTCCGGGGCCCGCTTCGCGCCTCGTGACACAATCGCTCGCGACTGACCCGGAAGGACACACTACCGGCTATCGGTTCAACGGTCAGGGCTATCTCATTGAGGAGACCCGCCCCAACGGAGCGGTCATCCGACATGAGCGTGCGATCGGTACCAATCAGCTACTCTCGACCATCGATCCTCTGGGACGCAAGAGGACTTTAGCGTATGATGGCTCCAACAACGTGACCTCAACCACTGATCCAGAGGGGAATGTGACCACGTTTACCTACGAACCGACCTTTAACCGGGTTGCCACCATTACCGATCCCTTGTTACAGGTCACCTCCTTTACATACGATCTCAAAGGAAACCTGCTGACCACGACCGATCCCTCAGGGGCGACAACCACAATCATCTACAATCCTGAAGGCCAGCCCCTCACCGTTACCGATCCCTTAGGAAACGTCACACAATTTACTTATGACCCCAATGGAAACTTGATCACCACCACCGATCCGCTGGCGAATACCTCTGAGCGGACATACGATTCTGTCTCCCGACTCTTAACGGTTTCTGATCCGAGGGGAAGGACCTCCGGTTTTGATTACGACAGCCTCAACCGTGTGATAGGGATTACCGATCCCGCCAACGGGTTGACCCAGTTTGCATATGACCCCAACGGCAACCTCTTAACCGTCACCGATGCCAACAACCACGCGACGACATATACCTATGACGTACAAGACCGACTGGAGACACGGACTGATCCGCTTTTAAGGATAGAGTCGTATGCTTATGACCTTAATGGGAACCTCAAGACATTCACAGACCGGAAAGTACAGGTGTCTCAATTTAGTTACGACCAGGAAAACCGGAGAATCGATGCGACCTACGCCGATGGGACGACCAGCCTGTTTTTCTACGACAGCATCGGCCGGCTGATCGAGACAAGCGATTCGGTGGGAGGAGTGATTCAGTTTGGGTATGATAATTTGAATAGGTTGGTCTCAGAGTTGACCTCTCAGGGAATCGTTACTTACACATACGATTTATTAGGTCGAAGGAGTTCGATGGCGGTAAATGGCCAGGTCCCGGTGGGCTATTTATACGATGCGGTTTCGCGTTTGACGCAGGTGGCCCAGGGTGTACAGATTGTGGGGCTGGGGTATGACACGGTCGGGAGAAGGACGACGCTTAGTTATCCGAATGGGACCAGTACCAGTTATGCATATGACGCGGCCAGTCGAATCACTAATATTACCCATAAGGCAGGAGTAACGCCTTTCGAGAGCTTGACCTATACCTATGATGCGGCGGGGAATCGGATTAGTTTGGATCGGACAAATGGTGCTTCCGTGTTGCTGCCTGATACAGTTCAGGCCGCTTATGACGCGGCGAATGAACAGGTTCGCTTTAACAGTGCCACGCCGAATCTCAATTATGATGCTAACGGGAATCTGATAGGTCAGACCGATGCGAGCGGGACGACGACCTATACTTGGGATGCGAGGAATCGGTTGGTCGGGATCAGCGGGCCAGGGATGACGGCCAGCTTTATCTACGATGCTATAGAACGAAGGATGAGTAAAACCATCAACGGCGTTAAGACCGATTATCAGTATGATGGGGATGATATTGTGGCCGAGATTGGTGGCGGGGCGGTGGGGGCACTTTATTTGAGATCGCTCAATATTGATGAACCGTTTGTCAGGCAATCGAGTGGTAATGAATATTACCATGTCGATGCTTTGGGGAGTACGATGTCGCTCTCAGATGGGACTGGTTCAGTTCAGACGACGTATGAGTACGGAGCATTCGGGAAGACGGTAGTGAATGGGACTTCCATCAATCCGTTTCAATATACGGGCAGAGAAAATGACGGAATAGGCCATTATTACTATAGGGCGAGATATTATTCACCACAGTTGGAACGGTTTATCAATGAGGATCCGATTCGTTTTTTTGGAGGAGATTTGAACCTTTATAACTATGCCAGAAGAACTCCTCTTATTAGGAAGGATCCTTCTGGCCTCATTGGGTTGGGGCCCGCTGCCCTATTAGGTTGCAGCTTAGGTGGGACTAGTGGGGCTCTAGGAGCAAGAAAAAATACACTTGTGGGGGGGGCGGTTGGAGGGTTGACTGGATGTGTTTTTTCTCCGTTAATTTCAGTTGTTCCTCGTGGTCCATTAGGTGGAGTATTGGGCACCTTTTTTGGAGCTGTTAGCGGAGGTGTAACTGCTGCGGCTGGTGGAGGTGGCGGATTAGATCTTGCGATAGGGGCAATAAGCGGTGCTGTTGGTGGGGGAGTAGGTGGTTTTATTGGTGGGGGAACGGGCGCTGCAATAGGAACTGGTTTCACGGTTGCCTTGGGCAATCAAATTACTGATGCAATTGCGGAGCAACGTTAGAGGATCAATACAGAATGAACTCAATATTTAAAATAATAGGCAGCCTTGTTTTTTTCTTATTAATTGCTTGCTTCTCTCTTTACATGATTAAACACTCGAAAGAGGAAGCATTACACCTGTTTGAGGCGAAGAGATTATTCTCATTAGGTAAGCTCTCTAGTATTAAAAAAAAGGATGATTCAGGGGAGCTAGAAGCAACAGAAAAATGGGTTGTATTTGGATATTGGATGTTCTTCATATTGAGTATTTCCCTTGTAACATATTTTGGGATTGCTTTATTTAAAAGAATATAATTCGCGGCATTGGAACTGGCATCGGTAATATGACAGGGTTTTAATGGATGGTACCGCAAAGATTTGAACATCTGCGCCGTTATCACCATTACTGGGCACAACCTTTAATTATGTCTATCTTTGGAGTCGTTGCTAGAGGGGGAGGGATATATCGAGGATATATCCGAGGGGGGAAAGTAATTTCTATTTTTTAAATCGCTTTATCCGCAAGGATTCTATGGAGGATGCTACAGGTGGCTGAAATTGTAAGATTGGTGTCTACCGACCGAAGACGACAAATCATTGTGAGTGATCTCATGCCTGGATTTGATGAAGTTCATTAAAAAGAAAACGTCGGATGCACATGTGTCTGAGAATCCAAATGTTTGGGATAGACTTGCACGGTGGGCATGATGTGAAAAGTTCTGAGGGGCACCCTTTGAAGGACAAAGTTACATGAAAGGGTGGGGGAAATTTGGTCATGTATTTGATCTGAAAATATATGAACGAAGGCACAAAAATAAACCAATTCAAAGCAGAGATTGAATGAAACGAAGAAACCGCATAAAAAAAATCACCCGGTTGGCAAGATATTCCCTAATAGCACTGTTTCTGGCTTGCTCAATAACGGCCCAGGCTGACCCGGCGCGCTTTATCTATGATGACTTGGGGCGTTTGATCCGAGAGGTTGATGGACTGGGTACGGTGTCCACCTACACCTACGATGCCGTGGGAAATCTTCTCTCCATCACCCGTGGGAACATCGCTGATTTTCAACCGACAATCACACAGATCACTCCTGATTTTGCCCGTGCTCCTTCCACTGTCCAGATTTCGCTGAATGGTGTCAACCTTCTCGGGGGTCAGCTAACTACAGATAATCCAGGAATCATCGCGAAAGTCTTACAAACAACGGAGACTGCTATCGTTGCACGTCTGGAAGTCGCAGCCTCTGCGAGGCTTGGGGTAACAATACTAACTGTTAATAACGGCATTGGACAGGCGACGGCCCTGATGACGATCCACGCTGTGTCATCCACCCCCTTTATTAATCCAGGTCAAGTTTCCGTCAAACCGCAGGGGGGGACAGTTCAAATGACGGTTGGCGTGACACAAGTTGATGACTTCCCAGTGGTTTTATCGTTAACAATTCAGGATCCATCGATTGCCTCGGTTTCTCCCGAACAACTGATACTCCCCGCGGGAGTGGCATCCGCAACCGTCACGATTACTGCCAGGGATGCAGGGCGAACGAACCTGACTGTCACAAGCGGATCTGGAGAAGTAACGGCCGGAATTCTATCGTTTGTGGTGACTGGCCCAATCCTTACCCAGTCGCCTCTGCTCAGCGTCAGGGTGGAAGCGCCTCCACTTCAGCCGGGACCCATTGTGGCTCCCTCTCTCAGTATTGGTTTAGAGCAAGTCCTACCGCCATTTGGCCCAATTGTCAGTCCTAATGTAAGTGTCGCTTTAGAGGCGACGCCGGTGCAACCCGGCCCAATTGTGAGTCCAAACGTGAGTATCACCTTAGAAGCGACACCGACGCAACTGGGTCCAATTGTGACACCGCTTCTCAGCATAGGAGTGGCTCCGTGAGAATAACTGATCAACAGTCAACAGACTATTAAGAATAAAGGCTTATTGTAAATGGAGGAAAATGATGAAAAATAAGACATTATTGATTTTCTTTACGCTCCTGTTTGTCAATGGAATGAGTCTCTCCTCACTCTTTGCACAAACCGGGACATTTGTAAGCGGGAGTACCGGTGTGGACGGTGCCTTTAACCCAACGGTTAGTACCACATTGACCCTTCCCCCGAACGGGGTCTTTAATTTTAGCACTGTCAACATCCCGACCGGTGTGACGGTAACCTTTGCCAAAAATGCAGCCAACACATCCGTGATCATCCTTGCAACAGGGGATGTGACCATTGGAGGCATCATCGAAGTAAGTGGAGAAAATGCTATCCTCGTAACACCGGGTGAAGGGGGAGCAGGGGGATTCAATGGAGGGGCCGGTAGCTTGCCAAACGAGCCTGGAGGTACCGGTCTTGGCCCGGGAGGAGGTTCCCCTGGAATCACGGTCATAGGTGGCCCACTTGCAGATGGGGGAGGGGGTGGTGGATTCGGTTTACCGGGAAGAGGTGCTCTTGATGCACCTTCAGTTCTGGGGGGTCCATCATACGGCAACCCATCCTTGCTTCCTCTCATAGGGGGATCAGGTGGTGGAGGAGGAACCGGTTTTGATGCCAGAGGAAGAGCGGGTGGAGGCGGAGGTGGATCTATTCTTATTGCTTCTTCGACTAAGATTACACATTCTAATGGGCAGATTCTGGCAAATGGTGGTAATGGTGCCAGTAGTGCTAGTTCAGCAATAGGGAACGGTGGAGGGGGAAGCGGAGGCGGGATCCGATTGATTGCCAATACAATTGAAGGTACAGGTATTATAAGAGCGATTGGTGGGAGTCCTCAAGGTGGTGGTAGCGCCAGAGGTGGGCCTGGAGGAGACGGAAGGATCCGCTTTGAGGCATTTATAACAACCTTCCTGAGTCTGACAAGTCCTGTCAATACGTCCGGAACGCCTGGCCCGATATTTATTCCCAGCCCCGTTCCAAACTTAACATTTACTTCGGTCAATGGTGCCGCCGTCCCGACTGTTCCGACCGGGTCTGTCACCTTCCCCGATATCACGCTTCCGGCTGCCACAACGAATCCGATCTTGATTGGGCTTGCAGCCTCAAATATTCCTGTTGGGACATCGGTTGAAGTCTCTTCAATCCCTGAGTTCGGAACTAAAAATACAGCCACCGTACTGCTCAGCGGAACCGATGTCAGCTCTACGGCAACCGCCAGTCTAAGTATCGATCTCAGCAAGGTGAATGTCTTCAGTGCCCAGATTACCCTCATTCAAACCGCGAGCCTCTCCTTCCCGGAAATTGATGGAGAAAAAGTTATGTTAGCTCGTCTTGGTTCAAAAATGGGACAGAAATCACAGATGACGTATATAACAGCCTCTGGAAAAAAATATCCTGCGAATAAGATCGGCATTTGGCCAATGGTCCGGGTAGATTCGAGAAAATAAGTGCGTGGGCAGCTTCCATTATCAGATTAATCGGCGAAGAATGGGAAGGCCAAACCGGAAAAAGGTTCTGTCGCAAAAAACTCCAAAGGACAAAAAGCACCTAAAGATTTCAGTCTTTATGCAGCCAGTGAATAAAAATATTGGGCGAAAGGCTGGCGTTGCCCTGCTCACAAAGATTCTTTGCGGGATCCCCCTCCACGTCAAAAACCTTTTCGATTTTAAACCCCGAATGCATTAGAAACGTTGAACATTTTTACCATTAAAAAGGTGTTTCAAAAACAACTGTTATTGGAGCAGAAATGTGGTGTCAGCTTCAGAGACTGTTCGGCGACGTTTCGCGCTGTTGGGAAATCGGTGCAGCGAAGAGACTCCGTGGGCAAGCTTACTTGCCGATGTTAGAGGGCCATAACAACCACCGAAAGGATATTACAGCTCTTCTTCTTTATTGATAAAAGGTTTCAGTGTCCGTTCTACAAAATGACTTGGACGCCAACCGCCGAGTATTTTTTCTAGGAGGAAATTGTCAGCGACTGAGATGGCGAGACCAGGCAAAGGCGTTGCTACAGCCCCAACTACTGTACCAATCATATATCGAAGAATTTTGTTGGGAAGTTTGTTTATCCATCCCTCTGCTGCGACCTCACTCCAATATTCTTTGACCAACTTTTCATCAGGATTAACACCCTTTGCCCATTCTCTAAATCGTTGCGATTTGTCAAGCAACGTTAGAAACTCATCAAAGGTTCGCTCTCCAGAGTTAATCACATCACGAAGTGATGGGCCCTCACTTATCACTATTTTGTAGAATTCCTTTAATTCATTTTTCTCTAAACAGATTCTTCTTAGAAGTTCCTTGTATTTTAGGCAAATAATTCCTGAAGTTAGAGCTGATGTATAAAACTCACCCCCATAATATGACGCCAAAATAGTGTCAGTCCTTGCGGTCAATACATAATTTATAAGATGAGCTGGAGAAATATCACTAACGTTTGGGTCATACTGCTTGCCGATCGTATTCATAATTTGAAAGTTTAGATCTGTATCGATTTGAAATGTAGAGCCATTTGAGTGAACTTTAAACCTGAAATTTGGCGGAATATTGTCTGTGCCAACTAGATATGTTAGAGCAAGTCGCACTGACTCTTGAATAAAATTAGCTTCATACAGATCTTGCTGGGCGGCTTTAACTATCCCGCCATCAATGAAGTGATTATCAGTAAGTTTACGAATTGGTATTCGTCTTCTAAATCCCTCAATGAGTCCTTTAGCTGGTTTTTTCTTATAACCGTGTTTACTTAGAAGATGCTCTAATCGCTTTTTTATGCTGTGTAACTGCCCAACGTCTTTGTCACCGTCCACGGTAATAGAAACAAACGAATGTGACACTAAATTATTTGCTTTTTCGGTACGTGTGGCAAGCGTTTCATCACAATAAATAGCGGAAACACTTGGACGTGAAATGAGTGAAAGAAGGGTTGGCATTCCCATATAGGAAATGAGTCCACGAAGGCTAGCGTAATCTAAGACAATGTGTACATTCTGATAAAATAGTAAGGCTTCAGCCAATTCACCAGCTGAAAGTATTGGCCCTTTATCCGAACGCCGTAATATGATTTTTTCAAACATTCAAGTAGTTTTTCTAGGGGCAGGTCAATGAAAATAATAGTGCAAATCTAACCCGCGAGTAGAACTCTCCATAAGTGATGGAGTAAGAGGGCATACCCAAAAATAATGAAAGTGACTTTCAACCAGAAAAAACTAATTGCTGGCCAATTTATTTTTGCTGGAGCACGAAATTCCAGCTTCTCATTTCCATTAAGTTCAACTTCCTTGAAACGATGGTAAAGACCCCAAATCAATGCTGAAGAAATGTAATGACCAAGATCAAATCCCAGTCCTACCACAAACATTATGAGAGGCCGTAATAAACCGTGTGGTATTTCGTAGCTCTCTTGTGGACCTCTAACAACAAATACCCAAACGACAGCGATTCCGGCGAATGCTAATTGACGATTTACATCACTTAGCTTGCTCGAAAAGGTATAGTAGTTGGCACGAGCATCTTCTAACTTCATTTTTTCTTATTTATTCGCGGACCACCGCTATTCGTCGGTACCGTGAGATTCTTATCTTCTTTTATTATGGAGGATTTCTTAGAAGGTTTATGGTTTTCGGTGTTGATTTTCTGGTATCGCTGGAAACTTTCTTAGACATTATTGACTCCTCTCACCAAGAATTTATAAAACTTTTTCATATGGTTTAAAAATGTAAAGACACCATTAAGAAATTGTAGAAATATATCCAAGCTTGCAAATTTATTTAATGTTTTTTATCTCTTGGTGGAAAAGGATCATTACCTGGCGGGACTGTGTCGCTATCGCGAATCTTCCCATCTAATCCATGAATTCTCACCTCACCACCACCAGAATTTGCAGAAAATTGCTTTGCAAGCTTTTCTGCTTCCCGCTGTGTGTTCGCAAAGTTACTAACTCGCTGAGCGCCTTCTTTTTTGATGCGCCACTGGTTCGATTCTTTGTCTTTAGAAACATGATAGTTTGACATAGGTCTACTCCATTCTTGGAAGTGATACCACCACAACACCTTGAATCTGAAACTCTTCAGTCAAGATAATGGGTTGGTGTTTTCGGTTAGTCGAATGTGGTTTCAATATCACCACATTCCCTTTTTTGTAAAACTCTTTAATGGTTGCTTCATCATCAACAAGCGCAACAATTTTTTGTCCGTTATCCGCAGTTGATTGTTGTTTCACCAGCACTAAATCTCCATCATTTATGTCGGCTTTATTCATTGAATCACCATGTGCTTGGAGTAAAAAATATCTTCCTCCTGGTCGAGCAAGTTTCACAGAAACTGGGATCATGGCCTCAATATTCTCTTCTGCAATCATTAGCGGGCCACACGAAGCAGTTCCTACTAAGGGGACTTCGGTGGTTTGAGCCATACCATCTGACTCCAGACCTTTAAGAAGTTGGTATCCTCTCCCTGGTTTTCGTTTGAGAAATCCGGTTGCTTCGAGGTCATTTAAAAGCAGCATAGCAGAACGCGGAGATTTATAACCAAGAGCCGTCATTAACTGGCGGACTGATGGAACTTTCCCAAAATGCATGACGATATTCCTAATCTGCCGGAGGGCTTCTTTTGCTTTGGGGCTAAGATTTTCTTCTGACATATACATATCGTATCATTGCGTATTATTCGTGTCAATACCTCCGAGACACAAATGTAGGGAGTTAATAATGTGTCCGGTTCTTAGCACATAAACTGTCCGGTTTATTCTACCTGAAAGAAGGAGGTGGAATGAGACGGACAGAATGGCAAGAGGAGACCCGGCTGATGCGGTTTGAAGAGACGTATTTGGGATGGCAAAAGAGGAGATTCACTCAGGAAGAAGCGGCACAGATCTTAGGTGTGAGCGATCGGAGCTTTCGAAGATATATCGATCGATATAGAGCATCTGGGTTGGAGAGTCTGGTTGATTGCCGACTCATGGAGGATTCCCATAAGAAAGCCCCAGTGGATGAGGTTTTTAGACTAGAAGGTCTGTACAAAGAGACCTATGGTGGCTGGAACGTGAAACACTTTTATGGTCGTTATCGTGAAGAGCATGGAGGACAACGATCCTATACCTGGGTGAAGAACCGGCTACAAGATAGGGGTTTGGTGAAGAAGGGGAGGCGCAAGGGAGCGCACCGCAAGCGGCGGGAGCGCGCCCCGATCCCTGGGATGCTGATTCATCAGGACGGTTCCACACATGAATGGGTTTCTGGCAAGAAATGGGATTTGATCATCACGATGGATGATGCCACGAGCGAGATCTACTCAGGATTCTTTGTCGAGGAGGAAGGCACTTCCAGCAGTTTTTGTGGCGTGAATGAGACGATGGCGGCTCAGGGGGTATTCAGCAGCTTCTACAGTGATCGGGGCAGCCACTACTGGCATACGCCTGAAGCTGGCACAGGTCATCAATGGGATAAGTGCGCGAAAGTTCGAGAAGGCGGCGATGCAAATTCCAAGTACCTTCGGCATTCAGAAAAGCAGTGTCTCCCGGAAATTCATCCAGGCCTCGGCAAGGAAGTTGAAGGCCTTTCAGGATCGAGATCTGAAGGGCCACGACATCATCGTCATCTTCATGGATGGCAAGAGCTTTGCTGAAAATGAGATGATCATTGCGCTGGGCGTGACTTTATCCGGGCAGAAGATGGTTCTTGGGGCCATAGAGACGGGCACAGAGAATGGGCAAGTCTGCCGGGATTTCTTAACCCGGCTTCAGGAGCGTGGGTTGCAATCGGAAGAGAAGATCCTGTTTGTGATTGATGGCGCCAAAGGCTTACGCAAGGGGATTGAGACCGTCTTTGGGAAACAAGCAATTATCCAGAGATGTCAGTGGCATAAGCGGGAGAATGTCGTGGCCTATTTAGGGTTTGCTGAAAAAGTAGCCCTTCAGACCCGCTCTTTTAGGTTGATGAGATTTTGTCTTCGTCGTCTCAGTGATTTCGTCCTCAGAACCTGTTTTCGCGTAATCGCATCCCCAGTGTTTGGTCTTCGCACATGAAAG
>JAJDBV010000045.1 GCA_029261165.1 Nitrospirota bacterium | reverse complement strand
GCAACCTCAACTGTCTCAATTGTTCCTCTCTCTCGATCCCCTCTACGATCACTTCCATTTTAAAGTTATGAGCAAGTGCAACAATCATCCGAATCAGTTCAAGTTTTCCACCCTGATCGTCAATTCGAGATGTGAAGGAGCGATCAATCTTTAGTGCATTAAAGGGAAAGCGGTGTAGGTAACTCAGAGAAGAATAACCTGTCCCAAAATCATCGATATCAAGCTGGATATCAATCCGACGCAATTCGGTGAGCATGGCATTCACCTCCTCAGCGTCATCCATAAGCAGACTTTCAGTAATTTCCAACCTCAAACTATTTGCACCCAGGCTGGTTTCACCAAGTATTTGTTTAACTTTATCGACAAAGTTGGGTTGCAAAAATTGTTTGCTCGAAAGATTTACACTGATCTCCAAAGGTCTGATCTCTGGAAACTGCATATGCCATTCATGCATCTGCCTGCTGGCTTCATGAAGGACAAAGTCACCAATTGGAAGAATGAGACGCGTTTCTTCTGCTAAGGGGATAAAGTGATCTGGGGAGATAAGCCCTTGTTCTGGATGATTCCATCGAATAAGGGCTTCGAAACCCATAATCCTTGAAGAGGACAAAGATACAATCGGCTGATAAAAGAGTTCAAATTCTTTTTGTCCAACGGCTCTGCGCAAATCCGTCTCAAGCTGTTGGAGCGCCACAGCGCGATTATGCATTGTTTTATCGAAAATTTCATGCCTCGACTTTCCAAGGGACTTGGCCCGATACATCGCGATATCAGCATCACGCAGAACATCTTCAGGTTTATCGTATCCAATTGAACTGAGGGCAATTCCAATACTGACGGTAATAAATATCTCATGACCGTCCACGGTGAAAGGCAATTCCAGTTCCTTGTGAATCCGCTCCGAAACTCTTCTCGCAAACATGAGATCGCCCACATCTTCAAGAAGGATTGCGAGTTCATCACCTCCAAGGCGCGCAACGGTATCGCCGGGACGGAGGCAGCGTTCCATTCGCCTTGCAATCGCTATGAGAAGTCGATCACCCACCGCATGCCCCAAACTGTCATTGATCACCTTAAAACGATCAAGGTCAAGAAAAAGGAGTGCAAACAAATAATCCTTCCGTGCCTTGGCCAGTTTGATCGAACGTTCCAGACGACTGATTAATAGAGACCGATTCGGAAGACTCGTCAGCACATCGTGAAAGGCTTTATTTCGCAACTGTTCTTCCATCTCTTTTTGGTCAGTGATGTCACGAATAATCCCGGTAAAGAGTCTTCCATGATTCAAACGAACTTCACTTACGGCAAGTTCAATCGGAAACTTCGTCCCGTCCTTTCTCTGTCCGCTCACCTCACGTCTAGCGCCGACAACACCTTTTTCTTCACTACCAAGATAATGAGGAAGATATTCACTTTGCTCTTTTTTATAGGGACCTGGGATAAGAAGATTGACGCTTTCTCCCATGACTTCACCGGACTTATAACCAAAAATTCTCTCAGCAGCGGGATTAAATAACTCGACCACCCCTTTATCATTTGTAATGATGATCCCGTCCAGGGTCGTGCTTACAATATTCCTGATCTGAATATCACTTTGTTGCAGCGCCGTTTCAACCACTCTACGCTTAACAGCGATACGAGCAAGGAGAATCGCGCCAACCATCAGAAACAATGAAAAAACAAAGTAAAATAAGACGAGCTTTCGTAAAAAAAGGCTCGACGGAGAATCCAATACCTTGTTTGGCACAAATGAAAGAACCTTCCAGGCAACGGAATGCGCGTTTTGCTGGCTTCCTCCAAACAAAACCGTTTTTCCAAATCCGCTGATCGTGCCCTGGATCTCTGCCAACGGGTAGATCACAGCAAATGTAACAAGACCCTCCCCTACATAGAACTGTCCGGAATCGGCTCCTGAAACGCCTTCCCGGATTCCTGGAGAAATCATCCCGACATTCGGACCTCTCTCTCCTTCTTTTCCCAGATGATATCCATCACCACTCAAAAGCATCGATTGTACCAATTTGTGAGAACGGGTTTCCGCAAGGAGTGAGGCTAAGTTTGAACTGAGATAATCAAAAACCAGAGCCCCTAGCTGTTTGCCCTCCGTACCAAAAAATGGAATTCCCACGGAAACAGTATTACCAGAAGAGGACTCATCTCTTTTTTCATCTGGTTTAAGGGAAGATATCGTCATATATATTTCATTTCTTTTGAGAGAAAGGAGGCCGTTTAAGGACTCTTCCTCTCTGACTGACCTGAGGTTTTCCGGCATAAAAATAAAAGGTTTTCTCTTTAATGAAACGACCTTCGCAAGTTCCATCCCCTCATTGTTGATCAATCGGACCTGATCGTAGCGTTCTCTCTGACTGAGAAAAGCGAAAAGATCATCACTAACCTTTTTCAATTGACCCACATCCCCTACTTCCAAAGCCTGTTGTGCACTGGAGTCCTCGGAGAAGACCATCAGACCGGACACGATCGATTTTAATTCACTCCCAATCTTTTCTTTTTGGCGGTCAATGTGACGGCCTTCATCCGACTCAAAGATGAACCTTACATTCCTGATATCCATGAAGTAAAAAAGGACAACAATCCCACCTGCAAGAACAAACAAGGGCGTAAAAATGGTCAGAAACCATCTCAATAAGGGCCAGCCGCTTTGAGAAGATTTTACTTTCATCACTTAATCTTTTTTCGCTGTCTGAATAAAATGCCATAGGGTGAAAAAGCAGGCACCCCGATACCCTTATCCCCCCGTCGGGACGGAAAATATTCTACCACTTTACCATTCACTTGTATAGCGGCGGCTACAGCGGCGGCTACCGCCCAAGATCAGCGAATGATCTTGGGGTAAACCTTCAAATTTGAGGAACTCCGTCCTTTCCGTACGGGGTCCGAGCTCCCTATGCATATTCAGCGGTAGTAATGGGCTAGAACGAGATTACTTCTGGCATTCCAACAGGAGGACGTTTCTGGGAAGGTTCGTTGTCGGGGATAATAGAAGGCGGCTGATGTTGCGGTTCAGGTTCTCTCACGACAATCTCCCCACGAACCTTGCCGAAGGTCTTTGATGACGAGAATAAAAGAGTATATGAATAATGACCCACTTCACTAAATTTTTCGCGTACCGTCGAATGCCGGGGAATGACAGATGGTCCTTCAACCGCGTCAGAATCAAAATTTATCCGGACGTCATACATGGTCTGGTTAATCCAAACGACACCCTCCCCCGGCGTGAGATGAAGGATCGGGGGGCTTACGGTAATGCTCGTACCGGTTACCGTATTAGATATCCGTATCGGACTCTCAGTGGGCCTGGCGCCTGAGAGAAAAAATGCCCCGCCCTGAAATGAAGAACATGCGGAAAGAAGGACAAGAAAAAACACTGGTATAACCAGCAGTTGTATGTGAAGAAAACGCTGGAAAGATTTCATGAAATCATATCTATGGAGGAGGAAGGAGGGGGAGAGGGTTTGGTCTCCTTTCTTGTTTTTACCTTAACCCGCATCAACGAGATTAAGATCGAAACTTACCTCCTTGATTATCTTTTCATCGATCAAGGAACTTCTCCGGAGAAACCCTTCAAAAAGCGCATTATCGCAGATAATGTTGATCAATCGGGGAACCCCCTTTGAATGGTCATGTATGGCGGACAAGGCCTCTTTTGAAAAAAGTCCGTCCTGAACCCCGGCCACGTTCAGACGATAATGGACATACTCCTCGGTAACCTTCTTCGGGAAGGACTTTAGCTCATATCGAACAGCGATGCGTTGCTGAAGTGGCTTGTCGAGGGCGAGATTTGAAGTCAACTCAACCAGTCCGAAAAAGACAAACGTGATTAGCTTCTGGTTGTCCAACTCAATATTAAGAATCCCTCGAAATTCCTCCATAAGTTCCTTGCTGTGGAGCATCTGTGCCTCATCAATCAAGACGACGGCCTTTTTCCCGGAATCATAAATCTCTACGAGACGATTGTAAAGTTGGCTCAAAAGTTCAGTTTTTCCCTCCAGAGGATCACGCACACCCAATTGGATCGCAATCTTGCGCAGAAGCCACTCCGAAGAGATTGCGCTGTGGATCACAACGAGAAGGGCCGATTCAAACTCAGCTTCATCGAGCTCTTCGAGCAATCGATGGGCCAATGTGGTCTTTCCAGTCCCAATCGGTCCGACAAGAACAGCAAGGCCTTTTCTTTCCGAAGCGGCATATTTTAACTTCACCAATGCCTGAGAATGCTGGTTGCTGTTAAAATAGAATCGGCTGTCAACCGCAATATTAAACGGCTGATTTTTTAATTTATAAAATTCGAGATAGTTCATGCCGATTTAGTAACGATACTCACCCATCTTTCCCCTAAAACTGTACTGCTGTGGCGCTCAAACCTCACGCATCACCCCATACGCTCCGTCTTTCCGCTCCTCGAGCCTTGTCTTGGAGAAAAATACAGGCAAGTTGAATCGCTTATCCCAATTATATGTATGAAATTCTATTCTTCTTCGATTCCGAGTTTGCTTTCGCTTCAGAAGCGGGAAGTTCAGCTTCCTCCGTTTCGTGAAGGCACCTTCTTTTCTTTACGTCTCGGAATTCCGGTTCAGCTTGATAGACCTCTTCATACAGCAAACCCGCTTTCCTTTTATCCCCGGAAAGATCAACCAGAATCGCCATTTCGTATAGTAGTGGAACCCGCTTATCGACTTTGCACCGTGTGTCCGCTAAGGCATCCTCAATGGTCTTGATTGCAGTGGCCATTGCTCCTCGAGAGCGATAACAGGAGGCGAGCATAATGACGGCATCCTGAAATCGATGCCCCCCCTGCGAAGCCAATTCAAACTCCTTGATCGCCTCAGGAATCATGTCCATCTCTTTATAGGCAATCCCCAAGTCATAATGCGTTTCCAAATCTTTCTCGTTCTGAGTCGATTCCACTTCTTTTTTTAATTCATTGAAGGCCCCTTCCAGGAGGGTATCATCAAGACCGGACGATCCCTCTATCTGTCCTCCAAGTTCCTCACTCAGGATTGAAGAAAGGTCCACATATTTCTCTTCCCCCTCAGTTTCCACAACAGCACCCTGATTATGCTCAGAAACAGAATTCTCTTCGGAGATAAGATCAAGAGGAACATCCTCTTTCCGAACCTCGGGCGCCGAGAGACGCTCTACTCCCTCCTCTGAGACCCCTGCAAAAGAAGACTCATCAAAGCCTCCCACTGGAGAACCTTCAATCTCTTCCGGTAAAGGAACACCTTCATCCAGCATCAGATCATCCATTGAGGAAGTCCCGGTGTCCGGGGATAAGGCTTCGACTTGAGACAAGGAACTTTCTACCTCCATCTGTTCAAGAGCGTGTCCAGCGTTTTCCTCAAGAACCGGCTCCAATTCCAACTCGGAGGCTTCTTTGGCTCTACCGCTGTCCTCCTCGCCAAGCTGATCTTCGCCCGAAAAGTCTAGATTCTCTCCCTTTAAAACTTCTTGCTCAAGCGCCCCCAGAGAAACTTCATTATTGGGATCTCCTTCGAGATCCAGTAAGACCCCGCTTACACTCGCTTCTGATTCGACTTCCGCAGTCGGGGAAAGATCCCTACCGATCTCACCCTCTGAAGCCCCCTCCATACGTTCAAAAGCAAGAATCTCTTCATCGAGCTTTTGCCGGTAGTTTCCATCCTGATCGAGGGATGAGAGCTCATTCAGAGTCTCTGTAATATTCTCCTTGTCCCCCTTTGCATGAAAAATACGCGCCAAAGCACAACATGCCTCAATCGCTTTTTCCGTAATCCCTTCCTGAACATAAATCTCTTTCAACTTCAAGTAGGGCTCTTCACGGTCCGGACACAACTTAGCAACGAGAAGGAGTTGATCGATGGCCTTACTGTTCAGCCCGTACTTAAAGTAAACTTCTGCTTCCGTCAAATATCCTTTAAACGCCGACTCAGAAATTTTCTTAGGAGAAACTTCCTCCATAACAGGTCCGGGTATGGAATCAACATAAGCCTCATCCTCCCCCTCTGGAATCCTCTCCCTAGCTGAAGACTCCTCATCCAGCGCACTCACTTCGCCGGATAAAGAGGTCTCAAATTCCGGAAATCCTTCCTCAGTCGGATGAGAAACCTCCTCAGGTGTTACAAAGTCAATATCGACCTCCGTCCCGGAAGATTCCTGAGGAAAGTCGGACCCAATGAGTCCGGAGGATTCGGAATCTTCACCGGTGAGCATCTCTCCATCCAAGGTTGCAGGTGTTTCAAGAGAGGTGGGCTCAATCACAGAAACGTCCTGATTCTCAAAATAGTTGGGGTCGAAACCCAGGATCTTTTCCCGAATCTCTTCAGCTTCTGAAGTCATCCCTTTTCTATCATACAAGGCGAGGACCTTGCCAAATTCCTCAACAGACTCTTTCTCGAATCCCTCCTTCTGGCACATTTCAGCAATCTTGATACGAATATCGGAATTCTCAGGATCAAGGTCGGCCATCTTACGATAAACATCCAGTGAAGCACGCACATCATCCTGCTTCACATAATACTTCGCCGCCTTTAAATAATCATCTATCGCATTTCCAACCAGACCGCGCTCCGCATGGATATCGGCAAGCTTTTCATAGATGTCAAGGCGCAACGGTTCAACTTTGATCGTTTTCTTATAGAGGGCGATACTCTTCAGGTCAAAACCTGCCTCCTTAAAAGCCTCCGCCGCAGCAAGATAAGAGGCGATTGCGTCATCTTTCAACTTGGCTTTTAACTGGAGATCCCCAATCGCATTATGAATATTGCCGTTGTCCTGAGACTCTGAAAGAAGCTTCTGCCATTCCTCAATGGCCTCCTTAATATTCCCTCTGGAGGCCAGTTTTTGGGCTTTTTCGATGGTGGCGCTTTTACTCATACTCAATTGGAATTCCTCTGAATCAACCTGGATAAAGTTATCCTATTTCCTGAAACAAACTGAAATAAACTAAGAAAATTGTTTATTACGGCGCATCGAGAACCTCGACCCCCTTCGGAACTTTGAAGACAAAGAGGTTGTCCTTGAGGCCCTTATTTATTTCAATGCGCTCAAAAGTTGAGGTCGACACATTCCCATTTTCTTCGTGAAGGACCGCCTCATGTATCATCAATCCCCCAACTTGAGGAGAGGGCGCGACTCGAATAACAATTTTGATAAGCCCCATCTTTTTCTTCGGAACCAGCCGAAGGGAAACCGGACCTTTCCCGGAAGGGGCCTCCCCTTCGATTGATATATCAAAGTCTTCGTTCAATTGTCCCCGGCCTGAAAGAAGTTGGAGCGGAAGATGCACATCTGAACGTCCGCCGACACGGCTCCGGATAACCTGTTTATGTTCCGGGACATAATAATGAAATCCACCACCATCGACAAAAATTTGCTGGCGACTGGGTTCATGATAATCCCAGCGCATTTTCCCTTTTTTAATGAAGAGATCCCCTTTGGAAACATACGGAACATTAAAATCATAGATCTCAACAGTCTGAACAAAACCGGCCTTTAGGTCTACTATTTTATCATATGTTTCATGAATCTGGGCAACGATCTCATTAATCCTGCTGCTCTCTTTAAGTTCCTCTTCTCCAAACGCACTTAAAGCGGGAAAAATAAAGGCAAGTACAGTAACAAATAACAATGTTCTCTTCACAAATACTCCTTTAGTCTATGGTCGTCAGAGTGGCTGTTCCTCTTTTCTAATCAGGATCTCTCGCGGTTTTGCACCCACGGCCGGACCGATCAATCCATCTTCTTCCATCATTTCGATGATCCGTGCAGCCCTGGGATACCCCACACGCATCCTTCTCTGAATAAATGAGGCCGATGCGTGGCCTGAGCCGATGACCAGCTCTCGTGCCCGTTCATAAAATTCGTCCCGGTCATCTTCCGATGATTGCCCCCCGGAAGACACAGGTGCCGTAAATGTGGAATCGTAGTGGGGAGAACCCTGCTCCTTAATAAAACCAACCACTTTTTTAACCTCTTCCTCGGAGACATATGACCCATGGACCCTGACAATCTTTCCTGTCCCTGCCGAGAGATAGAGCATATCCCCTTTTCCGAGCAACTGCTCAGCACCGTTGGCATCAAGGATGGTCCGCGAATCGGTCTTTGACGAAACACAAAACGCGATTCGCGCGGGAAAATTGGCCTTGATCAATCCGGTTAAGACATCAACAGAGGGACGCTGCGTTGCCAGAACCAGGTGAATTCCCGCAGCACGGGCCATCTGAGCGAGCCGGGCAATGGAATCTTCAACATCCCGTGAGGCCACCATCATAAGATCGGCAAGTTCGTCTATAAAAATAACAATATAAGGCAATGGACCCTCTTCGGCATCCGATCCATCGTCGTCTACTTCCAACATGGATAGCCCTTTTTTCTTCTTATCCCGGAGAAGGCGCTTGTTGTAGGCCTCGATGTTACGAACCCCCTTCTCCGCAAGGAGCTGGTAGCGGCGCTGCATTTCAACGACCATACGCTTGAGCGCGTCAGAAGCAGCCTTCGGCCGGACAATCACCGGCGTCACCAGATGAGGAATCCCATCGTAAAGAGAAAACTCAAGCATTTTCGGATCGATCATGACCATCTTGACTTCGGCGGGTGTCGCAGAAAAGAGGATCGAAAGAACCATACTGTTTAATCCGACACTCTTTCCAGATCCTGTCGAACCTGCGATCAATAGATGCGGCATGGCTGATAGATCGGTTGCCAGCGGGTTTCCGAAGATATCCTTCCCCAGGGCAAGCCGAAGCTTGGATTGAATGCGATTAAACGAGGGAGAAGCAAAGATCTCTTTCAGTCCAACCTCTTCCCTTTTCTGATTTGGGATTTCAATCCCGACAGCCGCTTTTCCTGGAAGCGGGGCAACGATTCGGACGTGAAGCGCCCGCATGGCAAGGGCCAAATCGTCGGACAGATTTATAATCCGATTTAGCTTGATTCCTGGTGCCGGTTCAAATTCGAACATCGTAATTACCGGCCCGGGATGGACTTGTGTGACCCGTCCTTCCACATCAAAATCGCGGAGCTTCCTCTCCAGGATTTGAGACTGAACGATCAACTCTTGCTTAGAACTTGCATTAAGAAGTCTGGAGGGATCCGAAAGGAGAGAAATCGGCGGGAGGCGATAGTCTCCCGCATCTTTACTCGCAAAGGTAAAGGTCTCTTGCTTTGGAGGCACCGCAATTCGGGGCGGCGGGTTGGCAATGGCCGGCCCATCTTCCTGATTATTTTCATGATTTCCATCCTGTACTGATGCGCCAGACTTTCGCCCCCTTTTCTTCCCGGATTGAGATACAGAGGCCAGACCCCATTTTCGGATCATTTGGAGACCGGTGATGAACTGATTGAGTACGCTCTGAGGGGAAAAGGAAAAGAGAAGGATTCCTCCCATCAGGAATAAGGAAAATAAGACAACTGCCGTTCCAAATGAAGCAAAGTAATCCAGAAGAAATTGCGACAAGTACCGACCGAAAATCCCTCCTTTTTGATCAAGGGAGGCCAGTCGAGAAAAACCGACCCATTCCAATTGTGCCAAGGTGGAAAGGGCAATGACCCAGAGAAATCCCCCCGCAACAATATTTTTATGGAAAAACCCTTCTCGCTTCTGGAAAAACCGAAGCCCGAAAGCGGTCAGAAATAGAGGGAAGAGCGTGGCTCCGACACCGAACAACTGAAAAAACAGGGCGGAAAGGTTGGCACCAACCTTTCCAACAGCATTTTGAATTGTCGGGGTCGATGAAATTGAAAGGAAAGAAGGATCTTCCGGATGATACGTCAAAAGGCTCACACCAATAAGAAGCCCGAGGGCAACAAGGAGGGTTCCCGCAACTTCATCCATGTAATGAAAATCGGCGTCTTTTGAGGCCATAACCGGGTTCTCACGATGTACAAAAATCTCTTAAATCTAGCATAGATGGATTCCAGAATCAAAAAGAATCAGGAACCGGAAGCAATGCGCACACCAAGGCCAATTATTTGTATCATTGGAAATGAATCGGCAGTTTTCTTGCCGTGTCGTAACAATAGTAGAACATGACTGTTTATGAGGCGATGCAGAACCGACTCTCTATCCAAGACAAAACCGTTGATCTGGAGGTTCGGGATATCGATCTCAAGCGCGGGGATTGCCGGGGGATCAAAGCTAAGACCGCCACCTCCTGTCGTCTCTATCGAGGCATCCGGGACCTTTGGAATCAGGACGGGAAATTGAATCTGAACAGGATTACTTTGGAAGGTAATTCCGGTCGTAAAATTAATGACATTAAAGTTGGAGGTATCGATTAAGATCCCCTTGTCCTGGATCTCTTCAATAGTCAGAGCTCGGGTCGTAACCTCCGTAATCAGGGCCTTTTCGAAGGATTCGATCGTCACCACATTGATTGCGGCGGCAACGGTTTCTCCACCGCTTTCCATACGGATGTTTTCTAAGGTGTAGATGCCGACAAGCGGCAGGGTCGGGATGGTAAAGGGCACATTCGGTTTGGTGGTCAGGGTCAAGGGCGTCGGATAGGCCGGACCGCGCAGTTCGCCCTTGACGACGAGATCCGCTGGGAGTTGAGACTGGATATCGGAAAAGCTCACTTCGGGCGTAGCGAGGCTGACGTCGGCGTTGACGGTCGTGGTGAGGTCCTTGGGTACCGCCTGCTTTTCGGGATTCGGCGTGATGTCCATGCCCACAACAAAGAACTTCAACTCTGTGAGGGTAACTCCACTCTGTTGGGCGTAGGAGGAAGCCGCATGCCCCAGAAGAAAAAGGCTGAAGAGTAATCCCAGTATCCCTTTACCCAATTTACGCTTCATTGTTTGTTCCTTAATTCAGACACGATTTACAAATCGCCCAAATGAAATCTTAACTTCAACCGTAATTGATGTTGCCCCACTATTTTCCACCTCGACTTAGCCGTCTTAATCCTTCTTAAATATCGCCTCGTAGGACAATCCTCCGTTCATGACACGATAATAAGCACAGGAATATTCAACGCGTAGAGGCCTAGACATTTCTTTTATTTCTCCCTCTGCTTCTTACCTTAGCTCTGGACAAAAAGCGACTTGACCTCTTACCTATTTTCGTAATCACCGTTTTTCCTTGACCCTAATTTCAACTTGTAATTGTCTATCCGCGTTCCGGATAATAATTCTTGTCCGTCCTCGTGAAATTCCGGTAACCAGTCCTTCAGAGTCAACAATAGCTACTTCCAGATCAAGTACTTCATAGGTAGTTCCTGCAGCAGAAGGCGATACATCGCGTACCAATCCGTCTAAAAAATGTCCATTCACATAAATCTTTTCATTAGCACCTACACGCAAAAATAACGTTTCTTGATCTCTATCCACCTTAATAGCTTGCATGGCCGGATCAGAAGGAAGCCCTACAACAACCGTCTTCCTTAATTCTATGGTTTGCCCTGAATCGTCAGTAGCAATGATTCGCAATTCAATAGGCCCCAAAGTAATATCCTTTGGAACCGGAAATGTCCTTTCATAAAACCCAGTACTTGTATAGAATATAGGGTCAGGCCTGCATAATTGTATTTTTATAACTCGTCACCTTTCGTTTAAATTTTCTGGATTGCCTGATATTCGCTGCAACACCTGAAATGCGACGGCTGAGGGTCGTCGCGTCACGATCAAAGTACTTGGCCACCTCTTTTATTTTCGCCGCATTTAAATTTACTGCCAGCCAACCAATGATACCTCGAACCTCGGAATATCTCTGATTTCTTCCTCTATCTATTAGCTCAGCCTCTGTAACACCGTATTGTTCACATATATAGTCGATAATCTTTTTAAGTTCTGGCGCTTGATTCTTATCCTCCTTTCCTCCTGTAATCTTATTCAAGTACCCGTCATCACCCAATATCCTGGCGTCTTCTCCGCCGCCGTGAAATTCAGTCCTATGTCCCTCCTCTCTTCCAGCACTTACAAAGGAAAAATAGCGCCTTCGACTGGTGTTCAGCCTCTCGGCAAACTGAGACAATACCCATTCGCTATGCAGCCATGAGATCTCCTCTTCTCCAAGATAGGCCTTGTGGCTGCTCCATTTGTATTCTCCTATTTCCTTGACAAGTCCTGCCCGCACTGGATTGAGATGGATATAGCGTACAAGTTCCAATAGATAACTATCGGCATCGACCAAGACGGCCTTATAACGCCCCTGAAACAGGTGCCCTATTCTATGTCGTCCTTTGTTTATCCATCGGGTATAACGAAAGGAAATATTCTGGATGATCTTGGATAAAGGGTCTTTAGAAACCTGTATAGCAAGGTGGATATGGTTGTTCATCAGGCAGAAAGCAAGAATACGGTGTCTGTAGCGTTCGACCCCCTGCTGAATCAACAAATAGAGATAATACCGGTCATCATCAGAAAAGAAGATATCTTGACCCGCATTGCCACGGAGCATGACATGGTAAACACCACCAGGAACATGAAGCCTCGGTTTTCTTGCCATGCCAACAAAATACCAAGACCAAGCTATTTATGCAACTATGCAGGCCTGACTCTATTTTAGATCGATCCCATAATCAAACAGGCAGCATGAGTAAGCGCACGAATATTGAGCCTTTTGTTAAACGCTCAAATCAGCCATTTTTTTTCAGACGAGTCGACCGATTTCTTTGGCCAGTTCTAAAAATTCGCTCAAGGAAAATGTCTCCCCTCTTCTCCCCGGATCAAGACCTATTTTTTCAAGAGAACCTAGAACGGCCTCTTTTGAAAACCCGCTTTCCACCAGGGAATTGACGACCCGTTTTCTTCGGTAGGCAAATGCCCCTTTCACCACTTTCAGGAAGAAAGATTCGTCCTGCACCGGCATGCGTCCATTGGACCGAGGCGTGAGGAGGATGACGGTCGAATGAACCCTCGGACGGGGCCGAAAACAACTGGGCGGGACCTCAAAGGCGGCGCGGACATCCGCACAATATTGAACAGTCACCGTCAGTGCCCCATAACGCTTTGTTCCTACATCGGCGGCCAGCCTCTCGGCCACCTCCCTCTGGAGCATCAGCACCATCATTTTTATCTGTCGATACTCTTCCAAAAGGCGAAACAGGACTGGCGTTGAAAGGTTGTAGGGGAGGTTGGCCACAACCTTATAAGGTCCTTGAATGGTCTCATAGGGATATCGAAGGGCATCTCCCAAAACAAGCTCAAAATCAGGAGGTCCGACAGAAGGCATCTCTTTTCGAATCCGATCCACCAGGTGGGGATCAATCTCGATTGCCGTCACAAATGCCTTTCTTTCGAGCAATCCCCGGGTCAGCATCCCTCTTCCGGGACCGATTTCAATGACATGCTCTCCCCGCTTAATCTCTGCAAGGTCGAGAATCTTTCTTTGAATATTAAAGTCGATCAGGAAGTTTTGTCCCCATGATTTTCTGGGGCGGGTGAATGCGGGGGGTGTCGTCTTCATAGACGCCTTTGGAGTCC
Source organism: Nitrospirota bacterium (assembly GCA_029261165.1). Lineage (GTDB taxonomy): Bacteria > Nitrospirota > Nitrospiria > SBBL01 > JAADHI01 > DUAG01. The sequence continues at coordinate 82,450 of JAJDBV010000045.1, read as the reverse complement.
GACCTTCCGATGGCGGGCCATCTGAGCGGCCAGTCGGACAGCTTCCTGAAAACTTCCTGCATCCGCGACACCCTGTCCGGCAATATCGTAGGCGGTGCCGTGATCTACAGAGGAGCGGATAAAAGGGAGACCCACCGTCACATTCACCGCATTGCCAAAAGCAAGGAGTTTGATTGGGATCAAGGCCTGATCATGGTAGAGCGCGACTGCGGCATCAAAGCGGCCCTCTTTGAGTTGATAAAAAAGGGTGTCTGCCGGATACGGACCGCTTGCTCTGATGCCCTCCGACTGGGCCAGCTCTATCGCGGGGAGGACTTCCCGTTTTTCCTCATTTCCAAAAATGCCGCTCTCACCGGCATGCGGGTTCAAGGCCGCGACAGCGATACGCGGGTCTGAAAAACCAAAATCTCTTTCCAGGCTCGCCGCAGTGAGTCGAATCGCGTCATAGATGCGTTCTTTCCTGATCTTTCCGATCATTTCTTTTAAGGACAGATGAATCGTCGTCAGCAGGATCCGCAAGCCGCCCCCCACCATCATCATCCCGAATGAGTCTGTCTTTGCCATATCGGCGAAAAACTCCGTGTGTCCCGGAAAGGAGAAGCCGATGCCTTGCATCTGTTCCTTGTGGATCGGTGCAGTCGCGATCCCGTCGATTTCATTACGGAGAGCCATCCGGGCCGCAAGGGTCATCGCACGAAGCGCCAGAGAAGCCGCCGCCGGATGGGGTTTTGCATATTGAAGCTGGGACAGGTCCTGTTCGGGGGCAAGATCAAGAACATCCAGCATCCCGGTCTCAAAGTGTCCCTCCTTGGGGTCCTCCATTGGACAAATCTCCAGCGCAGGGGCAAAGCGTGCGGCAGCCTCTTTCATCCAGTCGGCATTCCCGATCACAAAGGGACGGCAGGCGTCATAAAGTTCCTTGTCCAGCAAGCCCTTGACAATGACTTCGGGCCCAATCCCGCAAGGATCTCCCATCGTGATCGCAATGAGCGGCTTTTCTACTCTATTCATCGATTCCAAAAAACGCTTCCTCCTGATTTAAGCCTATATTATTTCATATATGTATACCTGTGCGTTGATCTTATCACCACCTTAAAAGTGATGTCAAAATGACCTTGCTGATCCATGCGATAAGAATCTTTGAATACGTTTCTAACGATGTTATCTCGTTTGAACTTATCCATTGATTCTGCTAGGGTCCCTCAAATGAGGAGAGCACGGAGAAAGAAAGAGATCATCCGCAAGACGGTGTTTGGTATGGGTATCCTTGTCCTCGCCGGACTGCTCTGGACGCTCAGTCAACAGATCGCATTTCCGGAAAATGAAGTCGTCCTGGATACAGCCATTTCGCAACTCCCCGCCTACGCAGGTGCTTCTCTCCTGAGAATGTCGCTTGCCTATCTTATCTCATTCGTTTTTTCAATCACCTATGGGTATGTTGCCGCAACAGTCCAAAAAGCCGAAGGACCGATGATCGCACTCCTAGATCTTCTTCAGTCTATCCCAATCCTGGGATTTTTCCCAGTGGCAGTCTTATTCTTCATCAACCTGTTTCAGGGAAGCCGATGGGGCATTGAAGCGGCAAGCATCTTTTTAATATTCACATCCATGTCGTGGAACATGGCCTTCAGCGTTTACGAATCACTCAAAACCCTCCCAAAAGAATTGACCGAAGCTTCCGATGCCTTCTGTGTCCGCGGCTGGCTCCGATTCAAGAAAAACATCTTTCCATTCTGTATCCCAAAACTGGTCTATAGCAGCATGCTTTCCTGGGCTGGAGGTTGGTATTTCTTAATCGCCGCAGAGATCATCGCCATCGGCCCGGTGAAACATGGCCTCCCCGGCTTAGGGAGCTTTCTGATCCAATCAACTGAAACGGGACAACTCAGCCGGACTTGTTCAGGATTGGCGGTTCTTATTTCCATCATTATCTTCTTCCATCTATTCATCTGGAAACCGCTTTCCGTCTGGAGCGAAAAATTTCGCTACGAATCTTCCTCTTCGACGGGCCCTTCCGGTTCATTCGCCCTGCAATGGTATCGAAAACTCCTCTCCATGAAGCTGTTCTCCTCGCCACGGCTAGATCAACACCTTTCACCCTCCCCTCGGCTTTCTCCTCAAGGTGAAAAACCCACGTTTTCAAGCAAGGGCGGGAAGATCGGTCTAAACGTTCTGAAAGGAATCGGGATACTTGCTGTTGGACTGACTGCCTATGGTATCGGGAAAAGCCTCCTCATTCTCATTGATGGACTCACACCCCCCTTCCCCGCAGAAGCAGCCATGATCCCAATGGCCATCCTCGCTTCATTTTTTAGGCTGACCATCGCCTACATTATTGCCCTGGCATGGACCCTGCCTGCCGCGATCTGGGTGGGAGAGAATCCCCGCGCCTTTCGAATATTTACGCCGCTGGCGGAGATCGGCGCCTCTATCCCTGCGCCAGCACTCTTTCCATTCTTTATCTTTTTCGCCATCAATATTTTTGGAGGAATGAACGGGGCCGCCATCCTCTTGATATTAACAGGGATGCAATGGTATCTTTTCTTCAACCTGATCGGCGGCGTACGGAGCATTCCCGGCGATCTGAAGGAAGCCGCAAGATCCTTCGGGCTGACAAAATGGCAATGCTGGAAGCGGCTATACATTCCGGCCATATTCCCTTCTTTGATTACTGGGAGTATTACCGCCTGGGGAGGCGGATGGAACGCCTTGATTGTCTCTGAATATATCGTCTACCAACAAAAAACCTATTCCGTCACCGGCATCGGCGCGATGCTGGACCGCGCCATCTACGAGTCCGGCGATACCAAAATGATCCTCTTTACACTTCTGGGCATGATCATTTCGATTGCATTATTAAACCGTTTACTTTGGAGAAAACTTTATCTTTACGCCATAACGCGCTATAAGTTTGAGTACTAAGCGTATGACACTTCCCAAGCGCATATGACCCTTCGAGACAGACCCAGGAGAACACGACACCCCTTGTTTCAGAATAGAATTGGATCGATTGTCAATGGACCTGCTCGCACTTCAAAAAGTTTTCAAATCATTTCGCCAGGACCGCGTCCTGATGCCGGTTCTCAAAGAGATTTCTTTCCATGTTCAAGAAGGCGAGTTTATCGCCCTCGTCGGTCCGTCCGGCTGCGGGAAAAGCACCCTGCTACGCCTGTTAACAGGATTGATCGCACCGACGGAGGGGGACGTCCGCTACAAAGGAAAGAAGATGCCCTCAGTAAACCTCGAATCAGCCATGGTTTTTCAGTCATTCGGACTTTTTCCGTGGCTAAGCGTCCAGGAAAATATCGAGCTTGGTCTCGAAGCCCGCGGGCTTTCAGAAAAAGATCGAAGAGAACGGGCGATCCATTTTATAGACAAAGTCGGCCTGGATGGTTTTGAAGAGGCTTATCCCCGGGAACTGTCGGGCGGAATGAAACAGCGGGTCGGGTTGGCGCGCGCGCTGGCAGTCGAGCCAAAGCTGCTCTGCATGGATGAACCCTTCTCCGCACTCGATGCCTTAACCTCATTGACCTTGCGGGAGGAGGTCTTGATGTTATGGGAAGACAAGTCCATGGCAGTGAATACCATTATCATGGTAACCCATATCATTGAAGAGGCCGTCCTGATGGCAGACCGGGTCCTGGTGCTTTCGCCGCATCCTGGAACATTGATTTCCGACATACCCATTAACCTGACGCGTCCTCGTGACAAGAACGATCCGGCTGTCAGCAAATTGACCGATCACATCTTTTCCTTGATGGCATAAACCGGATGATCTTTTATTAACATAGGAGTCCCCATGCAAATTGAACCTCTACCTGAAGTTTCTGCGAGTGAAGTCATCGGATTATTGGAATATCTGGATGATGAACACGGGAAGGAAGATATCTACAAATTGGCGGAGGCCATTCAATACGAATCGGGAGAATTGCTTTCCATCATCAAAATGGCCGAAATGCTCCGGTTTGCCGAGACGCCGGGAGGCGATGTGGTCATTCTTGACCTTGGGAAAAAACTGATAAAAAGCAGGATCGGACAGCGCAAGCTGATCATTCGGGATCAACTTAAGAATTTGGAACTCATCCAACGTCTCGTCAAGGCCTTACAAAATTCCGAAGAGGGTCGCCTGGATCGGGAATCGACCCTGGAAGAACTTTCCCGCTTTCTTCCTCATGAAAATATCGAGGGGCTCTTCAAAACCATCGTCAACTGGGGAAGATACGCGGAACTTCTCGGATACAACGATGATACCCAGACACTCTACCTGGATGAAGAATCCTTTCCTTCTTGTGCATAACCTAATGTATCTCTGGGGAGAATACCTTCAATAGGTCATGAATTATTTTTCACGAGGCAACAATGGACCTGTTTTCCATCATCTCAAATTCTTTACCTCTAAAACAAACACCTCCAATCAAGACCCGCCATTATTTTAAGAAATAAACCTGAGAACTTCCAGATCGTCACGCCATCATTCATTGATCCATATCAAGATGTTGAGAAAGCCAAGATATATTAGATAAATTAGAGAATTTTAATGTGATTTAACACCGTAACACCGTGATATTACAGTATAAATAATATACTTCTACCATAAATATGTATGATTTAATTATCCACAATTATGGTGGATACCCTGTGGATATACACCCTTGAACGCCACTTTTCCCTTATCATTCAGACCGATCAACACATTGCCTAAATAATGATCATTGCGGCCTTCTCTATTTCCATACAAGATATAGTGTCAAGAAAAAAAGACAGAAATTCAAAGAAAAATGAACAACTCAAATTAAATCTGATGAGATTCCGAAACTAAAAAGTAGTCCTCCATTTTCCTGATAAGGTTAAGGCCTGAATTTGAAAGCGTTTGTAGGGATGTTAATAGAAAGCCCTTAAGATCAAAGGACTATGATGCCTCATCGCGGGTCATCGTATCTTTGTAGACTTGGCTTATTTCAAGAATTGGCGTGTTGTTTAAATCGATCTTATTATCAGATATATAGGCAAAAAAAGGCTTCAGATCATCTCTTAAAAGACAACAGTCTTCAGGAATAGGATTTAATCCCACTTTTTTCTCAATTCTATAGCAGGCTTCGATAATCTCTTTGCCGTCTTCTAAGTCGAGGACACCAGCCTGGAAGAGTCGATGTGCAAGGCTCGAAGTATCATCAGGGTGATCAATCACTTGGGTGGCAACGCGATTAATTCTATCTTCACTTACCTTGTTTTTTTTAATATAGTACACCCCGGTTAAGAAGGCATACATTGGCAGACCTACGCCGAAAAATAAAATCACGATGATCTGTATGGTCATAGAACGCGTCCTGTTCTTGTCTTCCAAGATTCGACAACTCTACCACATCACAGTCGTTTAGACACGCGCACCTTCCTGTGCATGACCGAGCATTTCTTGGGCGGGGTTTTTCAAAACAACACAGAAGGAAGAAGAGACCCAAACGCCTGGCTTCCTGCCTTTTCTGTCACAATCAGCATATCAAAAATAATACGCTAACAGTCACTTCACCAGAATCGTGATTTTCCCAGATAGCAGTGGCGGATCAAAAGAGATATGCGCCTTATCGCCGAAGACAAGTTGAAGGGTATGTACGCCGGGTGACAACTCCAGAGTGGTCTCTGTCTGCCCCTTTCCGAAGTGTTTGTGGCGCTTGTCTGACGGGATCGGTTTATCCAGGGAAGGAAAGCGTCTTGTATCGATGAGCAAGTGGTGATGACCCGTGTTTTTCATATCAACTCCCGCTGGAGCAACGCCCATCCCCTGCAAACCAAATTTGATGATAACCGGGCTACGGACCCCCTCCCCGTCCGCAGGAGATATGATATAGACAAGTGCACCCTCCGGAGAGGATGTGCGTGCAAGCGCCGAAAATGGGAAGAAAAGTGCAGATATCACCAAGATCAAAAAGCCCACCTTCATCATGACGACCTCCCTTTGATTAGAAACTTCCTTATATGACCCACTGACATCCCAATCGGAACTTTTATGAACGATGTTCCATTGTATAACTCAATCAATTTTCGGGTCAACCCCATGCTTCAGACCAAGCGATCTCGGACCGATCTTTTTATAATTTTTACCGGATCAATCGAAGGACTCTATGATCTTATTGCCGTAATGCATTGATTAATATCAACTTGTTTAGAAAGTGAAGGTCATTTCGATCAATTAGAGATATTTAAGGTCCATTTACCTTGTAAAACTATGATAATGTTATACTAATTCTAAATTTTACCTCTCAAAATGCCTGATTAATTTATCCACAATTACTGTTGATATGCTGTGGGTCTGCCTGCCTGACCACCACTTCTCCCTTGTCATTCAGGCAGATCAACACTTTGCCCAAATAATGATCATTGGGACCTTCTTTCTTTTCACACAAGATATTGTGTCAAGGATAATATTGCAGAAAGGAAGTGTAAATCTAGCTGTAGCCGGACATTGAGTTTGAGAAAAGTGTTCCACGGAGAGACCCCCGTAGATTGCTTCTTTACGTGGGAAACTTCCTCCTTAGTGGCTAGTTATCCACAGGAGGAGTGCCCCCCTTTGTCAGGTCATAATGCCCGGTGTCACCTTCCGTCTCTGCCTGAGAACTAATGTCATCAACGAACGAACAGTAGAGGCGATATCTGTGCCGAATACCAACAAATATCCCAGGCGAGCAGAGCACTATCATCCCTAGTAAAATCAAAAGACTCTGAAGACCTGAAATCTCTAGATATCCGGCCGATAATACAAGTAAAACTATGGAGGGCACGGATGCCGCGTGGCCCAGCGGTATCCACTTGAGCATGGAGGAGAATTTTATATCTTTTGAAAAACCTTGAAAAAAAAACCCCATAAGATAGAAATGAAGAAAAAGCGCAACAAAGCCAGCCACACCGGAAATAAAAGCGCGGAGAAACGTTTTATCTGGTTTCGGACCAAGGAGAGAGACACGTCGTATGCCCGAGATACGTGCCCTAATCTTTGGTTCTGAAGGCTGACCAGAGATCAACAAGGAAAGAGAGAAACGGTCTCCTGGGTTTAAGAGTAATGGTCGTAGAAATAGGGTGTTAGGATCACTAAAGAAGCTAGGATTAAGGCTTGCCGGGGCTGCTTCCGACAGACTTGCCGATAGGACACGCGCTTTCTCCCCAAACTCAGCTACGATGTCTCCATCGAAATCTTCCCTCTCTATAGAAATATCGCCTGAATTCTCGAACTGTAACGTAAGGGATTCTACCCTCTCAACCTTCTTCCCCTGGAAAATAAGTTCGAAGTCACTGAGATCAGTTTCGCCACGAGCAACAAGAGGTGACCGCGCGACAATTCCTATGGAAATCTCTTTTGTTCGTTGGCTTAAATAGAGATTCAGGAAAAAAATTACCATTGGAACTAGAACAGACAGTGCGGTAAGTACGAATCCCGGTCGAGACCTTTTTTCGCGAAGATTGGGCATGGGATACCGCTCCCCAGGTGACGGATAATAAGCTGTTGGATGGTTTCCACTTTCCTCGAATTCCTAAGAATTACACTGACTTGATAACACGGTATTTGTATGATTTCCAGTTAAAAATTCCTGATCAGGAGTTCGCCTACCTTTTTCTTCTTTTCTGCGGACACATTATAGGTCGTCTGTACCTTCTCTATTTTGAAGCCTTTGAAGAGTTCTCTGGTTTGTTTTGTGTCGTTTAATGACATTATAAACTTGCCTTTAATCGTTCTTAAAATCGTGTTTAAACGGGGGAAATCCTCCCTTTCGAACACGCCTTTTCCGTAGTCGTTTTCGCAGCCGTAATATGATGGGTCGATGTAGAAGGAGGTGTGGAGCTTGTCAAATCTTTTTGTCAGGCGCTCATAGGGCATGTTCTCTATATAGACGCTGCTCAGTCTCATGTGGGCGGCGGAGAGTTCTTCTTCTATTCTCAGGAGGTTGATGTTCGGCCTCCGGGTGGTGTTGACGTTGAAGGTCTGGCCGGTAATCTTGGCCCCTTATCCGGATCTCAACAGGTAGTAGAACCGGACGGCCCGCTGGACGTCGGTTAGGGTTTCTGGCTTTTCGGCCAAGAATCTTTTGAATTCCTCCCTTGCATTGATGATCCACCTGAAGTAGCGGAAGGGCACCTCAGTATGCGTGAAATCCCCCACCCTCTATTCCACCATATTTAAATCAAATATCATAAATATTTCTTTATATTTCAATAGGATATCTGCATATCTCCATGATGGTTGTCATGCTAATAATTAATCACTTAATGAGGAACCCCAATACGATTATTTGTTTTAAATCAATCGGTTATATGAATGGCATAAAAGGTGCATTGACTCATCAACAACAAGTGAAAGTCTCACATTTCTTAAGACAGATCTGGGGCTCACAAATTTAATCAGTGGAGGCAAGTTCAGAATGAATAAAGTCATTAAAAGTTTGACCCTTACAATTATCACTATTTTAGCTTTTCATTCTATGAGTCATGCAGCCAGAGTGAACAACGGTGCGGGAGTCCAGGGAGAATACGGAAAGATGTCACTCGGCTTTGAGTATGATTCTGAGTCGGAGAGAGATATGCAATTTGATAGTGGAATTATTCTCGAGGGGGGAGGGACAGAACCATTCCTGGCGCTTGGGAATAGTATCACGGGGGGCAGTTTTGAGTCGTCACGGATAATGTTGAGGGGATCGTTTGGGCTGACTGACTGGATGGATGCTTTCGTTCAGCTTGGGTTTGCTGACGCTGATTTTTCCTATCAAGTGATTGAACTGGGTGTCCCTGAAGCCATCAGTTTTAGCGGCGATTCAGACTTGGCTTACGGCCTTGGCTTGAAGGCAGCAATTGCGAATGTGGAGGGCTACCAAGTCTATTCTAATCTCCACTTATTCCAGTCTGAAGTTGAGGGCGCTTACACAGAAGATGGTGTTCTATTAGGAACTGCTGAAGCCACGGTTCAGGAGGTTCAGCTTGCCCTCTTTGCGGCAAAGACATTCGATATGTGGACGCCCTACGGCGGGTTGAAATTTTCGGAATTAAATGTGGAGATTGACAGATCGCTTCTGGCTGATACATTTCACGAAGAACACAAGGCAGACGGCAATATCGGACTCTTTGTCGGAACAGACGTTGTCTTGAAGCCCGGATTAAGTGCAAACATTGAGTTCAGGTTTGTTGATGAGTCGGCATTAAGCCTCGGTCTCAATTGGACATTTTAATACGATAACCAAAAGGGCAAAATATACCTTTAAGATCCCAGGCGGCAAACGCGGCCTGGGATCTTTTTGTTTAAAGAACACCATCCTAAAAGGGCGGGGTTTGACTCTCTATGTGTGTTCAACTTAAAATAAAGCCTCATTGTCGTTCTCAGTCTGATCAGATTCAAGGCGCATATTGAGAGAATGGCCTACTATTTTTACAGTGAACGAAAGGAGCCCTCAAGTGAAAAAAATATTGGTGGTTATGATCTTGTTGTCCTTTTTTAGCCTCGAGGCCCAAGCTGCACTTCAGACGAAAGAAATTAAATACAAGGTGGGCGAAAACGAATTTACAGGCTACCTGGCCTTTGATGATGCCATCTCCGGGAAACGCCCAGGTATTCTTGTCGTGCATGAATGGTGGGGGCATGATGACTATGCCCGAACACGAGCGAACATGCTGGCAAAATTAGGCTACACCGCATTCGCTCTGGATATGTATGGCACCGGCAAGTTGGCCAAACATCCCGAAGATGCAAAAAAGTTTATGAAAGCTGCCGTCGGCCAACTTCCTGAAGCCGAAAAACGCTTTAAAGCAGCCTATGAGATTTTATTGGAACAAAAAACAGTGGACCCTAAAAATATTGCCGCAATCGGGTATTGCATGGGCGGCGGCATCGTGATGCACATGGCCCGAACAGGGGTTGTCGGTTTGAATGGGGTGGTCAGTTTTCACGGCAGCTTTGCATTCGCCACCCAGACGCCTTCCCTGCCCAAACCGGTAAAGGCAAAAGTACTCGCCTTTACCGGGGGCGCTGATCCATTTGTCTCGATGGAGTCCTTACAGGCCTTTGTGAAGTCCATGACCGAAGCAGGTGTCGATTTCGAACTCAAAAGTTATCCCGGAGTCAAACACAGCTTCACCGTTCCGGGTGCTGCCGAAAAAGGAAAGAAGTTTTCATTGCCATTGGTCTATGATGCAACTGCGGACAAAGACTCCTGGCAACGCACACAGACTTTTTTTAAAGGGATTTTTGAATAGACTTTTCTGAGGTCTGCAAGGAGAGGAACACATCGTATCGCCGGATTAGAGATTCAGGGTGCCTCGTTAAAAGTGATAAAACAATGAAGCCTGGAGAAAATCATCATCCCTTTGAGAAAAAAGAAGTTCATTGGGAGACTGTCGCGCAAAGATGAATGCTTCAATTTCTATCTTCCAATGGTCGGTGATGCGGCGACTCGCTTCTAGACTGAGAATTCGGTCTGATCGCTCAAGGTCCTGGATCACTCCGAAAAGGAGTTCTGTGCTCGCCATATCGTTGACGCCGAGCCGAAACCCGACCATGATGTCCTCTTCAAAAGGTGTGGGGGCCGCTTCTCCCCGCGTATCATGCAGCCATTCTCCAATGACCCCAAGATCCATCTTACTCCCAAAAAGTGCGGTAAAAGTATATTCGAAACCACCCGTCCAAGCCTCAAAAGAATCCCCTTGGCCAACCCGGTGGATCATCTCAAGCTTCCAGAGCCATTCTTCCACGACCCATTGAAGCTCCAGACCGGTTTGGCCGATCTGTTCGTAGAAGGGTATTAGGACTGGATTGCCTGAAGCATCTGCCCCTGGGATCAAGGTGGGTTCTCGACCCGTACCCTGGAAATAGGAGAGGCCAACATCCCAATCCCCAAAGGTCTGACTGTAACGGGCCGCAACATCCAGATGGTGTTGTTTCGCGCCGCTTTCATATCGCGTCCGGTCGGTCTCGACAACCAAAGAGGAGCGAAGTCTTCCTTTAAGACTTGGAAAGGTGCGCTCTCGAAAATACGGGAGGAGATAAAGATCAAGGGTTCCCCAATCTCTTAAGAGTGAAAGGTTGACCATCGGCTGGCCGAGCTTTTCTTCTCCGTCCGGGAGTTCCACAAGGTCGGTCTGATTGATGATATCTACCAGATGCTGAGACTCCGTCACTCCCCAGAAAACTTTTCGGATGCCAATGCCAAGCTCAAAAGCCTCCGGATACCAGAGGACAAAGAATTCTCTGATGTCAACATGACTCCGTTTTGAATCGGCACTGTCGAGACGAAAAAAGGGGGCAACGGTGAGAATGCTCTCTTTCCATTCGTGGAAGTACTCCGGCTTCGCTATGATAGAACTCTGTTGTTCCCTTTGACCAGTATGGAGCGAATCGTCAAAAAATAAACGCCCCTCAATGGCGACATAACCTGTTAACTCATTTGCCATGGCCTCTGGCATGAAGACGCCAAAGCTGCATAAAATGAGTAAGGGCATAAAACGTATCAAAGGGGGAAGTCTCACCGGACCCGTTTCAGGCTGTTTTTGTTGAAGTTCCGATCTGTCAGTCCGGTTTTGAATTTGTAATCCTTCCAGTTGAGGACCGTCCCCTTTCCAGTCTGATGATTGACCATCTCCATCCGGTCCGCCCGCCAGAATTTTCCAAGATATTGCTGATACCCATGATAAATCAAGGTCTTAAGCCGGTCATTTTTTCGGTCGTAGTATTCAATCTTCAAAGGCCGATATTCCGCCTGATCAATCCAGACCACCTGGCGGGTATATCCCGATTTGGGGTCGACAGGATCTCGTTCGATGACGAAAGTTGACTGTCCTTCATAGGCCTCGTCCCGAAGCCATCGGTAGGTATATTTTTCAACCTCTTGACTTGTAATGTCCTCATAGGCAAACTCGCTGCCCATAAAAGAGCCGGACTTATTGGAAGAACTGATGCGTTTGACGCGTTTCAATGCGGGAAGAAAAAGCCATTGATCGTCATTTTTGACCTTGTGTGTAAAGCTGAGGAAAGCCGTCCCCTTGACGTCCCTCGGATTGTCAAAAATAATGAGAGACTTGTCTCCATCACCCTCAACCTCCAGCGTCTGGTTTCGGATGACACGCGTACTTGATTCTCCTTGCCGGTTCCTTAAGACCATTTTTAGCTGAGAAGTAAAGTCTCCAAATCCATTGTCGCGGAGATCGGCCTCCATGGCAATGGCCAGACCCTTTTCTTCCGGGGTTTCGGAAAAAGATGCGACTGGAAGCAATAACAATACAACCCAAAAAAGTATAAAACGTTTCATTTTAGCTCCTTTCTAAACTCTGCTCGGTTCATTCACAGGGCGCATCACTTTCTCAGGCTTCGTCCCTTCCATGATCATCAACAATGGCGGAAGGAGTAAAAAATCTGCCACCAGGGCAAAAGAGATGGTAATGGCGGTTAGGAGCCCCATCTCAGAATTCATTGAGAACCCGGAGAAATTAAGCACAGAAAATCCGGCGGTTAAGATGAATGACGTAACCCATAGCGCAGTCCCCACGTTGTGAAATGCGTAACGGACCGCGTCCTGACTGTTCATCCCATGTTCCCGTTTTGCACGGATGTATTTACTCAGGAAATGGACGGTGTCGTCTACCACGATGCCGAGACTCATACCGACCACGATCGACGTCCCGACACCGATCTCTCCCACCATCAACCCCCAGAGACCAAAAGCCATCGCGGCTGGGACCAGGTTCGGGATGATGCTCATGAGACCGATCTTGACATCCCGCAAGGAGAAGACCAGGATTCCGGAGATCAGAATCAGAGCCAGTGCGGTACCCACCATCATACTATTGATGTTCCGTTCAGAAATGTGGGAAAACATAATCGTGGTGCTGGCTCCAGGCACTTGCATCGAAGGAAGGGCATTATCTCGGAGCCATTGCTGTGCCCTTTCCTCAAGTGCCAACATCTCATTCGTCGTGACGTTCTCCAGGGTCACGCTGAAACGGGTGGCCGATTTTTTTACGTTAATCTGGTTATTCAGGTCCAGTCCATAAGGGAGCGACATCTCATACAAGAGAAGATATTGGGCAGAGAGTTCCCGATTCTCTGGAATTCGATAATAGCTTGGATCATCGCCATGCATGTTTTGATTGAGCCGCTTCATGATATCCGTCAGAGAACTGACATGAAGTACGCTGGCCTGTTCCTTGTACCACTCGCCAAATGCCTCTAGTGTCTTAAGGTATTCTGGATTACTGACGCCGCCTTCCTCTCCGGAATCGAGTGAATACTCGATCTGGTAAATCCCAGTGAGGTGATCGACGATGAAGTCGGTGTCCGTCCGAAAGGTGTAACGGTCATCAAAATAATTCACAAACTGATCATTAAAGCGATTCAATGAGACGGAGAAAACAAAGAGGAGTGTAATGGCAAGCATCACCAAAAAGAGCGGTCTTCGACGATTGACCACAAAGTTGCCAAAACGATCCATAAATAAAAGTGAACTTTTCTTATGGCCCTTGATCCAAACCGGCAACACCGACATCATGGCAGGAAGGAAGAGGATCGAGTATAAAAAAGCGGCGATCACACCCGTCGCGACCATGTTTCCGAGATCATGAAAAGGAGGAGAGTCGCTGGTATTCATACTTAAAAAACCGATGGCCGTGGTTAAAGAGGTCAAAAAGATAGGCAGGAGATTGATCCGCATCGATTCGATGATCGCTTCTCGCTTGGTCTTTCCACGACGCATCTCCTGGAACATCGTGACCAGGAAGTGGACACTGTCTGCCACTGCCAAGGTCAGGATGATTGTTGGGGCACTGGCGGAGGGCGGCGTAAAGAGAATACCGGCCCACCCGGCCAAACCCAGCGCCGTAAATGCGGAGAGGCCGATGACCAAGACCGCGGCGAAGGTTCCGGAAAACGACCGGAGCATCAGCCCCATGGTGACAATGAGGACCAGGTACATCAGCGGCATCAGGGTAGACATATCGTCCTGACTTGCCTCTGAGAATGAATTATTCATCATCACCATGCCGCTTAAATAAACCCTAATTTCAGGATATGCGGTCTCTATATTTTGTGCCATTTCTCGGACAAAGGCGACTACCTTCGGGACTTCGTTCATCGACTTTCCTGGGAGGTTTATCGTGACATTGATTCCTGTTACGTCAGTTGCGGGAGAGATATTTCGGTTTAACAGGAGCGGTTCTGCAAGGGCAATTTTCCTTATCCGATCCAGATCGGCGTCAGATAGAGCGTCCGCATTGTTTACCAATCCTTCCACGATCAATTCGTCCCCATCTGCCCAGGTATGTTGAAAGTTGGTGATCGAATCAACGCGAATCGAATAGGGAATCTGCCAGGCATCTTTTGTCAAAGCCTCGATAAGAGACAGGGTCTCGCGGGTGAAGACCTTGCCATTGTTGGGGGCGATGGCAAAGAGAACATTGTCGTTCTTAGTATAGGTATCCTGCAGGCTTTCAAAGGCCTGGAGCTGTGGATTATTTTTCCCGAAGAAGACCCGATAGTCCGTCGAAAATCCAAGAAACCGCCCACCACTCCCCGAGGCCATCGCAATGGAAAGTGTCACCAAGATAATCAACCATCTGAATCGTATGACCCATTCACCCAGTCTTTTTCCGTCCATGTCTCTCTCCCCCTTTTTTTAAGCGCGATTACTCTAATTTCTATAAAAAACCATGAAAGATAACTATTAAATTTATTGTATAATATTCACTGTAAAACAAAAAAATTAGTGCTTGGAGATCCCTCCAATAATAAGAGCAATAACGCCTTTTGCTGCCTGATTAAGCTCTTCCAGAGAAGGGGTTTTCATCGCAACCAGTGGTGGATAATAAAAATGAACCGTCGCAAACAAGAGGGTTTGGGCCGTTGCAATGATATCTAGTACCTCAAACTCTCCCGTTCGGTTTCCTTCTGCAAGGATCTCGGCGACAAAAGAGCGAAGCGACTCTTGATGCCTCAGGACAAGGTCCGGATGTTCCTGGGAAATAAATGACACGAGTTCAAAGAGATGGGGATCATCCGCGCAGAGATCATGTGTGTAACGGAGTATCTCCACGAAAAAAACTTCCAGACGGACGCTTGCAGATAGATTTTCCCGCTGGAGGACCCCCCTGCCTACTTTTTCCTTGTTCCGTATGCAATTCTCCGCGATTTCAACCCCGATCTTTTGCTTATTGTCAAAATATCGATAGAGATTGGCCGCTGACATACTGCAATCTTTGGCAATCTCAGCCATGGTTGTTTTGCCAAAACCATAACGTCGAAACCGGGTATCGGCCACATCAATAATTTGTTGTTTTATTTCTACGCTCGCCTGCATGAAATTAAATATAGGCCCTAAATAATAAATTGTCAACATATTATTTACTATTCATAGACTGCCTCCAGTAACGGATCTGAGATTTGAGGGATATTCTGATTTGTTGTTGACTGGAAGTCAAAAATCGCTATGATTGAACTTAGGAGTGTGCCGGAGAAATAAGGGATCTACTACAGTGATGACAAATAGGCCCATTTTTGCAGATCATTTTCGTTAAATAGCGGGCTATTCGCCTCAAATAATCCGAAAACTTGTCTCTATTTTTCATTCACCTCGCTACGATCCTATTTTCCCGACACACCCCTTGATCTGAGGCATTAACTTGAATATTATTTTTTTCCTCCTCATACTGATCGCTTTTCTCACAAGCGCTTATCATCAATTCATGTGGGTCCCAATTGACGCGGACGCTGTTTCTCCGATGCAGGCCTTGACGGAGGGGATTGTTCTTTCCGCCAAAGGTTCCGTGGAATTGGCCCTCGGCCTCGTCGGGGTGATGGCTTTTTTCCTGGGCCTGATGAAAGTTGCGGAAGAAGGAGGTCTGCTTCGCATGATCGCGCGTGTGGTCCGGCCCATCATGGTAAAGCTCTTTCCGGACGTCCCCGCCGAACATCCGGCCATGGGAGCAATGATTATGAACATTTCGGCAAATGCGATGGGGCTGGGAAATGCGGCAACGCCCTTCGGCATTCGGGCAATGCAGGAGCTAGACAAATTGAATCCCCGGAAGGGAACGGCGACCAACGCCATGGCGCTCTTTCTCGCGATCAACACCTCCAGCGTCACATTACTGCCGACCGGTGTCATTGCATTAAGGGCCGCTGCCGGTTCCACCAATCCGGCGGGCATCCTGGCCACCACCCTCTTTGCAACACTCTGCTCAACCACCGTTGCCATACTCGCGGCGAAAACCTATCAGCGGTTTCCACCAGTATCCGATTTTCCGGAGTCCACAGACCCGGGAGAAAATTCCGGCCCAGACGGTGGCAGTGGATCAGAAAAAACCGCGCAGGAGAACGCCGGGGCTTATCCGGCCTGGATCTCTTATCTCGCTCTGGGTGGACTGATAACCTTGATTCCCCTTGCAATCATTTACGGCAAGGAAATCGGCCCTTGGATTGTGCCGGGCCTGGCCGTGAGTTTATTGTCCTTTGGTTTCACACGCGGCGTAAATATTTATGAGGTTTTTGTTGAGGGCGCGAAAGACGGGTTCAATGTTGCGATAAAAATCATTCCTTTTTTGGTCGCCATCCTGGTTGCGGTCGGCATGTTCCGCCACAGCGGGGCGATGGACATGATCATCGGAACCATCGGTCAATTTACAGGAATGATCGGTCTGCCCGCAGAAGCCCTGCCGATGGCCCTGATGCGGCCTCTTTCCGGATCCGGCGCTTTTGGACTTTTAGCGGAAACAATCAACAACCCGGCTATCGGTCCCGACAGTTACATCGGTATCCTGGTCAGTACCTTACAGGGATCAACGGAAACCACATTCTATGTCCTGGCCGTTTATTTCGGCGCAGTACAGGTTCGTCGCTCCCGTCACGCCCTCTTCGCCGGGCTGACCGCCGATGCGGCCGGGATCATCGGGGCGGTTGCCGCATGTTCTTACTTGTACGGCTGAGACGTCTGGATGAACACCCTTCTCAAGAATCATCGCCCTTCTTCGACTCACCCCAATCTCTAACAATCGTTTCAGCGACGATGAAATGCGCCTTCTCATGTCCGGCAAACCTTCCGTGTTCATGAAAGATCCCCTGGACAATCACCCTCCGATTCAAAATATGGGAAACCGGCCTCACCGTAAAAACATGAACAGAATGATCCCCCTCTCCGACGATAAGTTCCAGATGTAGACTCCCCCGCCGTCCGGTCTTCACCTCAGTGGATTTGACCCATCCAAAAACCGTGATTCTCTTTCCGTCGTAGACTTCACCAAGATCAGAGAGTTCGACAAGCAGAGGTAATTCTTTCGCAAGACTGGTACCCAAACAAACCATGACCGTAAAAACCGCACTGACCCATAGAATATAGATACTGACCTGAACGTTCTCTTTACGCTGCCTCATACAGTCTTTCTACAAACATGTGCTTCATGGCTGAGGACAAATCGGGGCACTCTAAAGCGCAATCACTGTCTATGTTCATGACTATACTGATAATGGTTTATCCCTTCAACAAAATAAAGGAATCCGGCGAAGCCAAAAAAATTCCGTCGAATTGCGGAATGATAAGCCCGTTTCTTTTTAGGATTGAACCCCGCTCACCATACACCGTAATTCAACCCAATAGACTCGCATGTCAATTCTTTGACTACACTGTGTTAAAAAACAAACGCTATTTGAAATATTCCACTTGAGATAAGGTGGCACACCAGTCTTGTTCCGCGACCGAGTAGGAACTTTTTGCCTAAGGGTACCGGCAATAAAGACCGGTCCGAAAGATCTTGTACCGCAAAGACCGCCCCATTCTCCCGATAAGAGGGCATGAAGATTGCATTTTGACCAAACAAGTCTTAGTCGAAGCGAGAGGCCTGTTATGGATGTGATCTATCCGGTTCTATCTGGAGCCCTAGCGCAAGAAAAGCGTTTAGAGGTAATTACCAACAACCTTGCAAATATCAACACCAACGGGTTTAAAAAGGATATCGCACTTTTCGAGGGAATTCTCGGCATGGAACAAGAGACCACTACAAGTCGGAATCTACAATTACCGCAGGCCTCAGTGATGTTCAGCAACATCAATCAAATTTTAACAGATTTTTCACCCGGCCCGATTCGACAGACTGGGGAGCCCTTGGATCTGGCGATTGCTGGAGAGGGTTTTTTGGCAGTCCAGACCCCGGCCGGCATTCGATATACACGAAACGGACATCTTACGCTCAACGCGGAAAGGGAAATCGTGACGCAAGGGGGATTCCAGATACTAGGATCGGGCGGTCCCATTTCACTTCCGACAGGAACCATTATGATCGATGCTGAAGGAAGAATTTCTGTAAGAGAGTCCGAGACCGTTGGAGGAACCCCGGTAGAGATCGACCTCTTGCCCATCTTTCGGTTTGCGAATACAGACGCTCTTACAAAGGTGGGTGCAACCCTTTTCGATGCCGGAGGTGCAGAGGCCACGCCATCAACAGAAGGGCTGATTCAGCAAGGCGCTCTGGAAGGGTCGAACGTGAACTCTGTTGAGGAAATGGTCGCCATGATTGCCGTGACACGGCGGTATGAAGCGGCTCAAAAAGCGATGCAGACCGCAGATGAAATTGCAGGGAAGGCCGCAAACGAGGTGGGCCGTGTGGCGTAAAATCTCCCCGACACAATATGATGTAATCGGCGTCAATAATTTCCTTTGTAAAAGGATAGGAAAATACCCGATAGAAACACTTGTATTTATCTCCCTTCGTAAAGGAGAAAAGAAGAACTCACCATCTCTATTAAGGAGGAATGAACCATGATGCGGGCTTTATCTATCGCAAGTACCGGGATGGCGGCACAACAAATTTCGGTAGAGATCATCTCAAATAATCTGGCCAATGTTTCAACAACCGGATTTAAGAAAAGCAATTTTGATTTTCAAGATCTCATTTACCAGACCATCACGGCGCCCGGAACCGACACAGGCATCGGAACACTGCCCGTCGGTCTTCAACTCGGATCCGGAGTACATCCGGTATCGGTTTACCGTACATTTGCACAAGGGGATTTCGAGCAGACCAAGAATCCTCTTGATTTGGCCATAGAAGGTTCAGGATTTTTTCAGGTTTCCCTGCCGGACGGTTCGATCGCCTATACGCGCGCCGGGGCATTAAAGTTGGACAGCGAAGGAAGCATCGTGACATCCGATGGCTTTCCCATCCTTCCCGATATTACCGTGCCCTCCGATGCACAGACCGTTAATATCTCACCCAGCGGTCTGGTTTCTGTGATCCAGGCCGGAAACCCGACCCCCACACAGGTCGGAACAATTGAGCTGGCCCGTTTCACAAATCCTTCCGGGCTTGACAGTAAGGGAAAAAATCTCTTTCAGCCCACATCGGCCTCGGGTGAAGCGGTCACAGGAACTCCAGGACAAGAAGGGCTCGGATCAATACTTCAAGGAGCACTTGAGGGATCTAACGTCAATATCGCTGAAGAAATGGTCAATATGATTGTGGCACAGCGTGCATATGAACTCAATTCCAAGGCAATTCAGACAGCAGACGAAATGATGTCAATGGCCAATAACCTGAAACGGTGACAATGATGAAGACTTTTATTTCTACAAGTTTGATCCTTCTCACCCTGATCATCTCGAGTCCGGCGGAAGCTGGCCGCAATGCTGTCCATGATGAGGACGCGCTTACGGCCATGATCCAGGACTATGTCGCCCAACAGTTGGCAGCCGGCCTGGAGGAAATCCGTGTGAGTCGGGTCGTTCCAAGCGACGGCGGATCATTTCCATCGTCAGGAAAGGTGAAAGGCCTCAGGGCGGGATCGAAAGGAAGGTTGCTCGGACGCGTTCTCTTCATTCTGTCCATCGAAGGGCAGGGCCGTGGACCGATCTCGCGCTGGGTCACCGCAGAGGTTGAAAGGATGCGCACCATCGTTGTCGCCTCTCGCCCCCTCAAAAGGCATCATGTGCTCCGCCCGGACGATCTGACGACCCGAACCCTGTCTGTAACCCGTCAACGAAATCACTATGTCAGCCGTTCGGAGTCACTGGTCGGCCTGCGTCTCACCCGCTCTACGGGAAAAGGGGTTCCATTCCGGCCTGACCTGGTCGAAGATACTCCCCTGATCATCCGAGGAGAACGGGTCATTCTTCTACTGGAGTCGGGCGGCTTACAAATCATGACCCTGGGAAGAGCAAAAGAGGATGGTTTTCTCGGAAAGATCATCGGCATTCAGAACCTCGACTCCAAAAAAGTCGTCTATGGAAAGGTGGTCGAATCGGGAGTTGTCAAAGTCTCCTTCAAGACCATTCGGTGAATCAATGAAAGAAATTTATCATAAATTAATGATGATGGGCGTCTCTGTTTTTTCGGGCACGATCCTTCTGGTCGGATGTTCACACACATCGAAGGAGATCAAACAGATGGTGAGCGAACATCCATCACCCATGCCTACGCGGCCTTCGCCGGAAGATCGCTCTAGCGGATCGCTCTGGAGAGACAGCCTATCGAGAAACTTCTACTTCCAGGACACCAATGCGAGTCATATTGGAGACATCGTCACCGTAAAAGTGATTGAAAATGCAAAAGGGACAAAAGATGCCAAGACAAAATCAGGACGGACGTCTACGCTGAATGCATCGACAACCTCCATCCTGGGGCTGCCGACAGCAACAACAGCAAAACTCAGGGCCGGTGCCGACTTTTCGGATTCCTTTGACGGCAGTGGTTCAACCAGTCGGAGCGGGACGCTCACGGCGAATGTGACCGCCGTGGTCACAGACGTTTTACCCAATGGGAACATGCGGATCAAAGGTCGGCGCGAGGTCTCTATCAATGCTGAAAAAGAATTTATTTTTCTGAAAGGAACCATCCGGCCGGAAGACATCGGCCCTGGGAATACAATCTTATCCACCTTTATCGCCGATGCGGAGATTAAATACTCAGGCTACGGTGTCCTGAATGATAAACAGAGGCCCGGCTGGCTCATGAGAATCATCGATTGGATTTGGCCGTTTTAACGCATTGCTCCATAACCATTTTGAAGGAGAGATAAAAAGCTTGAAACCGATAAAACAATATACCGTCATTCTCGTCCTTTGTGCTATCGTCATTATGCTCTTAAGTTATGCTTCTCATGCTGCGAGAATCAAAGACATCGCGACCATTCAGGGGGTTCGGAATAATTCTTTGATCGGCTATGGCCTGGTGATTGGATTGAATGGAACGGGTGATAAGACGGGCACAACATTTACCGTGCAAACCCTCACCAGCATGTTGAACAAGATGGGGATCACCGTCGACCCGAATGCGGTCAAGGTCAAGAATGTGGCTGCAGTAATGGTCACGGCAGACCTTCCTCCTTTCGTTAAAGCCGGGAGCAGCATTGATGTCGTTGTTTCTTCCATGGGAGACGCCACCAGCCTTCAAGGCGGAACCTTGTTATTGACACCGCTCAAAGGGGCCGATCAGGAGGTTTATGCCGTGGTCCAGGGATCTGTGTCAGTCGGCGGATTTCTAGGGGGAAGCGGAGGTGATTCCACCCAGAAAAACCACCCCACGGCCGGCAGGATTTCAGGCGGGGCATTAATTGAGAAAGAGGTTTCAGTCCCTTTCGCGGACAACAAGGAGATCACCATCCTCCTTCGTCAACAAGATTTTACGACGGCCTTGCGTGTCTCCCAGGCGATCAACGGGGCCTTGGAAACGACTCAGCCCGCCATTGCGACAGCAATTCCGGTTGATGGCGGAACCGTTCGGCTCCAGTTGAGTGAATCCTATCCAGGAAACGGCGTTGAACTGCTTGCCATGATAGAAAGTCTCAATATTGAGATCGATTTTCCGGCTAAAATTGTCGTGAATGAGCGAACAGGAACCATTGTCATGGGAGACCGGGTCAAGATCTCAGATGTGGCGATTGCCCATGGAAATCTGACCATTCGTGTCCAGACCGATCTACAGGTCTCCCAACCTCCTCCTTTTTCACCCGAAGGGTCGGAAACGGTCGTCGTTCCACAACGGGAAACCTCCGTCACAGAAGAAGACAGTAAGATTGTACTTATGCGGGGAGGAACCACAATTGGTGACCTGATCAGGGGCTTGAACGCGATTGGTGTCACCCCGCGCGACCTAATCTCGGTTCTCCAGGCCATCAAGGCTGCCGGTGCGCTTCATGCCGACCTGGAGATGATATAATGGATCTTCCGGAGAGCGCAATCCCAAAAATGACCTCAGCCATACCCCTGAGACCACTGATTCAGCGAGGTAAATCCAAGACGTCCCCATCAGAGGCCGATCAGGCGGCTCAACTGAAGAAGGCCGCCCGCGCCTTTGAGGCCTATTTCATCAAATCGCTTCTGAAAGAGATGAGAAAAACCCAGCCCAAGGAAGGCCTTTTTGGTGGGGGAGCCGGAAAAGAAATCTATCAGTCACTCTTTGATGAAAAGATTTCTCAAAAAATGACCGAAAGCGGAGGAATGGGCCTGTCTCGCCTCATCATCAAAAAGTTAACAACGGGTCTAAAGGTTTCAGGAGAAACAACCGATAGAAGAGAGGCTATAGATAGATATAATCGATTAAGTCACAGTGTAACTGTAGGAGACAGAAATGAAAATCCCAGAAAATGACCCGCTGCACCACCTGGAAATATCTCGTCCGGGCACGCAAGGGGTAAGCGGAGGCGCCGCAAAGGATTCAAGCGAGTCCGGTTCTTCCCGCAGCGACAAAATCGATCTTTCAGGGCAGGTCCAAGTGATTCGCGACATGAAAGACTCGATTGCCTCACTTCCAGATATCCGCGCAGACCGTATTGCCGAGATAAATAATCAAATTGTGTCCGGAACATTTCAGATTCAGCCCGAAAAGATCGCTGAGAACGTGGTCCAGGCGGCCCTCCGAGGCGAGATTTAAAACCCGTCCGTATGGTGAAGGGAAAATAGGTCGATGACACCGTATCCGTTAAATCAAAAGGGAGAGGATCTGTCGCTCGTAGTGAGCCGCTCTCCTGCCCCCGACATGGATTCAGCGAGGCTTCATGTAATCCTCGATGAGATAATATCACAATATCAAGAACTTATGCGCATCTTGCAAGAAGAAAAACGATTAATTATTAATGGGGATGTCGAGGATCTGGTCTGTTGTCTGGCCAAAAAAGAGGAGGTCGTCCGAGGCTTACAGGCCCTCGAAGAACGGAGGCAAGAAGAGATCGCCCTGATGTCTCCTCAGGACCCGAATATAAGTCTTCAGGCATTAATCCATCGTGTTCCTCCAGAAAATCAGGGGCCCTTGCGTTCCTCCCAGGCCCACCTGGATGCCCTTTCGGCAAGCATTCAAGATATTAATCAGATGAACGGCATCCTGGTCGAACGGGTTCTTCAACAGATTACAAGCCTTCTCGGCCTTCTGAAGCAGATGGCCTTTAATACCGTCACATATCAGCCGACTGGGTTAATTTGTGAGTCCCCCTCAGGCGGAAAAATAATCGCGAAGGGTTAAGTTATGCAAGGCATTTCAGGGATGTTTAATCTCAGCCGACTGGCGCTCTTCGCGAACCAGAACGCCCTCGCGGTTACTTCCCAGAACATTGCCAATGCCAACACTCCCGGATATACACGGCAGGAGGCAGTTCTAGAAGCACATCGCCCACTCGATGGACAACCCGGACAGATAGGGACGGGTGTGACCGTCACGGAAATTCGGCGCGTCGTCGATCGTTTTGTCGAAAATCAGATCACCTCTGGAAACTCGAATCTTGGCCAGCTTCAGACCAAAGAACAGTTTCTACGCCGGGTCGAATCGATCTTTACCGATACCCAGGGAACCGGCATCAACCAAGCCTTCTCCGATCTTTTTGCGGCAATGCAAGATCTCTCGACAAACCCGCAAAGCCAACCTGAGCGGATCATTCTCCTTGAACGTTCACAGGCCCTGACCCAAATGTTCGCAACAACCGATGCACGATTACAACAGATTCGGACGGATACCAACTCTGAAATCTCAGGAGCCATTAACAATATAAATTCTCTTGCTGTTCAAATTGCAGACCTGAACGGACAGATCAGCCAGGCGGAACTCACCGGTCAACAGGCAAATGACCTTCGGGATCAGCGCCAGCTTTTCATAAACGATCTCTCCAAGCAAATAAACATCAACACCTTCGAAAATGATCTAGGGGAGTTGACTCTCTTTGTGGGAAATGGAAATGTCCTGGTTGAAGGAAGACGGGCCATGGGTCTCCTCGGCCTGCCGGGTTCGGGTAATGCCAGCTTTGTCACCGTTGCGTATGATCCGGGAACCGGAACAACAGTCGACATCGGAACTGCAATTACAAACGGCCGCCTGAAGGGCCTGCTTGACCTTCGCGACACCATCCTTCCCGACACCATCAATCAGCTTGACCAACTGGCCGCCGGACTCATCAATGAGTTTAATCAACAACATCGCGTTGGGGTTGGCTTGGATGGTTCGACAGGGAATGACTTCTTTGGCCCTTTGAATCCAGCGGCTTCGGCCACGACCACAAATACCGGGTCGGCCCTAGTCGGCGTGACCATATCCGACGCAAGCGTTCTAACCTTCAATGACTATGATGTGACTTTCTCTCCAGGGAACGTCACCGTCAGAAATATCGACACCGGTGCCACAACCACCGGAGCCTATGTCGACCCAACCACGATCACATTTGAAGGGCTTCAGATCAGTATCACCGGTGTCCCGGCAAATGGAGACACCTTTCAAGTCAGCGCCCATCAAGGCGCCGCAGGATCGATGTCTGTGGCAGTGAGCGATCCAAACGCAATTGCTGCGGCCAATATCTCGACCGCCTTGCCGGGCGGAAATGACAACGCCCTTCTTCTGGCATCACTCCAGGAGAAAGGAATCACAGCCTTGGGGGGTGCCACCTTACAAAGCTTCTACGGCAGTTTGATCGGGCAAGTGGGGTCCGAGTCACGCTTATCTCAAAACAACCTTTCAGTTGAAGAGATCATCCAGGGTCAGCTTAGCAATATGAGAGAAGAGACTTCTGGGGTTTCGATCGATGAGGAGATGACCAACCTGATCAAATTCCAGCGGGCCTACGAGGCCTCGGCCCGGATCATCTCTGTCGCAGACGAATTGCTCCAGACTATTATCGGCATGAAGCGTTAGAGAAAATCGGTGATTAAACAATATCAAGGGGACCCTCATGCGTGTATCTGAGCGTATGCTTTTTAATTCCGTCACCAATCAGCTTCAACGACAGACGACGGCACTAATTAAAACACAAGAGCAAGTCTCCACAGGAAAAAAGATCAACCGCCCATCGGATGATCCGATCGGTCAGGCACAGGTCTTACGTTTTGAAAAATCCCTGGAGACGGTCGATCAGCATCTAAGGAACATCAACCAGTTAGAATCTTTTCTTTCGACGAGTGAATCTGCCCTCCAGACCGTTCAGAACCAACTGGTTCGGGTCCGTGAGTTGGCCGTCCAGATGGCAAATGCCACGAATTCTGCGGCGGACCGCGCAAATGTTGCCAAGGAAGTGCAACAGATCTTTGACCAGATGATTTCCGTGGGAAATGCAACCCTCGCAGGACATTCCCTCTTTGCAGGAAACAAGACCACAACAATTCCGTTTGTATCAAAAGGCGAGTATATCGGAACGGACATCTCCCCCTCCCTCCCGATTACGATTACGGTCGCCAATGACGGCTTAGACATCACCGTAGATGGTGTATCCAGTAATGTGACCATCGCTGCCGGAACCTATACGGGGACCCAATTGGCGACAGCCGTACAGACCGCGATTAATGGAGACGCGACTTTTCAGACAGCCGGGGTCTCAGTGACCGGGACCTTTGATACGGACCACCTCGTCATTACGTCAACCGCAGTGGGGGGTGCGTCGAATGTGAATATCACTGGCGGAACGGCTGAGCCGCTATTGGGGCTTGCGTCCGGCGGAGGTGCGATCAATCGACCGTCAGGAACTTATCTTGGAGATTCGGCAGAGAGCAAGGTCCTGATCGGAGAGGGGGCAACGATCACCAAGAACATCCCCGGCGATCGGCTCTTCAAAGGGACGATCGGCGGAATTGATATTTTCGCAGTGGTGGGCGGACTCCAAACCGCATTGGAAACAAATGATCTCAACGGCATCCAGACCGCCCTGGCAAACCTTGATAGAGCGGATGACCAGATAAGCAATGCTCGGACCTTGCTGGGGGCCAGACTCAAGCGTGCGGAAACAGATGGGTCGATGTTGGAGGATCTTAGGCTCACCCTGGCGACATTTAAATCCGAACGGGAAAATGTCGACATTACCCGTGCGATTTCCGACCTCGTACAACAGCAGAACGTCCTTGAAGCAACGCGGGCCACCTTTGCCAAGCTCATCCAGAGATCCCTTTTAGACTTCCTCCGATAAAGCACCTCCTCAATTACAACGATATTTTCGAAGAAAGGGCAATCGTTACCTGTCAATATGAAACAGGAAGATCGTCAAAGTAATGACGGCCGCATTATTCAAACCCCGATGAAAGCATAAAAATCCTGAAACACCGATTTCCGCCAACCCTCTAGATCCCTTAATACATCTAAGCCATTGATATTCTAGGATATTCATATCTTGAATTGCGGGTGCCCATGACCGTATTGGACTTTTCAGAAAAAGATTAATCTCGCTTTATACTACCTTCCCTTCTATTTCGCTAGGCCGTTCACCTATGGATAGCGGAGAAGTATTGGCAAGTTTATTGCATTAAAGCTAAGTGCAAGACAAGGAAGCCAGAGTGTCCCTGTCCTGAATGAGGAGAAGCCCTTGAAAGCGGTTATACTGGCCGGAGGCCTGGGAACGCGGATCTGTGAGGAGACGCATGTCAAACCTAAACCAATGATCGAGATCGGCGGAAAACCGATCCTGTGGCACATCATGAAGAGCTACTCTACTTACGGCATCAATGATTTTATCATCTGCCTTGGATACAAAGGTTATCTTGTTAAAGAGTATTTCAACAATTATTTTCTTCACATGTCGGATGTAACCTTCGATATGGCCCATAATAAAATGGAAGTCCATCAGAACCATGTTGAGCCCTGGCGCGTCACCTTGGTCGATACCGGTGAGCGGACCATGACAGGCGGTCGATTAAAAAGGGTTCGTGATTATTTGGGGAAGAAAGATTTTTGCTTCACCTATGGCGATGGTGTGGCCGACCTCAACATCGGAAATCTGGTGAAATATCACAAGGATAAAAAGTCACTCGCCACAGTAACGGCGGTCCAGCCACCCGGCCGCTACGGCGCATTGAAGATGAAAAAAGACATGGTGAGTGGGTTTTTGGAAAAACCTCAAGGCGACGGGGCTTGGATAAACGGTGGTTTTTTTGTCCTATCTCCGAATGTCATCGATTACATTGAGGGTGATGAAACACCATGGGAACTGGAGCCGATGGAACGGCTGGCAAGTGAAGGGAACCTGTCGGCATACCAGCATAAGGGGTTCTGGCAACCGATGGATACGCTCCGGGATAGGAAAAGGATAGAAGCCCTTTGGAATAGCGGCAAGGCCCCCTGGAAGGTCTGGTGATGCGTAACGACTCAGGCAACCTGTCTAAGGCTCCATGGCTGCGTTGCTATGGTACTCGAATCCTCACGTATAGAAAATGCGCTGCGGTTCTGCATTCCTCACGCCTTGCCCTGAAGCTTTATCCAGGCACCCTGGATCGTTACTGTACTGCATGTAAAGAGAGGACCTGGTGATGACTCCGGAATTCTGGAGAGATAAAAAGGTCTTCATCACCGGACATACCGGATTTGAGGGAAGCTGGTTGTCTCTCTGGATACAAAATCTAGGGGCACATGTTGTCGGTTATTCGCTCCCCCCTCCTACCCGTCCAAGTTTGTTTGAAGTGGCTGGCGTCTCCGGCGGTATGGTTTCGTTAGAGGGAGATCTACGCGATCTTTCTTTTTTAAGATCGATATTATCAGAGCATCAACCTGAAATCGTGATCCATATGGCCGCACGGTCTCTGGTCCGATCCTCCCATAAGGACCCGGTTGAAACATATACAACAAATGTGATCGGGACAGTGAACCTCTTGGAGGCGATCCGCCTTGCGAAAAATGTCCGGGTTGTCGTGAATATCACAAGCGACAAATGCTACGAAAATCGGGATCAGGATATTCGCTATAATGAAACGGATCCGATGGCCTTGACCCCTACTCAAGCATCAAGGGGTGTTCCGAATTGATCACAAGCGCGTATCGGAATTACTCCTTTTCAAAGGCCGATGGCTTCAGCAATGGCGTCGAAGTGGCAACGGCCCGGGCGGGCAATGTCGTCGGTGGAGGAGACTGGGCAGAGGACCGGCTTGTTCCCGATATGATGACTGCCCTCATGAAAGATCGACCGATTATTCTTCGATATCCTGAAGCGGTACGTCATTGGAAGCACGTGCTTGAGCCGTTAGACGGATACCTGAGCCTTGCTGAAAAACTGTGGGAGGAAGGTCCAAAATTTGGGGAGGGATTGAACTTCGGACCAAGACGGGAAGACGCCAGACCGGTATCCTGAGTCGCTGACTATTTAATGCACGCATGGGGCCATAAGGTGTGTTGGGAGATGGAGATTTCGCAACAGCCACATGAAGCCGCTCTCCTCAAGCTCGATTCGTCTAAGGCAAAGATCTGCTTAGACTGGTCACCCAAAATATCTCTTGAGACTACCATGGAGTAGGTTGTTGAATGGTACAAAATGTTTCAAAAAAAAGCAGACATGCGTCAATTAACAACGCACCAGATTACATGCTGCCAAAATCTGGAACGTGTCTAAATTCCAGTCAATGCAGGTTTTGCGGGACCGCCCTGGAACACTCGTTCTGTGATCTCGGCATGGCGCCGCTCTCGAATGCCTTCATCAAACGGGAACAGTTGTCACAGTTGGAACCCTTCTACCCTTTACATGCCTATGTCTGTGAGTGTTGCTATCTCGTGCAATTACAGGAATTTCAAAGCCCCGAAGAAATTTTTCAAGACTACGCCTATTTTTCATCCACCTCCGACAGTTGGCTCAGGCATGCAAAGAGATATACCGAAGAGATGATAAAGCGGTTTGGACTCGGACTAAAACATCAGGTAGTTGAGATTGCCAGTAACGACGGCTACCTCCTTCAATATTTCCAGAAAAAGAGAGTCCCTGTCTTGGGCATTGAACCGGCGGAAAATGTGGCAGCGGTCGCAAAGGCTAGGGGCATTCCAACGCGGGTGACATTCTTTGGGTCTAGGGCGGCCAGAGAGATAAGACAAGATGGCTCCGGTGCCGACCTTCTGGTGGGAAATAATGTGTTGGCCCATGTTCCGGACCTGAATGATTTTATCCAGGGCCTGAAGATCATACTCAAACCCGGTGGTGTGATCACCATGGAGTTTCCCCATTTGTTACGCTTAATGGAGGAGAATCAGTTCGATACGATCTACCACGAACACTTTTCTTACCTGTCACTTCTCACCGTGGAAAAGATTTTTTCCAACCATGCCTTGGTTTTGTTTGACGTAGAAGAATTAAGTTCACACGGGGGATCTCTTCGGATTTATGCATGCCATCAAGATGATCGAAACAAAAGGATCAGCCAGACGATCACCCGGTTGAGAAAGAAAGAGAAAAAAAATGGATTGGACCAATTAGAGACCTACTTCCCTTTTAATGAGAAAGTGCGCGAGACAAGGAAAAGATTATTGGCATTCTTCATGATGATTAAACAACAAGGAAAGACCATTTCCGGATACGGGGCCCCCGCAAAGGGGAACACCCTGTTAAACTATTGCGGGATTGATTCGGAAATGCTGAACTATACAGTCGATCGAAGTTCGCACAAACAGGGTCTTTTTCTTCCGGGAACACATATCCCGATCTACCCTCCTGAGAAGATCAGAGAAACCAAACCGGACTATCTCCTCATCCTGCCCTGGAATCTCAAGGATGAGATCATGAATCAGATGGCCTTCATTCGGGAATGGGGCGGAGCGTTTGTGGTGCCGATCCCGGAAGTGACGGTTCTGTGAGAGGTGCCCATACAAGCAATGATATTTAAGGAAACCAAACTAAAAGGGGCCTACATCATTGAGATCGATCCGATAGAAGATGAACGCGGTTCCTTTGCGCGGACATTCTGTCGAGAAGAGTTTGAGGCCCACGGAATCCCATTTAATATCGTACAATGCAATACCTCCTATAACAAAAAAAGGGGAACGCTGCGCGGGATGCATTATCAGATGAAGCCTCATGAGGAAGCAAAGCTGGTCCGATGTATACAGGGCACGATTTATGATGTCATCATTGATCTTCGTCCCGATTCTCCTACTTATTGCCAATGGTTTTCAGTGGAGTTAGATGCTGAAAACTATAAGATGCTTTATGTTCCGGAAGGCTTTGCTCACGGTTTTCAGTCTTTGTCCGATAACGCGGAGGCTTCTTACCAGATGTCAGCATTCTATCGTCCGGAATCTGCAAAAGGAATCCGATGGAATGATCCGACATTTGCCATTGAATGGCCATTGACAGAAATCACCATGTCAAAACAGGATGGGTCATACAGTTTATTCTCTAAGTCTCAAGAAGAGACAGAAAAAACGAAGACATTTCAGGATAAGTTAACGAGTGAATAAAAACATGCTGACCGCCGAACAAATTGATACGTTTCATGAGGATGGCGTTTTACTCATCAAATCGTTCTTTGATTTGAAGCAGGAAATCGAGCCAATCCAGTTTGCCGTCTACAAAATCATTCAGATTCTCATCACAAAATATCGCTTGCCGATTGAACAGCAGGCTTTCACCCCCCAAACATTCGATTCCGGGTACCAAGAGTTGATCGCCATGAACCGCAGGTATGGCGGCGAGATGTATGACGCCGTCAAGCAGATTCCTGCATTTTTGAGGTTGGTTGCGTCTTCCCGACTGGAATCTCTCATGAGCCAACTCAGGGCGACGGATATGCCCGGAGTCGCAGCCTGCGGATACGGAATCCGTATCGACAATCCAGGGGAAGAAAGGTATCGGGCAAGGTGGCATCAGGAATATCCAGCACAGTTTCGCAGTCTCGATGGGGTCACCTTCTGGAGTCCATTGCTACAAGTCACCGAGTCTCTCGGCCCGGTCAACTTCTGCATCGGTTCACACAAGGAGGGACTCCTGAGCATTCGTCGAAACGACCCTAAAAATCCCGAAAAAACGGGCGCGTACGGACTGATATTAGAGAGGGAAAGGGAAATTATCTTGAACTATCCTCCTGTTGCACCCTTGACGGAGCCTGGAGACCTTGTTCTTATTGATTTCCTTGTGGTACATGCCTCCGGTATCAATCAGGGAATACGATCGCGGTGGTCGATGCAGCTTCGGTATTTTAATTTTCTCGATCCGACGGGAATCCAGATTGGCTGGTGTGGCGCATCTTCTTCCGAAGTCGCTCTGGAACATGTTCATCCTGACCTCATGGCGGGCTGACTTAGGAAAGGAAACCGATGTCCACATGTAATATCTGCAGATCTTCTCTTAAAGCACCAGTGTATCGCTCCGATGGCGCCACTTCCATCACATCTCTATGCGATATTTACCAGGGAAAAACAGAAGTCTTCCTGTGTGATCGCTGCGGACATCTTCAAACCACTGAGGTCACGGGACTGGACGCGTATTATGATACAACGTACAAAATCCTCACCGACAGCGAAGAAGAAGACCAGCTTTACGAAATAAGGGAGAGCAAAAAGATCTATCGGGTCGAGCACCAGATGCAGACCCTCATCAGCAAAGTCTCCCTGCCAGAGGGGGCACGCGTATTAGATTATGGTTGTGCCAAGAGCAGCATGCTCAGGCGTCTCATCCAGACCCGCCCCGACATTACGCCGCACCTTTTTGATGTCAGCGAGATGTACGTCCCGTTCTGGGAAAAGTTTGCTCAACCTGAACATTGGGCAACCTATGAACCCAATAAGAAGTGGACAGGCCTGTTTGATGTAGTCACTTCTTTCTTCTCTCTGGAGCACGTGGGGGATCCTCATTCCATGCTCACCAAAATCCGATCATTCCTGAAACCTGAGGGCTTATGCTACATCATCGTCCCTAATGTATTTACCAATATCGCAGACTACGTCGTCGTGGATCATGTGAATCATTTCACCGAAACGTCGATCCGGTACTTGCTGAGCAAGGTTGGTTTTGACCCGCTGGAGATAGACGGAGAAATTCACCGCGGCGCCTTCGTCATTGTCGCCCGAAAGGCTGACATATCAGAAGAACGCTGCCCGGACTGGGAGCATCAGGTTACTGACGTACAAGAGAGAATGAGAGAGGTAGGGGCTTTCTGGCAGGATTTGTCCCACAAGGTGAAGACGTTTGAGCAGGCCTACGCGGACAGGTCAAATGTCGCAATTTATGGATCAGGCTTTTACGGCAGTTTCATCCTGAGTTGTCTGTCTGCCCCCAAAAAAGTTACTAGCTTCATCGATCAAAGTTCTTTTCGAAAGGGGAAGGTCTTATTCGAAAAGCCGATCTTAGGACCGGAAAAACTTGACCCAGATATTGATGTGGTTTATGTGGGCCTGAATCCCAAAATTGCTCAGGTCAACATCGACAGGGTCGAGGCATGGAACGGTCGTAAGATTCATTATTTTTTCTTGTAGTACAGGGAGATCCAGTATTGAATGGATGCAAGATCATTCTAAGATTGCCTCAAGAAAAAGATAAGGGTTCTCTGATCTCCATGCGAAACAACACGGAATTGCAGCACAAGGTCATGGCACGTCCCCGGACCAACACCTCTGCAATGGTTACGGAGTGGTTGGAGCGACGGCTCGGTGATGCGTGTTCCCTATTTTTCATCATTGCAGAGAAGTCTGGCGATCTTCCGTGCGGCTATATCCAATTGGTGAACATCGATTTTATGGATGGAACGGGCGAGCTAGGCATTCTGCTGGACGATGACTTCCAGGGCAGAGGGTATGGTAGCGAAGCACTTCGGTTGTTCGAGGAATACGTACAAAAGGAGCTCAGCCTTCGAAAGGTCATTCTGAAAGTGCTTGCACACCGGAATAATGTGATCGCATTTTACGAACGCTCAGGGTATTCCAGGGTCGGATTTTATACCCGCCACCACCGACAGCAGGGGAAGTATCTGGACGTGATGATGATGGAAAAACACCTGTGAAGCGTATCATTATCTCTCAGCCAATGTTCTTCCCATGGGTCGGAATGTTTGAGCAGATCCGGCTTGCGGACACATATGTGCACTACGACGATGTACAGTTCTCTAAGGGGAGCTTTGTTAACCGTGTTCAGATAAAAACCTCCGATGGATTCAAATGGTTAACCATCCCGCTCTACAAGCAACGGTTGGGACAAGCAATTCTAGAGGTTCTTACGGATGATGAACAAGACTGGAGAAACCAACACCTGACATTCCTGGCGCAGACTTACCGACGCGCCCCCTATAAGGACGAGATGATTGCAGTCGTAGAAAAAGTGTACCGGAATGAAGAAAGGAAACTGATTGATATCGTGGTCGCAGGTCTCCTAGAAGTGTGCCGTTACTTTGGCCTTTGCGAGGGACGGGAGTTTCGATATTCTTCTCATATGGGAGTCGGCGGGGAAAGCAGCCAAAGAGTTGTCAACACCGTGAAGAAAGCCGGGGGCGATGTTTATATTACGGGCCATGGCGCAAAAAACTACCTGGACCATGCAGTTTTTGAGAAGAACAAAATACACGTTGAATACATGAAGTACCGAAGAACACCCTATCCTCAGCTGTACGGGGCCTTCAACCCACATGTGTCCATCCTGGACTTGATCGCCAATCGCGGGAAAGAGGGAGGGAAAATGATCCATTCCGGAACGGTTTATTGGAAAGAATTCTTGAAATGAACGAGATCGAAAAACATTTCCGCGAAGTATCGGAGCACATTCAAGGCATGGAGGCCGACCGAGAGATACAAGACCTCTCTACGCACTGGGTAAAG
This sequence comes from Nitrospirota bacterium, assembly GCA_029261165.1. Taxonomy (GTDB): domain Bacteria; phylum Nitrospirota; class Nitrospiria; order SBBL01; family JAADHI01; genus DUAG01. The sequence continues at coordinate 48,493 of JAJDBV010000045.1, read as the reverse complement.
GAGGTTACACAGCATAAATATGCGCACAATTTCACTTGGCTGGGAAGGCCGCTTATCCAGCTCCCTCAAGACGTTCTCGGAATGCAGGAGATCATTTGGAAGGTTCAGCCGGATTTGATCATAGAAACCGGCATTGCCCACGGAGGATCTCTTGTCTTTTATGCTTCGATGCTTGAGCTGCTTGGTGGAAACGGACAAGTTTTAGGTATTGATATCGATATTCGTGAGCATAATCGTGGTGAAATTGAAAAACACCCCCTCTGCAAGCGGATTAAAATGATCGAGGGATCTTCAACCGACGAAGATACGGTTAAAAAGGTTTGTGATTTTGCCCGAGGGAAAAACCCGGTGTTGTTGATTCTGGATTCGAATCACACGCACGCGCATGTACTCAAGGAGCTGAATCGCTACTCGCCGCTGGTCACCAAAGGGAGTTACCTCGTCGTATTTGACACAATCATAGAAGACATGCCGGAGGATTTCTTTCCGGATCGTCCCTGGGGGAAAGGGAATAACCCAAAGACTGCCGTATGGGAATTCCTGAAGGCCAACGACCGGTTTGTCATCGACAAGACAGTCGAGAGCAAGCTCCTGATTACAGCTGCTCCGGATGGATACTTGAATTGTATAAAGGATTTATCATGACGGTTTTGGGACAGCCCCTTGAAAGAATTCCAATATCCGGTCCCTGGATTACGGAAAAAGAAATTGACTATGTGACCGATGCCGTTTCGAATGCCTGGTATGCCAATGCAAACATCTACCATGAACGTTTTGAAAAGGCTTTTTCAGATTATATTGGTGTTCGGTTTTCAATCTCCCTGCCTTCTTGTACTTCGGCAATTCACCTCTCTCTGTTGGCACTTGGCATCGGCCCGGGCGATGAAGTGATTGTTCCGGATGTAACATGGATTGCCTCCGCTGCACCGATTACCCATGTAGGTGCAACACCGGTCTTTGCCGATATTGACTCCAGGACCTGGTGTTTATCGTCTCAATCCTTTGAGGAATGTATCACGAAAAAGACGAAAGCCGTTATCCCAGTCGACCTCTACGGCAATATGCCGGAAATGGACGCCATACGGAATCTCGCAAAACAATACGGAATTGCGGTCATCGAAGATGCCGCCGAGGCCGTGGGGTCGGAGTACAAGGGGAAGAAGGCGGGTTCCTTTGGAGACACGGGCGTCTTTAGCTTCCATGGATCAAAAACCATCACCACCGGTGAGGGTGGAATGCTGGTGACGGATCGAAAAGATCTATATGACCGTGCCATGTTCTTGCGTGACCATGGTCGCAAACCGGGCGACAAAATGTACCGGAACACAGAGATCGCCTATAAATATAAAATGAGCTGTTTGCAGGCGGCCTTGGGACTTGCACAATTAGAGCGGATCGAAGACCTGCTTGCCCGCAGGCGCCAGATCTTCTCCTGGTATCAAAGGGAATTGGTCGACCTCAAAGATGTGACATTGAATAACGAGGCGACCAGCACCAAAAATACCTACTGGATGATCACAATGATCCTCGATCCAAAGTTCGGCATGGATAAAGATCGTTTCATCGGGTTAATGAATGAAAAAAGCATTGACTGCCGTCCGTTCTTTCGTCCTTTGAGTTTTATTCCGGCCTATAAAGATCTAGAACAGTCCCAACATGCACGCCGTCGTAATAAAGTGGGGCATGAAATTAGCCGGTATGGGATAAACCTTCCATCCGGTCTAAATTTAACCGAAGAAAAAGTCAGATATGTTTGCAGCGCATTAAAGGGTATTTTATTCAGTGAACAGCCCGTTCATTAAAGGGTTGGTTTAGGCGATCCATTTTCATCGCAAGAATGAGACACAATAACCAAGTATTTAATTACGGGAGCACTGAGCCACCATGATTAAAATTGACGTAGAAAAGGGCATCGTTGTTCTAGAAAACGGGAATGAATCTGAGACGCATCCCATCGGAACGCCTGAGGCGTTTTCTATTATTTCCGGCGCTTGGTTAAGAAGTGGTTGGGATAATAAATATGTCTACGGCTTCTCCTGGCTTGGCCGGCCGATGATTCAGTTGCCAGAGGATATGTTCAGGATTCAAGAGGTCATCTATCAGGTAAAACCTGACGTGATTATTGAGACGGGGGTTGCGCACGGCGGTTCCCTTATATTTTATGCAAGCCTGTGCAAGGCCATGGGACGCGGACGCGTGATCGGAATTGATGTAGAAATACGACCACATAACCGTGAAGCTATCGAGGCACATGAATTATTTGAATACATTACCTTAGTGGAAGGAAGCTCAATTGACCTAGAAATCATAGAAAAGGTGACCTCGAAGGTAAAATCGGATGAGAAGGTTCTGGTGATGCTCGATTCCAATCATACAAAAGCGCACGTCTTGTCTGAGCTCCGTGCATATTCCACCCTGGTTTCGGTCGGCTCTTACATCATCGCAGCAGATGGGATCATGGGAGATCTGGTTGGCGCGCCCCGGAGCAATAAAGACTGGTCATGGAACAATCCAAGGGCCGCCGCCGAGGTCTTTGTCGCATCCAACCCTAACTTTGTGATTGAAGAACCCTCTTTCCCCTTCAATGAGGGGAAGATCACCGAAAGGGTCACCTATTGGCCAGGGGCATGGTTACGGAGGGTTCAGTGAAAATGATCGAAACCTTGCAAAAGAAGGCAAACCAATCTGCCAAAGCAGGCCAATTAGAGCAAGCCAAAAAACTTTGCCGGAAGATTCTTTCCAGGGAAGCGAATCGAATAGAAACGCTCATCCTGCTCGGTTCCATTTATCTCGTGGAAAAGGACTATGAAAAAAGCCGCACATTGTTCAAACAGATACTCTCCCTCAACCCGAACCACCCGGACGCCCTCAATTACCTCGGGATGGTCTGTCTGGAACACGACAGAGACACCCTTACGGCGGGAAGCTTCTTTAAAAGAGTGAGTGAGATTGATCCTGCCCATGTAAACGGCTTGGTCAACTTGGGAATTACTTATCTTTCCAGGACACAGAACGATGAGGCAGAAAATATTTTTCATAAAGTATTGGCCATCGACCCAAATAACGTCATTAGCCTCAACAACCTCGGGGTCATTGCTTCCAGAAAAAATAAACCTCAAGACGTTATGAAATACTATCGACAGGCACTGAGCAGTTACCCAGACAATCCGGATATTCTTTCAAACCTGCTCATTTGGGAAAAACTCACTGGAAATAAGAAAGAAATGCTGAAACTCACTTATCATATCGTAAGCTTGCCGCACCCGGGCCTGGCGCTTTTTACCGCATATGCGAGCGCCAAGAATTTTTGCCTCTGGGAAGAGGCAAAAAAGTCCCTTCCCGAAATAATGAAGTTAATATCTCAAAACAGCACCACGATAAGTTCCTTTGAGAATATTAACCTGCTCCTATTGGCAACTGTGGGCATCAGTCATGCATCGCTTTTAGATGTTCACAAGATGACGGGAAAGACCATTGAAGCCCTCCGGGAGCGTCCAGCCTATGAAACCCATGAAGAGGCGATGCACCCCACGCCCCGTTGGCGCGTGGGGTATCTTTCACCCGACTTTCGTCGGCACAGCGTGAGTACCTTTGTTCGGGGACTCATTAACAACCATGACAGAGATCGTTTCGAGGTTTATTGCTACTCGAGTACAAAGCTTGAACTTGAAGATGACATCACCGCGCAATACCGGGAAGCGGCCGATATCTTTGTAAACGTGAGCCAATTGTCCGACCGTCAATTGGCGGAACGGATCCATTCGGATGGCATCCATTTCCTTCTTGACCTGGCAGGATACACCCAACACGGCAGACTCGGGGCTCTGAGTTATCGCCCCGCCCCTGTTCAGATGATGTATATTGGCTACCCTTACACCTCGGGCTTACCCGCTGTTGACTATTTTGTCACCGATCCTTATATGGATGGCCCTGACAATGCAAAGTATTTTACTGAACAACAACTTCGTCTGCCTCACATATCATGTACCATGTCCAGACTGTTCGAACAGGCCATTGAAAAGGTCATCCCCTTTGAACGAAATCGGTTTATTACTTTTGGTTCACTGAACAGTACCTATAAGTTAAGCCCGGAGCTGATCTATGTCTGGAGCCAAATTCTGAAACGCATCCCTGATTCCAGAATGATCATCAATCACCCCAACTGCGAGATGGAAGTGACAAGGATTAACATCCTCAAGGAGTTTTCCAAACACGGCATTGATGGGCAGCGCATTGACATCGTTTGGAAGACGCATCCCAAAGGCAGTTATCTGCGTTATTACAACGACATTGACATCATGTTAGATACCTTTCCCTTAACAGGCGGAACGACAACAATGGATGCCCTTTGGATGGGGGTTTCGGTGGTCACCCTGGTCGGTGACATCTGTCCGCATCGCATTTCCTACTCGGTTCTTAGCAATATCGGCATTGACCTTAAGGACTTGATTGCTTTTAGCGAAGAAGAATACGTCGAGAAAGCAGTCGCGCTGGCAAGTAATCCGGCCAGAATTGCTGAACTTCATCGCACCATTCCTGAGAGCTTGAGCAGTTCCGTTCTGTGCGACCCGATACACTTAACAAAACAGGTGGAAGCCGCCTACATCGAAGGATGGAAAAGGAAATTCCCTGAATCTCCTGTGATTCCCGAGACAAAGGAGAAGGCAGTCCAATACATTCCGGTCCGAGGAGGGGTAGACATTGCGGTAGAAGGCACACTCGAGGAAATCAACACCTATATTCTAAGGGAACAGGAAGGCTGGTTTGATCCCGAACACGGATTCGTGCTGAATTTGATTCAGCCGGGCATGCAATTGCTAGACATTTGTACAGGCGTGGGCGCTTATGCGATCCCCCTGGCAAAAAAGGTAGGCGGGAAAGGCCGGTTGTGGGCAACGACAAAAACGGAGAAAGAGGCGCGCTTTATGGAAAAGAGTAAGGCGCATAATGCCCTGGATAACCTGTGCCTTATGGTAAAAGGAGACCGGACACTCTTTCTTGACTCGGAAATGAAATTCCAGGGCTTGAAAGAAATTGACTTTGTCCGCATAAGTACAAATGCGACAGATACCGGATTTTTACAAAGTGGAAAGCGTTTTTTCTCACAAAATTCCCCTCTCATTATGTTTGGTATTAGACGGGATAATCAAATTGTTGATACACAATTGGTATCCGAATTCAAACAACTTGAATATCATCCGTATCGTCTTGTTCCAGGGGTGAACCTGTTACTTCCTTTTACAACAGATGAAGATCTGGATGTCTTTGCCGTCAATCTGTTCTTCTGTAAAGGAGACCGTGCGGACCTCCTGGAGAAACAGGGCGTCTTGGTCCGAAAAGCCGCGCCGGCTTCTGATCTCCCCGGGACACACATAAAGGATTGGCAGGGCTATCTCAAGTCGTTTCCCTATGCATCTGCATTGATTGAGCACTGGATCACTGTTCCTTCAAATTTAGAAGAATGGGAGTCCTATTGGATTGCCCTGAATCTATATGCAAGGGCAAAGGACGCAGGACGCACGGCAGAAGTACGATACGCTTCCCTGGAAACCTCCTACGGTATTCTTGTAATGTTGGCCAAGGCAAAGGCAACACTCCCCCGACTTTTATCTTTAAGTCGGGTCATGATTGAACTGGGAAAACGTGAGTCCGCGGTTCATCTGCTCAACCAGATATTTGCCCTCTTTGAAAAGGGAGGGGAGATTGAAATCAATGAGCCCTTCCTGCCCTTATCGGATGAATATGCAGCAATCGATCCTGGTGAGCGCCTGGCGGAATGGCTTTTTGCGAGCATTTTGGATCAGCGAGAGAAAGCCCGGGCCTTCTCGTCCTATTTTACGGGAGAAGAATCTCTCCCGACGCTGGAAGCGATTTACAACACCGGATTTTTCGATCCGGAGATTGAAAGGCGAATTAAACTGATTAAGGAACGCTATCAAAATGTCAAGATCTCCTCACATTAGGGTCTTTATCTCCCCATCTGTCGAAGGAGATTTGCGTACATAAGGAAACCCCTATGCTGGTCCTAACACGAAAACTCGGAGAAGCGATTACCCTCGGAGATCAAATCAGGGTGGTGGTCATCGAAGTGAAAGGCGGGAAAGTGAAGCTGGGAATCGAGGCGCCCCCCGGTGTGCCCGTACATCGGGAGGAGGTTCTCTCCAGGATCATGCGTGAGAACAAGGATGCGGCCGATCTCCATCCCGAGAAGCTCGAGGATATCCTGGGGAGGGAGATCGTGAAGGACATACGACCGGAACATGGAAAAGGAGAGTAAACCGTGAGCATTGTCATCGAAAGCAGGAAATTGGGCCGCCTGGATGTTGAAGCAGACCGTCTCATTGATTTCCCGGAAGGTATACTGGGATTCCCGATCGAGAAACGCTATATCCTGGTTGAAAAGGATAAAGGACATCCCTTCTTCTGGCTCCAGGCCATGGAAGATCCTGAACTGGCCTTCGCGGTCATGGATCCGCTTATCTTTAAGTCCGATTACCGGCCCACGCTTCGAAAAGAAGACCTTCAGGGCCTTGAGACCCCCGATGCCGGTGCCCTGATGATATTGGCGATTCTGACCATTCCGCACGACGATCCACTCAAGCTGACCGCAAATCTCCAGGCGCCCCTTGTCATTAACGCCGAGACCCGAAAGGGGAAGCAGATCATCCTTTATGATGCCGGCTACGACGTTCGCGAACCGGTGATCAAAGAGACTTAGGTGAATAGGCTGAAGGCTGAGGGCTATTAGGAAAATAATACGTGATCATACAAAACTCAAAACCTTCGCGTCCGACGACGCGAAGGAACTGCCGGGTTTAACCTTCAGCCTTCAGCCTATCCACCTGCTTTCTAATCCCCTTCAACCTATTCTCCTAAATAGTTCCATAAGATTTCAAGATAATGAGGTAATTTTTCATTTTTTCATCATTCTTTGACCACCCACCGGTCCATTTCCCCTCAAGTTTCTCATCCCTGATCCGATAAGACTACTGTAAGCACGAGAGGACAAAGCTCTCAAAACAATCGGGCATGGATGCCCGTCATTTCAATCAAGGAGGATAGAATCATGGGATTAACAGTCAATGTAAACATTCCATCTTTAAATGCACAAAGAAACTTGAACAAGTCGCAAAGCGCATTGTCAACGGCATTGCAGCGTCTCTCTTCCGGTCTGCGCTTGAACAGTGCGAAAGATGACGCGGCGGGCGTCGCGATTGTCGCTAGATTTAGCGCACAGATCCGTGGGCTCAATGTGGCGGCCCGGAATGCAAACGACGGGGTCTCTCTCGCTCAGACCGCAGAGGGGGCCTTAAACGAGGTGATTAACAACCTCCAGCGTATCCGTGAATTGTCCGTCCAGTCGGCCAATGCCACCAACAGCACGACAGACCGTGCGGCCCTGAATGCAGAGGCTTCGCTCCTGGTTTCTGAGATCGACCGTGTCGCACAGAACACGAACTTCAATGGCGTTGTCCTGCTCGACGGGACCTTCTCGGCACAGACATTCCAGGTCGGAGCCAACTCCGGAGGCTCCAACCAGATTACGATTTCCTCGATCTCAAGCTCAAGAAGTGCTGCTTTAGGGGTGGGATCGGGATCAAGTTCTGTGACAGACCTGAACGCCCTGACTGCAACGACCGCCACAGCATTGACGGCCGGAGGCCTGGTCCTGAACGGCACGGCCATCGGTGCGAGTACCGCCGACGGCGTGTCTTCAACCCTGGACACGGCGAGTGCCATTTCCAAGGCCGCCGCCATCAACGCGGTCTCTGGAAACAGCGGCGTTACGGCAACGATCGACGCGACCTCTCTCGCGGTCACTGCCACCGCTGTCGGTGGCGACACCGCGGGCATGTCGCTTAACGGGATCGCTCTCGGGACGGCAGGCGCAGTTGTCCTCTCCGCCGATGCTTCCGTGGCTGCGGGAGAAATGACCGCCGCCATCAATTCCATAAGCAGCCAGACCGGGGTGACCGCAGTGGCCTCCGCCGCTGGCTATACACTGACCGCCGCCGATGGCCGGAACATCCAAATCTCTGGAACCACTGCCGGCGACAGCGGCCTGGTCGTGGCCACCACCCAGGCAGCGATCAATCTGACCTCCTCGTCAGTCGACGGCATCACCATCGGTGGCACGGAGTCTGCGTTGATCGGGGCAACGATCGGCGTCACTGCGGCAACGACCACCGTAGGTGCCGGTGTTTCGTCGGTCGATTTGACGACTGCAACGGGGGCGACCAACGCCTTGGCGATTATCGACGCGGCGCTGACCACGATCAACAGCACCCGTGCCGATCTGGGTGCCCTTCAGAACCGGTTCACCTCCACCATCGTCAGTATCTCGACGACGGCGGAAAACCTCTCGGCATCAAGGAGCCGGATTGAAGACGCCGACTTCGCGGCCGAAACGGCGGCCCTCGCAAGAGGCCAGATCCTGCAGCAAGCGGGTATCGCCATCTTGTCTCAGGCCAACTCCCTGCCACAGAACGTGTTGGCACTTCTCCAGTAAGAGAAGTCCGCCGACAACTGATAGGAACGGCGCTCGGGGGCGATCTTCCCCGAGCGCCGACCCATCATCATGAGGGAGGCATTGCATGACTCCAATAGATCCTATCCCGGAACAGGTCGTCCCCGTAAGCGGTTCGGGCAAGACCTTACCATCCAAGGGTCGGATAAGTTTGCCGATACGTGGGCAAGATGTTCCCCACGGCACTCCGGAGAACACTGAAGCAACACCGGCGGCAAGCGAGACCCTACGGCAAACAGTTGATAAACTGAATGCGTTTGCAGGGAAGATGGAGCGTGACCTTCATTTCAGGATTGATGAAGTGGCAGACCGTACAGTGATTACCGTCGTTAATCCTGAGACAAAGGAGATCATACGCCAGATCCCGTCAGACGAGGTGCTGGCCCTCGCGCATCATCTCGAGCGTGACATGAGCGCGATCCTGCATACCGTCGGGTAGTCATTCCGGGCAACAACAATGAGATTAAGGCACTGAAGTTGCAACATTCACGGATGTTGTCACTGTTCAGCTTGCCGGGTTTCCTTTCGGGGCAAGGCGCGAGGGCTACGGGAGCGCTTCGCGCGCCACAACAACGCCGCCCGAGGACAGTGATAAAAAAATATCGGCAACCTGAGAAGTTACAACATCCTGGTCTAAAAGGATCTGTCTAAAAAAGTGAGGAACTATGGCTATCGCCTCCCCGGGAATCGGATCAAATCTTGACGTCAACGGAATCATCGGCCAGTTAATGGAAATTGAGCAACGCCCCTTGCTCCTTCTGGATCAGAAAGAGGCCGGCTTTCAGGCCGAACTCAGTGCGTATGGGACCTTGAGCGGGACCATCTCTTCCTTCCAGGACGCCGTCAAGGATTTAAATAATCTATCAAAATTTCAGAACCTCAATGTGGTCTCCTCCGATAAAACAGTCTTTACAGCCTCGGCAGGAACGACGGCGGGCCCAGGGTCTTTCTCAGTCGAAGTAACCCAACTGGCCAAGGCACAAAAGCTGGCTTCCGTCGGGCAAGCGAATACCACGGATGTGGTTGGAAATGGCACGCTGACTTTTGACTTCGGCACGATCAGCGGCGGCACCTTCGATTCGAACACGGGAAAGTATACGGGGGCAAGCTTTGCCAGCAACGGCTCCGGAGCGTCAACAGTGACCATCGACAGTACGAACAACTCCCTCCTGGGCATCCGTGATGCGATCAACGCGGCGAAGATCGGCATAACCGCCTCTATCGTGAATGATGGCGGCGTCTCCCCTTACCGTCTTTCTTTAAGCTCCGACAAGATCGGAGAAAAAAACAGCATCAAGGTCACGGTTACGGGCGATGCCGCATTGTCGACCCTCCTGGCGCATGATCCAGCCGCAACACAAAATCTTTCCGAGACGGTCACGGCCAAAGACGCAAATCTGAAAGTCGACGGCATCTCCATCGTCAAGACATCCAATACGATCACAGATGTGATTCAGGGGATGACGCTGAACCTTCTCAAGGAAAATATCGGCAGTGCGGAAACCCTGACCGTTACACAGGACACCAGCGGGCTAAAGACCTCTGTCGATACATTTGTGAACAGCTTTAATACCGTGAACTCGGCAATTTCCGATCTGATCGCCTTCGATCCCGTCACCAATCAAGCAGGGCTTTTACAGGGCGACACTTCTGTGTTGTCAATTCAGAGGCAAATCCGACGCGTCATGACCTCCTCCGTCACAGCCTTGACGGGTGCCTTTACGGCATTGTCCGATATTGGCGTCTCCTTTCAAAAGGATGGAACACTGGCCCTTGACTCTACCCGGCTGCAAACCGCCATCGATACGAACTTTAACGATATTGCAGGTCTTTTCGTCGCCATTGGCAAGCCGTCCGACAGCCTGATAAAGTATGACAGCGCAACAGACAAGACCAGTCCGGGCAACTACGCGGTGTCGGTAACCAGCCTGGCCACACAAGGGAAGACGGTCGGCAGTGCGGCGGCGGGCCTGACGATTACAACCGGAATTAACGATACATTGACTGTCACCGTTGACGGCGGGAGCGCCACGGTCACACTTGCGGCCGGGACCTATACCGCTGGCACCCTCGCAACGGAGGTCCAGTCCAAAATCAATGGGGCCAACGCTTTCTCGACGGCAGGCATCTCTGTCACCGTATCGGAATCAGTCGGTGTGTTGACGATGACCTCGGCCGGTTACGGATCGGCTTCAAAAGTAAATGTGACCGGAGGAAACGGCAAAACAAACCTTTTGGGGACGCCGACAGATACAACGGGAACCGATGTGGCCGGAACAATCAACAACAGTGCCGCCACCGGCTTCGGGCAATTCCTGACCGGTTCTGCAGGAAGCACGGCAGAGGGGCTCAAAATTAAGATTACAGGAGGGGCCACGGGAAGCCGGGGAACCATCGCTTATTCAGAAGGATATGCCTTTCAATTAGAAAAACTGGCCGTAGACTTACTCGGGACCTCTGGCCAAATTGCCAGCCGGACCGATGGGATCAATCGGCGTATCGAAGATATTATCGGCCAGAGAGAGGTCTTAAGTTCACGGCTGTTCGACACTGAAAAAAATCTCCGGGACCAATTTACCCGACTTGACGTTCTGCTGAGCGGCATGACGGCGACGGGTAGTTTTCTGACCCAACAATTCAGCATCTTAACAGGACTGACAAATTTCAGCGCAACGAATTAATGATCCATACTTACGGTCGACCTCGACAAAAACAAAGATAGGAGGAGTTCATGCCGCAAAATAGCCTTATGAATCGATACACGGAGGTCGGAATTGGAACCGCGGTCGCTGCCGCCGATCCGCATGGGCTGATTTTAATGTTGTTGGAAGGCGCAATTGAGGCCATCATCGCTTCCAAAAGAGAGATCTCACGTAAAAATATCCCGGCGAAGGGAAATGCGATTTCCAAGGCAATCAGTATTATACAAGAACTGGCCCGAAGCCTGAACGTTGAAGCGGGTGGAGAACTTGCGGCCAATCTCATGGCATTATACGAATACATGTCTGTAAAACTGGTAGAGGCCAATCATAAAAACAATGTCGAAGCTCTGGATGAGGTCATTCAATTGCTGTCTGAAATAAAAGGGGCCTGGAAGGAAATAGGAAGTCGGCCCAAATCAGACACACAGGAGATGTCCTTGGAAGGGACCCGGAGGGGATAATTCCACTTGAAGAATCCGGCACGCATACGAAGAAAAAAAGAGCATCCGACAGATCAACAGAATATCGTCCTGTATGCTGAGGTCTACGCCGTGACCCAGCAAATGTTTGAGAACGCACAACGGGGGGATTGGCACAGCCTGACTTCTCAGGAAACGGGCCGCCAAAATATCCTGAAGCGGGTCAGGACTCCGGGAAAAAACCAGCGCATGGACAAGGAGGCCGCCGAAAGGCAGGCCGAATTGATCCGAAAAACCCTCTCGATAGACAATCAGATCAAGACATTGGTCGTTCAGAAAATGAGAGGCTTGAGACAAGATCTTGATCTTGGAAAAAAAATAGTTCAGGCCTACGGCCCACACACCTAACCCTCCCCCTTCTCACGCTCATCTTCAGGCCATCTTCGGCCGATCTTCAATCGATCCATCCTCGAAATAGAATAACGATTCCTCCGGTGTTTCTCATTACAGATCGACCAAATCTGGCCTAAATATGAGCGCGAGACCTTATAGACACCCTCGTCTCTCTTGCGGCCTCCGGACGGGAGAACATTAAAAAAACTTACGATTTCAAGTGAACCTTTGCTTTGCGCCGTCATTCCCGCTCAGGCAGGATTCCAGAAGTGTTTCGCTTCAACATCTTCTAAAGTTTCCACACCAACCTTCCGATAGAGGAGAAAGTACCCCTTTCTTCTCCTAAGGAGCCCGTATGAGTATTACAATTTATCAAGTTCAAAATGTGTTGAGGACCTATCATCACCTTATAAAGTCCAAAGCAAGCACGACGGGGTCGGGTCCGGAACCCCAGGAGGGAACAACAAAACTCCAAGATGTCTCTAGAAGGGACCGGGTGACCATTTCGGAAGCGTCCCGGAGAAAGTTCTCGGAATTGCCCCCCGCGTTAAATGAAGTGGAACGCCAAGACCCCAGGGAAGGGTCTACTGATGAGGAAACCTTTGCCCAGAGCTAAGAAAACTTTGCCGACCGAAACGCGTGTAAAGATTCTCGTGGTTGATGACGAAAGCGGCCCAAGAGACCTCTTGGAAGAAGCACTTTCCCAGAAAGGGTATCAGGTAAAGACCGCCAAATCCGGCGAGCAGGCCTGTCAACTTCTTGACAAAGCCGCTTTCGATCTGGTTCTCACCGACCTCAAGATGCCCGGGTTAAACGGTATTGAACTTCTCAATAAAATCCGTGCGCTTTCCCCCGAGATCCATGTCATCATCATTACCGGCTATGCGTCTCTTCGCTCCGCCATCGAGGCCATCCGAGGAGGGGCCTATGATTATCTAACAAAACCCTTCCAACTGGCCGAGCTCTATGTCGTTGTAAACAATGCGGTAGAACGGATAAAATTAATTAGAGAAAACAATGACTTACTCCATCAATTAAAAAAGACATCCAAGAAAATGGAGGCGTTTTTATCCCAGGACATCCTGGAAGGAAGTGAGCTTTCAGAAAACCTTGACTTCCTCCACGACCTGCACGAGAAACTCCTCACGATATACACCCGATCCGGTTCTTCGGGTTCCCCATGAGGAAGAACATGGCCCATATCCCGGATGCATTCCACTCCGCGTCCTTCCTGCCTTTCAATGGCATACATATTGCATTTACTTGGGGCCGAGTCTAACTTTGGGAGTAGAGATGAGAAAAATGCAGACAATACACCTCATGAGTACCAATGTGGACAAGCATCAAGACCTTATACGCTATGTTCAGAACAGCGAATACAAGCTCTCGGTGGCAGAGGCGGGTTCTACTTCTCAGGTCATTCATGAAAATGACCCGATTGATGTTATTCTAATCGAAACAGATTTTCCATACACGGACATACTCAAATTCCTTAAGAAACTCCGTGCAAATCAATCAACCGCTTGTGTCTTGCTGTTCGGCCCTCCCCTGGACGTCGGAAAGCTGGGTGTTTTATTTCGGTCAGGCGTATTCGATTACATCAAGACCCCACTCCCTTTGAAAAGTTTAGCCAAAACCATCCGGAAGGGTTTAAAGAACCGCGAAGACCTCATCAAAATCATGGATCTTTCAAATCACCTTCAATTGGCAAACAAATCAATCGCGGAAGAACGGGATCGTCTCAAGAGATGGAACAAGGATCTTTCCCTCCTTCATCAGTTGAACCAAAGCTTGAGTCAGTCACTTCGCATCGAGGAGGTCGTCCGTTTGTCTTTTGGGAATATTAAAAATATTGTCCCATATGATATCGCATGCCTCTACATGGATAAATCAGACCAAACACGGATTGAGACCCACTCCAAACGCTTGAGAACCGTCGCCAAACATTTTTCAGAAAGAACATTAGAGGAAGGCCGAATATTCACGAAAACGGATCAGGAAATCATGGGCCCGGTTGTAAGCAAGGGGGGATATGAAATTATCATCCCTCTGGTCATCGGTAAAGAGAAGATTGGTCTCTTGCGGCTTGCCCGTGTGGATAAACGGGAAGAACTCCGTACGGGTGTATTGGGCCCCTTCACCCCCTATCAAACCAAGATGCTTTCAATGATCTCCACGCCGCTGACGCTTGCCCTTCGGAATGCAGAAATGTACCAGCAGGTTCAGGACCTGGCCGTGAGAGATGAACTCACCGGGACCTTGAATCGAAGGGCTTTTTCCAAAACACTTGAACGCGAGTTTAGAAGAGCCAAGCGTTACGACACGCCCCTCTCCCTAATTCTGGTGGATATCGATTATTTTAAGGACATCAACGACACGCATGGACACCTGGTGGGTGATCAGGTACTGCAAAAGATGGTCTCGGTCTTAAATAACAGTATCCGCGAGGTCGACATCCTTGCACGCTACGGCGGAGACGAGTTTGTTTCCCTCCTCCCGGGAACGAATCTGGAAGAAGTTCTTGTGGTTGCGAGGCGCATGAAAGAACAAGTACAAACAACCTATTTTAATCTAAACAGCAAAGCCATCGAAGTGACGGTGAGTATCGGAGTCGCGCACTACCCGCTCCCGGAAATAACAAGTTCAGACGTCCTTTTTGAACTTGCCGATCAAGCCCTCTACCGGGCAAAGAAAAACGGGCGCAACCAGATCATGATGACTTCTATGGACAGCCTGGCCTGCCGGAGCGCAGTGAACTAAGGAACCTCTGAAATGGACGCAGAACAACGACAGTTTGTCCGTGTCAGCGCAGATTGTCCGGTGAGATACCGGATCATCGACACGAACGATTCCAGCCCGATGAAGCCAGACGTCTTCGATTCGTTTTCTTCTATGGAAGTCCGTGAGATTGCCTCAAAGAGCCATGCCCATCAGGAGGAGGCGGATCGCCATATGATGAACATGCTCCTGTGGCTTGACTGGAAAGTCACCTACCTCATCAAACTCCTCGCCGAAGATAAAGATCAGTCTTTTTTTCCACACCAGGCCGTCGTTTCCGATTTGAGTGCGTCCGGGATGAAGTTTATTGTGCCCAACGTAGAACCCAAGGGAACAAAGCTTCAGATCAGATTGATCCTGCCAATCCTCCCCTTCAAGGAATTGATCCTGGAGGGAGAAGTTGTCCGGACGCGAGAAAAAAAACAGACCCGTGATGTTCAGGACCAAACCGATCTTGAGATGGGTGTTGCATTCAGGGATCTTAAGGAGTCCGATCAGGAAGACCTCTTCCGCTATATCATAAAAAGGGAAAGACAGGTCCGATACGAGAACGAATCCAAGAGAATGACGGTCACTTGAGACCGATCGTGACACAAAATACAAAATATTTTAATTCAGACTTAATGTTTTGAGGCAAACTGCCGATAAGAACTTGAGGAAAAAATCCTCGACTGGTCATATCGAAATAATAGGATACCTGGCCTGTGATGTCTTACAATATTCAGCCGTGTTGATCTCCAGATCTGATTTAGTGACGCTCATAAATACGATTCAGAAATGAGAAGGAACAAATAATGATAAAGAATTGGACCATCAGGAAGAAGCTCAGAAGCTTGTCACTCACGGGCTGCGCCCTTGTTATCGGAATCGCAATTGCCGGTATTCTTGGCGTCTCGGAAACCGATGTCGCCATACAAAACATCACCGATCAGGCACAAATCATGCGCACACATCTCACGGCAGATATGATGCACGATGCCTTAAAAGGCGATGTCCTCGAGGCGATTCTGGCCGGAGAACACAATCCCTCTGAAAAAGACAAGATTGAAAGGGAACTCAAGTCACATGCCGCTACCTTTCGGGAGATGATAAAAAAGAATGAGGAATTGGTCACTGCTCCGATAATAGATGAAGCCCTAAAATTATTAAAAGATGAACTGGAAAGATACATTCGTACCGCTGAAGAGATTACGAAACTCGCGTTTGTAGATCCGGTGGCGGCCGCAGATCGAGAAGTAGTATTTTTATTGGTGTATGAAGATTTAGCGGTCGAAATGGAAAAAGTCTCCAATATGATTGAAGAGGGTATCCTCGAAACAAAGACTGAGGGAAGTTTTGCTGTAAGTCATGCAAAGCGTGTTGTTATCGGAGGATCGATCCTAGCTCTTATTTTACTAACCTTCATCTCACAGAAGATTAGTCATACCATTATCCATCCCATCAGGAAACTCTCTGACGCTGCAGAAAAAATCGGAAATGGAGATTTTTCTGTTGAACTGAACACGGAAGGGAAAGACGGGATCGCGATACTGGCCCGGGGTTTTTCTCACATGATTGAGAAATTGAAGACGGCCTCAGACGCGAGCGCCACGACGCTCGCACGGGCCGAGGCCATGCTGGATGGAAGCCACGCAAATATGATCTTTGCAAACAACGACCTCGTCATTGAATATATGAACCCGGCCTCTCTGAAGAACCTTAAAAAAATCGCGCACCTCCTCCCCGTTCCCGTGGATCAGATTGTGGGAACCTGCATCGACCGCTTTGGTACCGATCCCGGGCGGGTCAGACAGATCCTTTTAGACGAAGACTCACTGCCCCATAAAGGTAACATTACACTGGGCGATCAGACCCTCGAACTCATCGCTGTTGCTATCCATGACCAACACGGTAATCGCATCGGACAGATGGCCACATGGGCCATCGATACGAATAAAACAAGAATGGAAAGCGCCTTGAAGGAAACATCGAGTTCGGTCTCGGCCGCTTCAGAAGAGCTGTCCAGTGCCAGTCAAGAGATGAAAAGACAGGCTGAGATTGCTATGAAGGCGGCGAACGAGGCCCTGAGCATTAGTCAAAAAACAGACCAAAATGTCGCAACCGTTGCTGTTGCCGCAGAGGAAATGACGACCACTGTCAGTGAGATCTCACAAAATGTCCAGGAGGCAACAACAATCACCAATAATGCGGTGGTCATGTCTTCGGAAATGAATAAGAAAATTACCAAATTGGCAAATTCCAGTAAGGAGATCGGCCAGGTGGTCAAGGTCATTAACGCCATTGCCGGAAAAACAAACCTCCTCGCCTTGAACGCCACAATAGAAGCGGCCCGAGCCGGAGAAGCGGGAAAAGGATTTGCGGTCGTCGCAAGCGAGGTCAAAGACCTGGCAAACGCCACGGCCGAGGCAACGGGTCAAATCCAGGAAAAGATAAAGGCCATTCAGGATAGCACTGACGATGCGGTGGAATCGATCAAGGAGATTGGAAAAATTGTGGAAAAAACCAATGAGATCTCAACAACGATCGCCGGGGCAGTGGAAGAACAGGCGGCGACGACCGGTGAAATTACCCGGAACATGTCTGAAGCCGCACATGGGAGCAAAGAGGTCAGCACGCATATCGAAAAACTCTCTCAAAATGCAGACCACATGAACCAAGGGACAGAAAATGTCCTGTCGGCCTCCGTAGATCTCTCCAAGATGTCAGGAGATCTCATGAATCTTCTGATATCGTCGGAAGAATCCTCTCATAAGACAGCGAAAACCACCGGTCCAAAGAACGGTTCGACACCCCCCCTCGTTCATACCTGATATCGACGGGGAGAGGGATACAACCGTTTACAGGCTGTTAAAACAGCATCTAATTGTGGTTAAGCCGTCATTCCCGATTGTTTAATCGGGAATGACGGCTTACGAGTTTTTCAACAAGCTATCAGGCCTTCCTGCAATCGATGACGTAGCAACTCGCTTTAGACGCTTTCGCCTCCTTCTTGAGTTCCGCTGCGCGTGCCGCAACTTCTCCATAGTGCTGTATGGCCGTGTTCGAAGTCGGGACAATGGCGATCGCGATGCCCAACAGCGGGATACGCTGTCGTCGCCCCTGCCTGTCCTTGGAAATATAATAGCCTCTGGCCTGCGCTTCCTTATCAAAAAGGTTCACGACAATCATGCTAAACCGGTCAATGACGAGTTGCGATACCGCCTCTGCCTCTTTCCCTGAAACGATAAAAACAAAATCATCCCCTCCGATATGTCCTGAAAATCCCCCCTCCTTTGATTCCTTTACGGCATTTGAAATGATCCTCGCAAGCATACGAATCACTTCGTCTCCACGGACAAAACCATAAATATCGTTATACGGCTTGAATAGGTTGATGTCGACATAGCAGACCGCTCTGGGCTTCCCCATACTCTTTTCGACGGCACGCCGAATCGAGGTATTTCCTGGGAGTTTGGTCAGAGGATTGTGGTCAAAGATCCGTTCCATCCGCTGAATTGACAGCGCAATCCGGCTGAAAAGTTCAGGGGTTTGGACAGGAAGAACCATGTAGTCATCGAGCGGGAGCTGTTCCCACGCGACAGATTCTTCTATCGATGGACGGATGAAACCGATCATCGGAATAATCGCAAAATAGCTGTCTGTCTTTAGTTCTGAGACGATCTTCAATCGTTCCGGAGTAAATGCTCCCAAATCGATGATAATCATATCGGGAGGATCGGAATAAAGCGCACCCAGCACACGGGAAAAGTCCGTCCTCAGAACAACGCAGTATTCCCGGCTCTCAAGCAGAAGGATGAGCGGTTCAGACATCTTGCGATCGTCCGAAAGGAGCGCAATTCTAAACTTTCCCTTCATGGCTAGATTGAATCTCCAAGCTGAAATTTTTTACCTCGATGAGTTTGTCTTCAATCTCATCAACGATCTCCCTCAAGACATGATCGCTCAGATTCAGTTTCTTCCAGGCAGCCTCTTGAATCCGAGGGACAAGATCATCCCCGCTATATCCGAACCCGCTCGCCTTGATCAGAATGTCTGAGAGATGAACCACGGCAGTTCGATCCGCATAGGTCACCGACCGTACGGGATCATGATGACAGGCAATGGGTTCGATCAGTTTCTCGGGAAGGCACCAGGTCTTTCCAAGCCAGCCTCCGATTTCAGCATGATCGACGTCAAGCACTTCCTTTTCGGCCTCTCTGATTGAAACCTCGCCCCCATCAACCTTTAATCTGATCCGTTCGGCCTCCTCTTTGAGTTTAATCTTAATAATGACCTTTCCAATATCGTGGAGCAAGGCCGCGGTCGAGATCTCTTCTCCATCCGGCAATGCAAGCCTCTTTGTAATAATGTTTGCAGCGACGCCGGCACCCAAAGAATGTTCCCAGAGTCCCACCACATTTTCTTCCATCAAATCAAAGATCGAAGAACTCAGGACAAGGGCTTTCACCACGTTGACCCCGAGGAGAATCAAGGCATTGGAAACCGTGGAGACACGTCCTGGAAAACCGTAGAACGGAGAATTGACCAGCTTCAGTACTTTTGCGGAGAGAATCTGGTCCGACGAAATCAGTCGGGCGATGATTTGAAGGGAAGCCGCGTCACTCTCCGCCAGGGCCCTGAGTTTCACCACAATGCCGGGAAGCGCCGGCAAAGACTTCACATCCTGCACCATCCGATTTATTTCTTCACGCTTCGTTTGCATGCCACTCTTCTGACAAGCGAATAAGCCGGTCTTTATAGATTTCTTTCAGCCGAATCATGAGCGGGTCTTCACAAACCTGTCTGAAGCGATGATCGAGCGCCTTGATCTCAGCTTCGGGTGTTTTCTCCCCTTCGATCAATACCGGATGTCCTTCAACGAGCACGGACGCGATCCCCATCTGATCCAAGCGTTCGATCAGGAGTTCGGTTAAGGCGGTCCCGGCACCGCAGATCGGCATCCGGCTTTCACTATCTGGCCGCATCACCGCCTTGGCAAGGGTCATGCCCGGCGCAGCCAGAATCAAGGGGATGTTTTGCATTGATTATTCCTCTCTCTGTAAGCGAGGAAGGGACCGACTCAGCCCAGGGCAAGCGAGGCCGGATTAACACGTTTTCCGGAGATGTTTGTCGGTCTGGCAAGATAATATCCCTGAAACAACGCAAAACCCATTGTCTGGGCATCCTCATATTGGCTGGGGCCCTCTACTTTTTCAGCCAACAAGGTCACTGGGTACTGACTCAGACGGGCCACCGTCTCCTGGACATCCGATGGCGCAATTTCCAGAAGATCAATCTTTACAATATCAACAAGGTCGAGGAGCGGATCGTATACCGGATCATAAACAAAATCGTCCAGGGCAAGGTGGAAGCCCATCGCCTTCAGTGCCCTGCAACGCGCAATGACGGTATGATCTATCTCGATCGTTTCCAACAACTCGACGACCATCCGGTCCTTCGGAATGAGTTCGATCATATCACTCATTAAGAGATCCATCCCGACGTTTAGGAACCCTTTCTTCTTCAGCCCAATCCTCTCTTGCATATCCTGATTGCCGAGGAAGTTTAAAAGAACACTGATACTGGCCTGAGTGACGTCTGTCACATTGGCCTCCGGACAATCGCCGGAACGGAACAGCAATTCAAAACCCACAACGTTCTCATTGCGATCCAGGATCGGTTGCCGCCCTATAAATGTCTCGTCACTATCCATCCCCGGCTTCCTTAAAAAGAATCGACCAATCTATTCGTCCAGGCACTTGCTTTTTGTTCCGCCGCGAAGAGGTGGCCCAATTCTAGACAACTCCCCTCTAATAAGGTCAGAATGTCATCGAATTCTCCCTGCTCCAGCTTTTCTGTGAGCATCAAAAGCTTCCCCAATTCTCCTTCACGTGTGAGCAAGGCCGCCTGAACCTCTTCTGCCAGACTGAGTTCTGCAATGACCTCCTCCAAGGGCTTGCCCAGAAGGGCATCAATTAAAGAGAGTATCCCCGTCATAAAAGCCAGATCAACAACCCCTCTGGAAAGACCGTTGTTTGCGGACTCCTCCGCCAAGAGTTCCATCAAACGACCGCGCTTCGCCGCAGTTTGCATCAAGGGGCTAACACTTCCGGACGTATTTTTATCGGAGAACAAGAGTAATTGCGCCCAGCGCTTGATCTGATCCCGACCCAGCAGGACAATCGCCTGCCGGACCGATTCGATGTTTTGCCGTACCCCCATGGCGACAGAATTGACAATCCGTAAAAGGTTGTAGGTGAAATGCGGGTTCTCCTTGAATGTCCGCTCTACTTCTCCCACATCCGTCTCAACCAGAACCTGCTCAAGGAGCTTAAGAACCGCCACCCGAGAGGGATCAAGTCGTTTTCCGGTCACCAGGGTCGGTTTTGCGAAGTAATATCCTTGAAAGAGATCAAATCCCAAGGAAAGAACATCATCATATTGGCTCTGGTCCTCCACTTTTTCAGCCAATAAAGTCACAGGGTATCGTTTCAGTCGATCCACCGTCTCACGCATTGAAGTCGGCGTCATCTGTAAGATATCGACCTTCACGATGTCGACGATCTCCAGCAGGGGATCATAAGCAGGTTCGTATATAAAATCGTCCAGGGCCAGGGAATATCCCTCTGCCTTTAACTTCCGGCAGCGGGAGATCACCTCAGGATTGACCTCTATTGTTTCCAGGAGTTCGATGACCACCCGGTCTTTCGGAACAAGTTCCAGGATATCACTCAGCAAAACCTCCGTCCCGACATTTAGAAATCCCTTCTCCCGCTTTCCAATCAGATCCTGAAGACCAATATTCAGAAAGTTGGATATCGTCCTCACACTGGCCTCGGTGTTATCAATCACGTTGGCATCCAAACTGTCGGCAGAACGAAAGAGCAATTCAAAACCGATGATCCTGTGGCGTTTGTCGAGAATCGGTTGTCGTCCGATAAAGACCGTATTTTGGTCATCCACAGATCCCTGCTCCTTATAACCCGTCACCGCACCCGGCCTGTTGTCTTTCTTTTCCATATTGTCCTCCCTGCCATTACCGAACCTTCTCTCACTCCAGCAGCATAATCTCGACTCTTCGATTGGCCGCCCTGTTCTCGGGTGTATTGTTTTTTACAATGGGTCTAGATGCACCGTAACCTACAATTGAAAAACGGTCCGGGGCCAACCTGCCGGTGTCGGTCAGGACTCTGAGGACCTTGCCGGCGCGGGCAATGGATAAATCCCAATTAGAGGCATAGCGCTTACTCGATATGGGAAGATCATCGGTATGTCCCCTAACCTCGAAATTAAACTTGGTCATTTCCAGAAGGTCTACTATTTCTGTCAAAACTTCATCCGCACCCGAATTGAGATCGGCTGTTCCGGAATCGAAAAGAAGGGCACTGGGAAGCGCAACCACGAGCCCCTTCCGTTGGGAGGAGGCAACGACCTTTTCACCCAGATTTTTTTTCTTGAGAATATTATTGAGGTCCCCCGCAGAGATGGGTATGATCTGTTTCTTGATCTCCGGACTTCTCTCCTTCATGATCGGCATGAAATCTCCCGACTCCAGGATGCCAATCCCCCCCATTCTGAAATAGCTCAAGGTCTCTTCCAATTTTCCCTCATCAACCGATTTCATTGCGAAGAGCAGCACAAAAAAAGTCAGAAGAAGGCTCAGCAGATCGGAAAAGGTGGCCATCCAGGCATTGGGGTCCATCTCTACATCGTCGTCATCACCTCTGCCCGCCATCTTATCTACCCAGCTCTCGATTAGATCGCATGCTTATCCGCTTCCCTTCATCACAACAATATTCACACGGCGATTTTTGGTCCGGTTCAAGGTGCTGTCATTTGGAACCAGGGGCCGGTATTCTCCAAATCCGACCGCAGAGAGTTGGCTCACAGGAAATTGCCTCTCTTCAACGAGGTGCCGCATCACAGAAATCGCCCGTGCGGCGGAAAGCTCCCAATTGGAAGGATATTGATCAGTGGAAATTTCCCGATTGTCAGTATGCCCTTCGACCCGAATCGGAGCGCTGAATTTATTCAACAGGCCTGAAAGCTTTTCGAGTACAGGATCCGCCCCGGCGTGAAGGGTGGCGCTCCCGGAGGAAAAGAGGAGGTTGTCACTTAAACCAATGACAAGGTTAGATCCATCGACCACCAAACGAATGTTGCCCTGCAATTCACGTTCGGCAAGCATCTCCCTGATTTCACGGGCCAAATCGACGTTGTTCATCTCCGGAGAGGCCACAGGGGCTCCGGGAAGAAGGACCTCTTTTCCGGGCATCAGATGGGCACCGCCTCTCAGGAGACCGAATCGACCCGCCAGGGACCCGAGTGCTTTCTTCACCCGCTCACCATCATTCGCACCGATTGAATTGAGAAAGATGAAAAAGATCAAAAGGATCAGGTTGAGCGAGACCATCATCACCATGAGACCCGCGCCTGTATCCGCCTCTTTTTCTGCTTTCTTCCGTGCCAACTAAATCCCCCAGCCTTGGTTCCTTCTATTCATGAGATTATTTCCCAAGATTCACCGAAGCGGAATGGTAAACCGTCAATTCGTGTGCAAGACAAGGCCAGAGGTCTTCTTGGCGATCGAGGCGTACTCTTCGTACGTTGAGGAGCCAACGAAGGCCGATAACGCAATATTGCACGCGGATGGGTCTCGCGCTAGCCATCGGCGGTTGACCTATTCTTCGGACATTTTGCGTTCTTTGGGAGAAAGAAAAACCTGAAGTTTCTGCTCCATCACCCTTGGATTCTCCCCCGATGCGATCGAAAGAACCCCCTCCAGGATCAATTCCTTCACGAGCATTTCTTCCTTGCTCCTCTTTCTTAACTTTCCGGCCATCGGCATGAAGAAGAGGTTGGCCATGAGCGCTCCGTAAAAAGTCGTGATCAGGGCGATGGCCATTGCCGGGCCAATCTTGCTTGGATCGTCCAGTTCCTGGAGCATCTGAACCAGGCCGATCAAGGTTCCGATCATTCCCAATGCCGGCGCAAACGTTGCCAGGGTCATCAGGATTTCCGCTCCGAGCTTATGTCGATCCCCGACATAGTCGATCTCCTTCTCCATCACCGACCGAATTGAATTAACTTCAATCCCGTCGACCAGCATTTGAAGCCCCTTTGAAAAAAAGTTATCTTTGATGTTTTTTATTTCCGGCTCGATCGACAGCACACCCCCCTTCCGGGTCTTGCCCGCGAGGTCAACAAGCGAAGTGATCAATTCCGAAGCCGTCTGTAGGCTATGAAGAAAAACATTTTTTACGATCAGGATAAGGCCCAGGATGTCCTTCAGAGGATAATTGATTAAAGTCACGCCAATTGTCCCGCCAATCACAATCGCGGCGGATGCAGAATCCCAAAAAATCATGAGACTCCCTCCGGACAGGATTCCAAAAAGAACCAAACCCACCGCAGTAACAAGTCCTAATAGTGTTGCTATGTCCATAACGCGATCACCTACACTTTAAAATAAAGTCCTGACTCCCCCACTCAAAATCCAAACTCTCCCAGAATATCGTCAATCAAGTTCTGATCAAGCCGCTTTGCCGAGCTCAGCTCATCGAGTTCTTTCAGCAAGACCTGTTGTTTGTCTTCAGAACCATTTGAATTTTTTGACTCCAGGCCGAAAGCGACCACTAACTTCAAGATCCGTCCCTGGATTTCCTTCATCAGTAATGCAACCTTTTGGAGCCGCTGCCCCGCAATATCCTGAAATTCTAAGGAGGTGAAGAGATCCATCATCTTCTTCTGATTCTCTTCCACTAATTTTTTCATATCGCTGACTTTCTCGACCGGTACGGTCTTTCCCTCTTTCAACCTATCAATTTTCTGGATCAGAAGTGCCTGATTGTTCATGACGTCTTCGGCATGTCCCATCACGCGATGTGTCCCTTCTTCCGTCATCCGAATGATCTCGTCTAATTGATCCGAGGTCTTGGGAATATCTTCAGCCGTCTGCCCCATTGAAAGCTCTGCGGACCCCATTTTTTTCATCATCTCGGTCAGATACTTGGCCAGTTCGCCAACTTCTCCGTAGAGCCGGCCGTTCGTCCTTCTGACAAATTGACTCTCATCAGAAGCCATGGATTTTGCGGTCTTGAGCAAGTCTTGAAGATTCTTTTTTTCCAAATCGGGATTTTCATTCATACTCATCGATTCTCTCCTTGTTTCTCTTTTCTCATGACTTTTCCTTTTGACGCGCGATCTCTCCCTCAATCAACTCCGCCCCATCACCGGAACGATAAAGCACAAGTTTCTGAAGATGGTTGTAGCTCTCCACCGTCAGGTGAGAGATAATTTCGGCACCCATCCGATGTCCCACAATATTGGAAATCCGAGCCGTGACCTCAACTTTTACCCCGCTGTCCAGACCTCCGATATGGAATACGACATCAATGATCTCCCCAAGCGGAATGGGTGGGAGCCCTTCAACTGCAAATCCGTTCATACTGACATTCTGGGTATATCCCGTCTGCTTCTTCCGAGACCCCTTAAGACAAATATCCAATGAGACTTTTGTCCTGATCCTAGTAAACGCTCTAAGATTTATCTCAGCCTTCATTGTCTTGCCTCCCGTCTGCCGTTTACTCCGGGAAGATCTTTTCGATCTTCTGCTTTAAAATTTCGGCCGTGAATGGCTTCACAATATAGTTGGTTGCGCCCGCCTTGATGGCTTCAAGTACATATTTTTGCTCAGCCTGAGCCGTCACCATCAATACCGGAAGCTTACTTAAATTTGCGTCACTCCGAATCTCTTTCAAAAGTCCCAAACCATCCAGGTTCGGCATATTCCAGTCACTGATTACGAGGTCTGGCGTGCGTTCCCTGATCGCCCCTAGGGCCACCTGGCCATCCTCAGCCTCGTCCATGTTTTCATAGCCTAATTGTTTCAAAGCATTTTTGATGATTCTCCGCATCGTGGACATATCGTCCACGATTAAAATCTTTATCTTTAGATCAGGCATATTACACTTCTCCTTTTTGAAGGAACCTCAACGCACTGGCGCCGGTGCCCCGTTTAAATGGTAGTATTTTCCCTTCATTCCTCCCGCACGGACAAAAGGATTATCTATCCCCAGCAGGGTCTCCGACCCCCCTAGAAAAAGTGCCCCATGCGGAGCGAGTACACCTCCGATACGTCCGATCACCGTTTTTTTCGTTTCTACATCAAAATAAATCAGAATATTCCGACAAAAGACAATATCGAATTGTCCAATCCACGAGAAATTGGAAAGAAGATTCAGCCGTTTGAACTCAACCATCCTTTTCAGGTCGGAATTCAAGACCCAATTCATCCCCGACTGTTTGAAAAAACGAATCAAATAAGGAGTGGGAAGACCGCGTTGAATATCATGTTGAGAATATGTCCCTTCGCGTGCCTTCTTCAAGACCGCCTCTGTGATGTCAGTTCCAAGTATTTTTATGTTCCAGCCGGGCATTTTTGCGCTCATTGAAGCCAGTTCCATCGCCAGGGAATAAGGCTCCTGCCCTGTCGAACAGGCGGCACACCAGATCCGAATCCGGCGACTCCTTTCATTCCTTTTGATCAGGTCCGGGATCACCTCATTTTTAAAAATATCAAAGGGCATCCGGTCTCTAAAAAATGAGGTCTCGTTGGTCGTCATCGCGTCGACCACTTCCTGGCGGAGCAAGCTGTTATTTGTATTTCTTACCGCCATGTAGAGGTCATTGATGGAAGCATATCCTTCCTGAGCGGCAAGCGGTTCGAGTCGCGTCTCGAGAAGATATTTTTTAGATTCGTCTAATGCCAGGCCGCTCTCTTTCCGTAGGAGCATCAGGAAAAACTGGACTGCTTCCGGTGAAATCACACCTTCCCCTCCTAAATTTTTCTAAACAAATACGCCACTGAAACAGGACGCGATGGTCTCCGCAATCTGATCCAGGGAAACAACCTTGTCGGCCAAACCCTCATTGACAACGGCCCCCGGCATCCCCCATACGACACTGCTCTCTTCATCCTGGGCAACCACGGGAGAACCATTGCCGCTCATCACTCTTAATCCTTCCAGACCGTCTTGTCCCATTCCTGTCATGATCACACCCAGGGCGTGTCGACCATATACCTCTTTCACCGAACGGAAGAGGACATCCGCCGAAGGTCTGCAGGAGTTCTCCCGCGGACGCTGATTCAGGACCAGGACACGGGCATCTCCCTGCTTCCGCACAACCATGTGATAGTCTCCAGGCGCAATATACGCCACTCCCGGAACGACGACTTCACCCTCCTCTCCTTCCTTCACGGTAATTTCAGAAATGACATTCAGGCGGTCGGCCAACAGTTTTGTGAAACGCGGCGGCATGTGCTGTACAATCAAAATAGGAACAGGAAAGCCTTTCTTTAGTTTTGGAAGACACGAGATCAGAGCATTGGGTCCTCCGGTCGATATACCGATCGCGACCACGTTTAGAATGCCGGCCAGCGCCTTTTTTTGGGAAAGGGAAGAGGATCCGGGTGCAGCAGGACGCGCCGGCCTCGACGGTGCCACGGAAGGCCGTGATCCGGGTGCGGCAGAACGTGCTGGTCTTGATGGTGCCACGGGAGCCGCAGGGCGAAACTGCTTGATCTTCGGGATCAGTTCATCCCCAATAAGTTTGGTCACTTCATGGTATCCAATCCCCTTTGTCGTCGTTGGTTTCGGAACATAGTCATGTGCACCAAGCGTGAGAGCCTTCATCGTCTTTTCCTCACCGCGCTGGGTCAAGGTGCTGAACATGATCACATGAATCTTCTTCAGATCTAAGCGAAGGGCCCGGAGGACGCCGAAGCCGTCTAGCAGCGGCATCTCGATATCGAGGATGAGGACTTCCGGATTCAGGCTGGGAATTTTTTCCAGAGCGATTTTTCCATTCTGTGCGCTTCCCACAACACAAACCTCCTGATCCTTGGAGAGGGCATCCGTGACCGCCCGGCGAATCACGACGGAGTCATCAACAATCATCACCCGGATCGGGTCACGCGCCATTGTCTTCCCCATGTATCCCAAGAATTCCGAGTTTTTCTTCAAGGATCTCTTTCGTGAACGGTTTCATGATGTATTCGTTTGCCCCCTTGGTCATGGCATGAACAATCTTTGACATCTCATTTTCGGTAGTGCACATCACGATCGTTGGACGTGGCCCTTCGTCTCTACCCTTCTTCATTGCCTCAAGGAGTTCCATACCATTCATCACCGGCATATTCCAGTCGAGCATAAGAAGCCCAATATCCGGATGGGCCTTCAACTGCTCCAAGGCTTCTTTCCCATGCTCGGCTTCAAAGATTTCATGCCCCATTTTACTCAGCATCCCCCCCATAATACGGCGAACCGACCTTGAATCATCCACCACTAAAATTTTCATAATGCTGCCTCCATAAAAATCTCCCTAAAACCTTCCATTGACGAAAAAGATCACGCCATCGACATCGCCCAGTTCCCCGATAGCAGTCTTATCATAATCATCGTCAACATACTCCAGCTTGACGACAAGATCTTCGGAAAGAGCCCAGGATGCACCCAGCTGTAAACGTCGAACACTTTGATCCACCCTTGCGCTTGCAGCGCCGGTACCGCCAACGACCGTCCAGGGCGCGTTCAAGCCAGGGTTCGGAATCGTAGCGTTCGCCGCAGCAAGACCATCGTCGTCGTCCGGGTCCCAACCTGACAAACGTAAGGCCACCTGCCACTGGCCCTTGCCATGCGTCACCTCTCCCATCCAGATACCGACCTCATCCTTCGTGGTTGGCGTGTTATCGCCAAATTCAACTTCACCGATATAACCTTTTACCGAGGTAATTCCCGCCCAGAACGGTTCCCGGAGAAAAGTAAAGGAAACTAAAAACAAAGCCGACTGAGAAATAAAGCGGTACAAACCGTTTAAACATCCACCTCTTCCTTCTTCGTAATCTACAAGAACTATGATTTACCCGACATCCACCAGGGCTTCCGTATTGAGCGCAAGGAGGAGTTGACCTTCGAGTTTGTACACGCCCTCCACAATGCCTTCCAGTCGGCGGTCAAGGGTACTGGGAGGATGATCAAAAAGATTGGGGTAGACTGCGACGACATCACCGATCTTATCGACCACCAGATCAACAACTCCGTCCTCGGTCAGAACGACCAGGTTCATGATCTCTTCATTTTCGGGACGCTCCGAGAACCCAAGTCTCTTACGAAGATCAATCGCAGTAATGATCTGTCCCCGCAGATTGATCAAGCCGGAAATAACCGGTGATGCAAGCGGCACGGGGGTCATATCCCTAGCTGTAAATACTTCCTGGACCTTTTCAACCTCAACCCCCAAATAATGGCCGTCAAGGAAGAATGTGGCATAGTTTCGATTATTCAGATGTCGTCGGTCTGCCGTTGCGGTCCGGCGTTCGCCTCCCTCTGGGGAAGGCGCGTTTGAAACCCGGCGGTCCACTCCCCTCTCAACCATCGTATCGGAATTTGCTGCGCTTTCAGTCCCCATTGTCACGCTCCTCCTTCATCACTTTTTTTAGATCAACACGACACGGTTGACTGCTCTACGGACGCCTCTAACCAACCCGGCTCGACCCGCTCGATGATTTGATTGATGTCAAGAAGATCAGTGGTCTTTCCATCAATCACGAGAGACCCTGTCACCTCCGTCCTTCCCGACGAAGGGAAGAGTTTCATTTTTGCTTCCAGGGCATCTGAAATACTCCCGACGATGAGTCCTACATCCATATTGCCTTTAGAGAAGACAACCACGGGGCATCGTCCGCTATTTTCATCATTGGAGAAGCAGGTCTCAACCCCCAGCACATCGCCAAGCCGGACCAGCGTGAGAAGCCCCCCACGATACTGAACCACCTCTCTTCCACCGGCAGTCTCGAAGGTTGTCGAATCAAATTCCTCCAGACGGTCCACCTCTGAGAGAAGAACAGCATATTGATCCTTATCGGAAACTGAAAAAACAACAATCGATTGACGCTCACCATCCGTCTCACTCACCGTATCCTCCTGACGGCCTGATTTTTCTTGCAAGGTCTCTGCATTAAATACACCCCCTTCCTGGGCAAGCCCAACCACATCAAGGATCAGGGCAACATGACCGTCCCCCATGATGGTCGCCCCGGAGAGGACCGGTATCCCTTTCAGCTGCCGACTCAAAGGCTTAACAACGATCTCTTCGGTATCGCTGATATGATCGACGAGCAGACCAAAAGCCTTCTCTCTCGCCTTCAGAACAACGATGTTGCTCTCTAGTTCTTCTACCGCATCTTCTTCCTTACCCTTCGCCTCCATTTTCAAAACACGATGAAGCGAGACCAAGGGGAGAAGTTCCCCCCGAAGTCTAAAGAAATCAGCTCCCTGTATGGTCTCAATGGATTCTCCATTCTCATGATCCACCCGAACAAACTCAAGAAGACTCGCTTGCGGGATGGCAAACCGCTCCTCATTTATGACCACGATCGAGGCAGGGACAATGGCGAGGGTCAAGGGGATTTTTATCCGGAGGGTTGTTCCTTTTCCATAGACGCTCATCATTTCAACCACACCGCCGATCTTCTCGATATTGGTCTTGACGACATCCATGCCGACACCCCGTCCGGAAACATTCGTCACTTTCTTCGCTGTTGAAAGACCTGCCCTAAAGATCAAGGCCAACCCTTCCCGGTCCGAAAGATTCTCCGCGACCTCTGACGTGATCAGACCGTTTTCAATCGCTTTCATTTTGACTTTTTCAACATCAATCCCTTTTCCGTCATCCAAGATCTCAATATTAATCTGACCGCCTTCATGGAAGGCCTTGAGACGGAGTGTTCCGCCCTCCGGTTTCCCCGCTTCGATCCGTTCCTGGGGCGTTTCAATCCCATGGTCGATAGAATTTCTAACAATATGCGTGAGGGGATCTTTTATGGATTCGAGGAGGCTCTTATCCAGTTCTGTTCCGGCCCCCTCCATGACAAGCTCCACTTTTTTCCCATTCGATCTGGAGAGATCCCGAACAACCCGGGGCAGTTTGTCCCAGACGTTTTTAATCGGCTGCATTCGTGTCTTCATGACGGCATCCTGAAGCTCCGTGGTAATCAGGTTCAGTTGCTGGGCGCTTCCTGCCTCACTCGAATCGTTCCGTTTTCTCATGGTCTGGAGAAGTTGGTTCCGAGCCAGGACCAATTCACCCACCAGGTTAATCAATCGATCAAGCAATCCGACATCCACACGAACGGTCGATTCTGTAATGGAAGGTCGCTTAGGTGCTTCCTTTTTAATCGCCGTCTTCTCTTGCGCCTTTTCAGGTTTAGAAATTGCCTGAGGCGCTTCCACTTTCTCCGCAGGAGGCGTCTTCACCGTCTCTTTACCTTCATCCGTCTTCACGGGAGGATGATCGGTCTTGTTTTCCGCTGCTGCTTGTTCTATGAGATGTTCAAATTCGTTTTGATCGACGGCGACCTTCTTTGATTTTTTAGTCTTCCCCTTTGAAGAAACGGCCTTTGACTTCTTCTTAGGCTTCGCCTTCAAACCCTCTTCCAGGAAGGTATCAAGCTTCCCCCGCATCGGCCCAAAATCTTCATCCGGCTCCGACCCACTCTCTTCAATATGTTCCAGGATGTCCTTGATAATATCGACCGCTTCAAGCAGAATTGTTACCCCTTCCGGCGTGACCGGCATCTTTCCATCTCGCATCACTGAGAGAATGTTTTCTGTCCCGTGGGCAATATTTTCCAACTTGGGCAAACCGAGAAACCCGCAGGTCCCCTTAATGGTGTGTATGGTCCGAAAAATGCTCGCTAAGAGTGCTGCGTCCTCCGGGGTCTTTTCTAATGCAACGAATTCCTGGTCAAGGCGTTCTATCCCCTCTGAACATTCGACTAGAAATTCTTGTAGAATACTGTCTTCCTCTTCCATCTCACACCTCTCATATTTTTCAAAGGTTTCTTAGGGAAAGCACTTCATCCTCCTCTACATCCTATCGGCTGATCTTCCAGGAATCTTTAGTAAAAATGACAATACCTCATTAGAGAAAACTCCACGCCAGATCATCTCTCCCCCAATTCCTGCAATCACCTGTGTTACTTCGTAAGCCTTTCAGCCTCTTCAATCTTTCGGAGGACGTTGGCGACTCCGTCCGCCGTCTCCGTAATGCTGCTGCTTATCTCATTTGTTGTCGCAGTCTGCTCTTCAACCGCACCCGCAATCCCCACACAGAAGTCATTCACTTGAGAGACTATTTTCCCAACGCCATCAATACTGCTCACGGCCTCTGAAGTCTCTCTCTGGATCGCCGCGATCCTCTGGGAGATCTGCTCCGTCGCGTCTGCAGTTTCCTTCGCGAGGTCTTTCACCTCATTCGCCACAACAGCAAATCCTTTTCCCGCTTCCCCGGCACGGGCCGCCTCGATGGTGGCATTCAAAGCAAGAAGGTTGGTCTGCTGTGCGATCGAACGAATCGCTTTCACCACCTTGCCAATTTCCTTACTCGATTCATCGAGTTTTGCCATCGCGCGATTTGCCTCTTCACTTTTCTTCACCGCCTCACTCGATATTTTTGTCGATTGCTGAACATTTTCAGAAATCTCCTTAATCGTGCTGCTCATCTCCTCAGACGCACTGGCAATACTTTGAACATTTTCATTGTTTTTGCGTGTCTCTTCCCCGATACTACGGCTGAGCGACTGAAGACCCTCAACCCTGTGTTTTACAAGCTCATTCTGCTCGGTCATTTCACTCATCATGGGACCGATATAAGCCTCTAAAGTCAATGCCATATCCAGGAAGAAGGTCTTCAATACAGATTGGATCATTTTTTCGAGATCGTGGCTGCCGTTTCCATGATACGACCCAATCCTATTCCATAGCGATCCTCCTTTCGCCTGTTTCCCGGACAATTCTTCAAACAAGACCTCAATCACCTTGCAGACATAAACACAATAGTTCCCGATATACCACTTCGGCTTCAGATCGATTTTCACATGGGCAAGACCGACCCTCACGACATTTTGGACATAGGCAGGGTCGTATTTTCCGGATAAGAGTGAGTCGAAGTAGTCTTTTTGTGCAGCCTTTAATCCTTCAATTCTTAACTCGCTTGTCAAATGTTTCGATGTCTCAGGAAAGTTTTGGAGATTATTGTAGATCGTGTCAATAATCGCCTTGAAGTGCTTGTCAAGAATCGGCTTTGCCCTGCGAACCTGATTAATATCCTCCGGTGATAGCCCGATGAAGGCCTGCCTCCCCCGGATCTCATCCGGAGAATCAAGTCCGAGCGCCTTAACAACCTTGCTGACATGATCGACTTGAGTTTCAGGACCATGTGACTTCCCTGCTGACTCCCCTGCCGTCATTTCTAGTCCTCCTTTTCCTTGAATATAAACCCTCTTCACGTCCCGGTCTCAGTGGACCGTCATCCATTCGACTCCCACTCTATCGGTTGCTCTTATGGAAACATTAACCTTTTTCAATGCCGGATATAGTCCTTCTCCTGTATGGGAACACCGCCAACAGGGGGCTCCTGCGCTGTACGACTCAAACATAAAAAGCCCATGCCGATGATCCAGACGGACACGGCAATGCGAAAAGAAATGGGCGCCGGACCCAACCAGGCGGTTCCGGCAAGCATGATGCTTGTGAGCCCTCCAATTCTCAACTTCTGCTTCATTGTAAGGCCCCGTCTCTCCTGGAAGGCCTTGATGTAGGGGCCGAATATTGGGTGCGTCATCAGCCATCGGTGCCAACGGGCACTGCTTCGTGAGAAACAAAAGGCCGCAAACAAGAGAAAGGGGGTCGTATCCAGGAGAGGAAGCACCATCCCCAGGAGACCGATTCCCAATGATATAAATCCTGCGATAAGATATAGGCGGCGTTTCATGGCTGTCTTCCATGTTTTTTTCTCCCGCCAAGCACGCTTCTTACCTGCTCATATTCGACCTCGAGCGCCACCAGATGCCAGACGATTTCCCCTGTAGGAGACAGAGACACCAGCCCGGCCGTGCTTAACAGATAACCCGGGCAGAGTCGTTTGCTCATCTCCGTCCTTCGTGATCATGTTCGGAACATTC
Organism: Nitrospirota bacterium; assembly: GCA_029261165.1. GTDB lineage: Bacteria > Nitrospirota > Nitrospiria > SBBL01 > JAADHI01 > DUAG01. Next base: position 14,671 of record JAJDBV010000045.1, on the reverse strand, counting down.
GCTTTCCACCTTCTGGAGTTTCCCCTTCATTCTCAAGACCGCCTGTGTGTGGATTTGACAGACCCGGGATTCGGTAATCTGAAGGATACGCCCGACCTCTTTCATCGTCAGGTCCTCTTGATAGTAGAGTGAAACCACCAGCCGCTCTCTTTCCGGAAGCCCTTTAATGGCGTCAATAAGCCTTTCATGCGCATCCTGAGACATAAGATCAACAAGCGGATCTTCAGCATGAGGATCCGCCAAGACATCGAGTGCATTCCTTCTGTCTCCTTCACTAAAACCAAGATCCTCATAGCTCAAGAGGGTCGCCGGCCTGGCCTGGAACAAGAAGGCATCATATTGATCTTGATCCATGTCCAACTCTTCAATGACCTCCTCTTGGGTTGGCGCCCGACCCAAACGGTGCTCCAGTGATCTGAGTGCCTTCTGGAGGAGCTTGACTTTTTCATGGACAGAACGCGGAACCCAGTCCATGGCACGCATTTCATCCAGCATCGCCCCTCGGATCCGAAACTCCGCGTAAGTCTTGAAACGCGTCTCTCTTGACGGATCAAATTTCCCAATCGCATCGATGAGGCCGATCACTCCCGCATGAATCAGATCATCCACATCGAGGTAGGGAGGCAGCCGAGAAGCAAACCGATGGGCAATGTACCGGATCAATTCTCCAAAATCATCGACCAGTTTTTCCGTATCGGGCAAACGGGTCTGTGAAGACCCGATCTCATCGACAATATATCTCTTAGAAACAGCCATCATTCCCTTCTAAATAGATCATCACAAACTTGCGGCATCACGTTTGAGGCATCAGGAGTTTCTTCCACATAAACTGAACATTCCCTTTTGGAAAGTCATGTATCGGCCACTTGACTACATTTTTGGCAATTTTAATAAATTGAAGACTTGATTTGGATGTCGGATAAAGTTCAACCACGCCCTTTTGTTGACAGACGGCCTTACGGAGATATTCATCCCTGGGAACATAGCTCAAATACTCTATGGCGATGTCCAGAAATTTATCAGAAACCATTGTGAGTTTATGAAAAACTTCTTTTGCCTCGCGCTCATCTTCAACCATGTTCACCAGCAGCTTGAAGCGCTTTTCCCCGTGATGCGTGGATAAAACTTTCATGATCGCATAGGCATCCGTTAATGAGGTGGGCTCCGGTGAGGCAACGACGATGATTTCCTGCGCAACGGTATTGAAATAGAGCACATTTGATGAAATGCCTGCACCGGTATCAATTAGAAATATGTCGATCGGCTTATCCAGCCGGTCAATTTCCCCCAAAAGAATCAGTTTCTGCTCCGAAGAGAGATGGGTCATGTCTTCCGTTCCAGAGCTGGTCGGAAGAATCTGAATGCCGCAGGGGCCGGTGATGATAACCTCGTTCAAGCTCCTCTCACCCAGAAGAACATGTTCTAAGGTGTACTTTGGGATGATCCCAAAAAGAACATCGATGTTCCCCAGGCCAAGATCTGCGTCAAGGACCAGTACCGACTTTCCAATGGAGGTAAGTGAGATGGCAAGATTAGCCACCACATTGGTTTTTCCAACCCCCCCTTTCCCGCTGGTTACTGCAACAACCCTGGGAAGATGAACCGATTTCATCGATTGATCTTTGGCCTTATCACAAAGCATTTCCGTCTCTTCCATCCTAAGCACCCACCCTATAAAATTGTGAATAAAACCACATGACAACTTTCCTAATGAAGAATCAACTCCGCCAGACGCCTGGGGGTCGCCAACTCAATATCTTCCGGGACACGCTGTCCCGACGTAAAATAGGACATCGGTTTCTTTTTTCTCCCCAAGACGGTAAAGAGAGAACCGTAAGTCCTTGTTTCGTCCATCTTGGTAAAAAGGAGAGAATCGATGGGGATCACCGAAAACTGATCAACCATATCGCCCATGTCGCTTTCTCTCGTGTTGGAAGACAAAACCAGGTGCGTCTCCAAAGGAATTCCGATCTCACCCAAGGCCTTGAGCTTCGATAATTGCCTCAAATTACGATGACTTCGTCCGGGCGTATCGATCAGGATCAACTCCCCTTTTTGCCGCTGAGAAACGGCATGATGAAGCTCATTTTCAGATCCCGCGACCATGACCGGCGCACCTACCTTCTTCGCGTAGCTCACTAGCTTTTCAACACCCCCGATTCGATCGGAATCAAGCGTCATCAGTGTGACTTTCCGTCTGAGCCTGACCTGTTCCGCTGCAATTTTTGCAAGGGTTTCGGTCTTGCCAACTCCGGTTGGGCCAACAAGCATCACCGCTTTAGAGACATCCTCCACCGGAGCAATCGGACCTGTGACATGAATGACCCCTTCCATGATCTGTCCGAGGTAGCGACGCACATGTTCCTCTTTCCAGAGGTCTTCTCCATTCAGTTTTTCCTTCATCAAATTGAAAAGCGACTTCGTTACTTTTTCATCGACCCCGTTTAAGACCAACTGATTAAAGATATTGTCCAGGGCAGACGGCTCTTTAGAGGCCTTTTCCTGTTGCTTTAAATCTGTCAGGGCCTTTAACATGACCTTCATCTCCAGCCATGTCTCATGGATCTTGCCGGATTGATCCTCTTGTTCTGACTTGTCCGCATTCTGCATCACTTCAAGAGAAGATTTAATCTCACGCAAGGTTGCATCGCTGACCGAAAGATCCTCTCTTTTCAAGAGGTCTTCCTTCCGAATTCCCTCAATCGACGCCTTAATCTCATGTAAGGCCGCATCGCTGACCGAGAGATCCTCTCTTTTCAAGAGGTCTTCTTTTCGAATTCCCTCAATCGACGCCTTAATCTCATACAAGGCCGCATCGCTGTCCGAGAGATCCTCTCTTTTCAAGAGGTCTTCCTTTCGAATTCCCTCAATCGACGCCTTAATCTCACTCAGGGCCTCATATACGGATGGACCTTCTTTGTCTTGTGTCCGGGTCGCCGCCACCAGATGTTCCTCAAATGCCTGGGTTTTCTCCCCCCCCAAGATCTGAGATGTTGGAGAAAGGTCAACCGCGGCCGTCACCTCTATAATGGGACGCCTCAGTATGACCGCTCCCTTTTTACGAATCTCCCGTGTTGACAAAATAACGGCTTCAGGACCCATCTCCCTCTTAATTTCACGGAGCGCATGGGAAACCTCATAGGACTCGAATTTCTTAATTTTCATCGGACATCCTCACAATTTCTATTGTCTGTAATTTTACCTGCGGCGCCACCTCGTTGGAGGAGAGTACCGCGAGATCAGGAAGAAAACGTTCTGTTAATTTTCTTAAATGGGGACGGATCACCGGTGAACATAGAACGACGGATTGATACCCTTTGAGAGAAACCTTGTCAGAGGCCTCTTTGATCTGAACCAACATCCTTTGCGTGAAAAGAGGATCAAGACCCAGGTACGCGCCCTGAGGCGTCTCTTGAATCGACTCCGAGACCTTCTGGTCCAGGTTGGGGTCAATACTGATCACGGGAAGCGTTCTTTCAGGGGTCTGATACTGAGTGGTGATGCTACGGGCCAATGCCTGCCGAACATATTCGGTGAGAAGATCCGCATCTTTTGTCACTGAGGCATAATCCGCAAGGGTCTCCAGGATCGTTCGAAGATCACGTATCGAGACACGTTCACGCAGGAGATTTCCGAGTACCTTGACAACGCCTCCCAGAGGCAGGAGGTTCGGAATCAGTTCCTCAATCACTTTCGGGGACTCCTTGCCGAACTGATCAAGGAGGACTTGGGTTTCCTGCCGCCCGAGAAGTTCATGGGCGTGTGCACGGATGGTCTCCGTCAGATGGGTCGCCATAACGGAGGGAACATCGACGACTGTAAATCCTTCAATCTGGGCCTGATCCTTCTCTTTTTCAGTCACCCAAAGGGCATCAAGGCCAAAGCAGGGTTCTTTTGTTGGAATGCCATCGAAGCCCTTTGTCTTTCCAGAGGGATTCATCGCCAGGTAATGCCGCGGGAGAAGTTCTCCCTGGGCAACTTCGACCCCATTGATCATAATCATATACTCATTCGGCTTGATCTTAAGATTGTCTCGAATATGGATAGGTGGGACGACAAAACCGAGTTCAGTTGCCAACTGTTTCCGTATCGCAGTAATGCGTTTCAACAACTCCCCGCCCTGTGCCTCATCTACCAACGAAATTAATCCATAGCCGACATTCAGGTCCATGAGGTCAAGCGGGGCCAGCCATTCATTCTTCTCGGAAGCGGGGGTCGCTTCAACCACTTCCTCGACCGCGGCGCCTGTGGATTCACTCTTTGACTTTAGGGCTCTGTACCCAACAAATCCAATCGCGGCCGACAGGATCAGAAAGGCCGTATGGGGAAGTCCCGGAATAAGACCGAACAAAAAGATAATACCCGCTGCGCCGAGTAGGGCCTGCGGATGGGTCAACATTTGCTGAGCGATATCGGACCCAAGACTGGACTCCCCTGCTGCACGGGTCACAACGATACCCGCCGCGGTTGAAATAATCAGGGCCGGGATCTGGCCCACCAGACCATCCCCAATACTCAGAAGGGTGTAGTTTAGCGCTGCATCCGACAAGGGCATCCCCTGCTGTGCAACACCGATGATCAGCCCACCGACAATATTCACGATGATGATCATGATCGAGGCAATCGCATCTCCCCGAACAAACTTACTCGCACCATCCATCGCCCCATAGAAATCGGCCTCGCTGGAGATCGCTTCACGCCGCCTTCGCGCCTCCTTGTCGTCGATAATCCCGGCATTCAGATCGGCATCGATGCTCATCTGCTTTCCAGGCATCGAATCAAGCATGAACCGCGCCGCGACCTCGGCAACACGGCCGGCCCCCTTTGTAATCACCACAAAATTAATAACAACCAGAATAAGAAAGACCACCAGACCGACGGCATAGTTACCGCCAATGACAAGATTCCCAAAGGTCTTGATGACTTCTCCAGCCGCGTCAATCCCCTCATTCCCTCGAAGGAGGATGAGTCGGGTCGTGGCAATATTAAGAGAGAGGCGGAAGAGGGTGACAATCAGCAGGATGGAGGGGAAGACTGAAAACTCTACGGGCTTCAGCGTATGCATCGACACAAATAAGATGACGAGGGCGAAACTAAAACTGAACGCGAGGAGGAGATCCAGAAGCAGGGTTGGCAGAGGAAGGATCATCAGCATCAGGATGCCGACCACACCCAGCGTCATGACCACATCGCCTTTTTTCGCTGTCAACCACATTGATTTGGGTTCAAGAACTGTCTCAGCCATCTCACACCTTACTTTTGGAATCCCCCCTTGCCCTCTTCGCAAAAAGAGGGTTTGGGAGGATTACCCCCTTTTTTTATCAAAGGGGGTGGGGGGTCCTGTCAACGTTTTCCCCGTACAAAGATTGGGGAAGATCATCGTTCCACTTCCTGTAAAAGTCGGGACGCATCATCCCTTTCCTCGTAATTTGTAAACATAGGCCAATATTTCGGCCACGGCCCGATAGAACCGTGATGGGATCATCTCCCCGATCTCCACGGTCTTAAAAACCGCTCTGGCAAGCGGTTTGTTCTCGACCAGGGGGACGCCATTTTCACGGGCAACTTCCCGAATCCGCTTCGCAATAAAGCCGGCCCCTTTGGCAACCACCTTCGGGGCTTCCAGACCACCTGCTTGATATACGAGGGCCACTGCCAATGCCGTCGGATTGGTAATCACGACATCGGCCTTCGGAACATCATCCATCATGCGTTTCCGGGCCATCTCTCTCTGAAGACTTCGTATACGGGACCGAACCAGCGGGGTTCCCTCTGTATGTTTGAGCTCTTCCTTAATCTCCTCCTTTGTCATTCGGAGTTTCCGCTCATGATCCCACCGCTGAAACCCGTAATCGGCGATCCCGATCACCGCAATCACCATGCCCGACCAGAAGATCAGACGGACAACGCCTCCTCCGGTCATCGCCACAATCTGACTCGGGCTGAGATCAATCGCGATAAAGACGGATGGGAATTCCCGACGGATCACAAGAGTGGCCACGAATGCAACGACAATAAACTTCATGATCGTCTTGCCCAGGGACATCAGGGCCTGCAGGGAAAAGATCCGCCCGAATCCAGAGAGGGGATTGATACGAGACCAGTCGGGAGCAAGCGGCGTCGCCGTAAAAATAAATCCATGCTGTGCGACCCCTGAAACGATACCCACCAGGGCAAGCGCGCCTGTCACCGGCGCAAGAAGAAATAAGACACTGGTCATACTGTTTATCATCAACTGATAAAAGTAGTGTTGTGTCATCGGCCCTGATGCGAAAGAAGACCAGGTACGGGCCATGACGCCATCTATTCCAAGGTGGAGCGTTGAACCCATGCTGCTCAGGGACCACGCCGCAACAAGAATCAAAACTGCAGAGCTGACCTCCTGGCTCTTGACAACATTCCCTTTTTGGCGCGACTCTTCGCGGCGTTTTGGGGTCGCTTGTTCTGTACGCTCTTGATCGTCCGCTGCCATCTTACCTTCTCCAACAGTTCATCATCATTTCTCCCCCTGCAAGGGAGTCCTTCTAAGGATTCTGCATCCCCACCAAAAGATTAAAGACCACTTCCTCCAAGCCAACCATCTGCTTCCGCAACAATCCAACAAACACAGGCAAGGAGGCGCCAATGACCAGAAGACCAAGTCCAATCGTCACCGGAAAGCTAAATAAGAGCGCATTAATTTGGGGAACCACGCGAGAGAGAATGCCGATTGCAATATTTGCAAACAGCAGGGCCGCAATCACGGGAATGCCGATCTTGATACCGAGGACAAACATCTCTCCGGCCAGCCGCATCAGATGACCCACCAAGGCCTCCGAAGGATAGAACCCAAATGACGGGATGAGTCGAAAACTACGGACCAGGGCGCGGAGAACAATATGATGCGCGTTTGTCACCAAAAAAATCAGGGTTGCAACCAGGTTCTGGACCTGTCCAATCAATCCCACCTGCCTGTTTGAGACCGGGTCAAAAACATTCGCAACACCAAACCCCATCTGAAAACCAACAATCGTCCCGCCAAGCTCAACCGCCGCGAAGAGCAGGCGCGCCCCCAGTCCAATCACGAGGCCAATCAGAACTTCTCCAATGATGCCGACCGTGAGAGAACCATATGCCAGAGGAGCCGCTTCAACTTTCAGAATCTGGAATAGAACCACTGAAATGGATATAGACACCATCACCTTGATAGACATCGGCACACCGCCGCCGCCCAGAATGGGCAAGGCCACCAGAAAGGCCGACACCCGAAACAAGATCAATAGAAACGAGGTCTCATTTTTTATAATCATCTCGATCAATTCCATTCTGGAACTTCCTCAGGGCTACCGTACATATATCGGAATATTAATGAGCAAATTGCTTGTAAATCCCACAATCATCGACATCATCCAGGGGAGAAAGAGGAATAATGCGAGTGCAACCGCGAGGATCTTGGGCAGAAAGGTCAAAGTTGCCTCATTGATCTGCGTCACCGCCTGGAAAAGGCTGACGAGCAAACCGGTCACCAGGCTGAAGATCAGCACAGGCCCCGAAAGAAAAATTGCTGTTTCTGTGGCCTTTTGAACGATTTCAATCACAAACTCAGAAGTCATCGGATCCTCTCCTTAAACAAAACTTTCGACCAACGAACCCACAATCAAATGCCAACCATCCGCCAGGACAAATAAAATCAACTTAAAAGGGAGCGAGATCATCACCGGAGGAAGCATCATCATTCCCATGGACATGAGGATGCTGGCGACGACAATATCAATGACAAGAAACGGGAGATAGACCAGGAAGCCGATCTGAAATGCCGTTCGAAGTTCACTCACCATGAAGGCAGGAATAACAGTATAGGTCGGAACATCCTCCGAATTTTCCGGAGGGGAGAGTTTTGCCATTTTCACAAAAAGGGCAAGGTCCTTCTCCCGCACCTGTCGCAACATAAACCCCCGAACCGGTTTGGCCGCCCGCTCCAGGGCATCGGACTGGGAGATCTCTTCAGAAAGATAGGGCTGTAACGCCTCGGAATTCACCCTTATCCAAACGGGCGACATCACAAGAAATGACAGAAAGAGTGCCAGGCCGATGAGGACCTGGTTGGGCGGTGCCTGCTGCGTCCCCAGGGCCTGCCTCAAGAAGGAAAGGACGACCACGATCCTCGTAAAAGAAGTCATCATGATAAAAATGGCAGGCGCCAGGGAAAGGACCGTCAATAGGGCCAGGATCTGGATCCCGACCGACATCCGGCTGGGCGACCCACCATCAAGACTGAGCGTCAGGCTGGGAGATCCGTTCTCAGATTCAACACGCTTCCCGACACCCTCTTCTGACAAACCCACGGAAGGCGTCATCACCGACATGAAAACCACGAAAATGACCGGAAAGAGATATCGTGTCATGTCTGGCGGCCCTCCGGGGTCTCGCCGATCTGATTCTGCTTTTCGGGCATGTTTTTCAATCGGGTCAACATGGAGATATTGTTTGGCGTAACGCCTATGACAAAATATTCTTCACCGACTTCGACAACGGCAATCTCTCTTTTCGCCCCAAGATAGGAGGTTGCCAGAACCTGTATCAGAGATTGAGATCGAAAACGTCCCAGCTGTGGACCAAAAAAACGTTTCGCGCCATAGGCCGCCAGAACAATTATCCCTAAAACAAGAAGCAGGGCCGAAGCCATCTTAAATAGACTGGGAACGAGATCCAAGATGTTACCCCCTATTTATTGAGTTGTTGTACCCGCTCCACCGGTGTCACGATATCGGTGAGCCTCACACCAAACTTTTCGTTTACGACAACGACCTCGCCACGGGCCACCAGTTTGTCTCCGATGTGCACATCCATCGGCTCCCCAGCCAACTTGTCAAGTTCGACAACAGATCCCTGGCCAAGCTGTAAGAGATCCCGGATGATCATCTTTGTACCTCCGAGATGGACCGTCACACGCAGCGGAACATCCAGGATGAAGTCAAGGTTGCCCACCGGCTGATCCGGCTCCTTCGGATCAAGGCTTGAGAATGATGCGGCTTTCGGCTCTTCAGCATCACCGGCTGCTTTTTCTTCCGTTTCCTGTTCTTTATTGTCCGTCGCCATACCTTCTCCTAATCGTCATGGACCATGGAAGTGATCTGGAAGGCCGGATTCCCCTGATGGGTTCCGGCCTTGCCTGAAAACTTCGGCCGTCCTTCTACCTTCATGGTAAAATCCTCAGTGATACCTTTATCTAAAACGATGATATCTCCTTCGGACAAATGGATCACTTCATCCAGCGTCAATGAGGCTTCTCCCACCTCTGCCGTTACATTCAAGAAACAATTTGTCAGCTCAGATCGAAACCGCACACCCCATTGCCCATCCACCTCGAGTTGATCGCTTTGAAAACCGCCGTATAATTTTTCCCGAATCGGTTCAATTGTCGGGTAGGGAAGGCAAACAATGATGTCGCAGCTCTCTCCTTCCAACTCCAGCTTGAACGCCACCTTGACGACAACTTCTGTCGGGGCAACAACCGTGGCAAACTGTGGATTGATCTCAGACCTGACCAACATGACATTGACCTTATGGAGAGGACTCCAGGCCTTTTGGAAATCATCAAGGAGTATCTTGACCACCTTTTGGATGATCCTGTGCTCGACTGTTGTAAAATCCCTACCCTCAACCTTTACGTAGGTCTGACCCTGACCGCCAAAATAAAGGTCGATCATCCTGTATATTCCCTTTGCGTCGAGGACAATCAGGATATGGCCTCGGAGCGGATCCATCTTGACAACATTAATATTGCTCGGAAGAGGAATCATCCGAGTAAACTCCCCAAACTTTATGATATCAACGGACACAGGCGACACTTCTGCCTCTTTCCTGAAGAATGCAGAGATAGAAACCCGGAACAACCTTGCAAACCTATCATTGATAATCTCAAGACTCGGCATTCTCCCGCGGATGATCCGGTCTTGACTCGTGAGATCATAAGCCCGAACACCGGACGTGGGACCCTCGACGACTTCCGTGTCGACATCCCCACCCTGGACCCCTCTAAGAAGGGCCTCAACCTCATCCTGGGATAGTACCTTTTCTCCCATGTCTCCCTTGTCTTCCCAGGACCCAAGGATGGATCCTGGAGAGACCTCCTTTATTGTGTGACAAAGTCCATAAAATAAGCCGTCTTGACTTTCTTCTTGTTAAAGACGCCATTGATTCGTTGAAGGATTTCATCACGCAACTCCATCTTCCCCTCAACGCTCCGAATACTGGCATAGTCTTTACTGCTGAAGAGTATCAGGAGGCTGTCCCGGATCTGAGGAAGATGCGCGGTGAGGTTCTCTGAATATTCAGTTTTGATCAAATCAAGATTGATCGTCACCTTAAGATACCTGCTTTCAGGGGTATCCGTTAAATTCACAACAAAGGGTTCGAGCGTGTAGATAATGATCTCATCCTCTTCACCCTCGACCACTTCCTCCTCTTCTTCCTCGCTTTCCGCCTTGGCCTCGGACGCACTGGCCTTTTCTACGGGCGGCTTATTTAAAAAGAAAAAAGAGCCCCCTGCACCCAGTAGCAAAGCGCCGACCCCAATGAGAATGAACATCATTAAGGATCCCTTCTTCGGGACATCCTTATTCTCCGGTGTTTCTTTACTCTCTTCTACAGCCATCGGAATTCTCCTTATAAACCGGATCCTCAGGCAGAGACTGCAATGTCCATGCCAGTATTAAAAAGTCCCCGCATCAATCCTAAAAAGATCCAAACCTAATATTTTCATTCAGTTTAAATGGGGTTTGGGTGAGGTCGCCCCAGGAACCCTCCAGGATTAGGCCAGAAGATAACGTCAAACCAGAGAATAATGTCGTCAGAGCTTTGACGCTCCCTTTGAAAAACAGGAAGGCCTACCGGAACACAATAAAAAAGGGCTCTCCCGGTATTAATGGAGAACCCTTTTCACGACCTCTGTCTATCAGAATGTTACCGCTTTATATTCACCAATTCCTGAAGGATATCATCCGTGGTCGTGATCACCCGGGAGTTGGCCTGGAATCCCCTTTGGAACTCGATCATCTTTACAAATTGCTGGGCAAGATCAACATTGGACAATTCAAGGGAGTTTGTAAGAATCTTTCCCAATCCGGCAGAGTCCGCCACACCGGTAATCGGCTGACCTGAATCCGCTGAGATGGTATAGAGATTATTCCCGGCTTTCGACAGGCCCTGCGTGCTGTTGAATCTGGAGAGGATAATCTGGGCAAGCGTTCTGCTCTTCCCGTTTGTGAAAAGCCCGGTAACGATACCCTCCTTATTGATTGAAACCCTCTGAAGCGATCCCGAGGCAAAGCCGTCCTGACTTTGATTCAGGAGAGCCGATGTCGTTCCAAATTGTGTAAGTCCGTCCAGTCCAAGCCCTCCATCGGTTGTGACGCTCTGCCCAAAATCGAAACCAATGACCTGGCCCTGACTCGGCCCTCCGGCAAAATCGAAACCACCGCTGACCAAAGGGTAGGTCACGGCACTCTCAGTCAGCAGGGCACCATTGTTCCCAAATGTCAATGTCCCTTGGGCTTGTATCTGAGCCACTCCGGCGGTCGCGTCATTCGCATCGACCACCCCAAAGTATTCCCATGTATTCCCCGCCGGGGCGACAGCACTCTTTCTAAAATATGTACTCACCAGATGGCCATTCCCAAGAGAATCAAAAACTGTGATGCTCGACGAAAAGTTTGACGTGCCTGCGGGGTTGGTCACGTCAAAAGCCGGCGGGATGATCCCCCTGGAATCAAGGTTTGCGACAAAATCTGCATTGGTCGTTGCAAGGGGAGGGAAGGCCGTCGCGGCCAGATCAATATCGCCAGTCTGCCCCGTCAAATTCCCGGAGATGTCCGCCTGCAAGCCTTGGAGGGAAAGCCCTCCCGGATTGACAACCGTCCCGTTTTGGTCCAGATTAAAAATGCCTGCGCGCGAGTAGAACTCTCCGCCTGCCGCATCCTGCATGACGAAGAATCCATCTCCCTCTATTGCCATGTCCAGAGAATTGCCTGTCGTTTCAAAAGAACCCTGGGTAAACTGTGTACGAACACTGTTCACGAAGACACCGCGACCGACCTGAGACCCCCCGGCAGCGCCTCCAAGGCTTTGGCTGATGATATCTGAGAACGAAACATCGCCGTCTTTAAACCCGATGGTGTTCATATTGGCGATATTATTACTGACGACCGATAGACCGGTGCCAAAAGCACTTAAACCGCTCACGCCTGCAAAAAGTGAAGTCAATATGGCCATATACTCCTCCTTGTTTTAAAGAACCCTCCCAAGATGGGCAAGAATTCTTCCTATTAAAAAAACCTCTGAATCATGCAACCCGGACTGAATCAGAATCCTCTTAATTAATAACGCTTACCAATGACGATGCCGGGATATTTCCACCGTTGATGACCAGGTAAGGAACTTCGTTGTTGAAAGTGACTTCCTCTACCCGTCCCGAAGTATATGTAGTACTGGTCACCGGCCCACCGCTTGAATCGACTGCGGAGACTGTATATTGATATTTACCACTTGGGAGAAGGTTGCCATCCTGATCATGGCCATCCCAAAAGACATTCCAAACACCCTTTTCCTGAGGTCCGGCTTCGATGAGTCGAACAACGCTTCCAGCGTCATCCTCGACCTGGATAATCACTCTCCCGGAATCTTCTTCCAGGAGGTAACTCAGGACTGAGTCGGTCTCCGCGACATGCGGGATACTTCCACCGACGACCTGAACCTCTCTTCCGACCAGTCCGGTCACTGCGTAGTTATTGAGTGAGGTGTTCGAGTCAACCAACGATCCCAAGGTTTGATTCACCGTCGTCATTTGCTCAAGCTGGCTGAATTGAGCGAGCTGTGATACAAACTCGGTACTCTCCAGAGGACTGAGTGGATCCTGATACTGCAACTGGGTCGTTAATAACCTCAAGAAAGAATCCTTTCCGAGCTCTTTCGCCCCTCCACCTTTTTTTTCTTCTCCTCCACCTGTCCTTTGAGACAAGAAAGGATCTTTTTCTAAAGCCGTCACACCCGTGAGTTCCATTTCTCTATCCTCCGTTGGTCTGCCCGATAACCCGATTGATTTTATATATATAAATTAATCCGATAATCCCCTGATTGTCTTAACTTGCTTGCATCAAAATGGGAGAAGCGTTCATCCTGTTCTGGAAAATTCCGGGGAACTTCCAGGGAAGGCTGTCGGTTATTCTGCCGATCTGCATTCTGATCGTTTGGCGTCCCGACGTTCACAGAAAATTGATCAACACTGAGGCCTTTCTCGGACAAGGTTTCGCGAAGCATATTTTGATTCTGTTCCAAAAGGGTCTTTACAAAATGATGCTCAGTGATGATCTTCGCAACGACCCCGTTTTCATTCAGGGAAATATCTACCTGAAGCATCCCAAGCGTTTCGGGTTCCAGTTGAAACCGGATGACATCACTCGTGTGAGGCCGCCAGAGTTGTATCTTTTCAGTCACCTGCCGGAGAAGCATTTTCTCAGAAGGAATCCCGTCAGGAAGGCGGGTCTCGGCGGCAGGAAGCTGAACCTGCACAGATCGATCAAGTCCTCCTTCTGAATCAACCTGAATCAGTCCTGAGAACGCTTCCGAGAGAGGTTGACCCAGAACGACTGGAGAAATCTTACCGTCCTCCTTCCCTTGAAATGAACGGCCACTTCCGCCATCAAGATCGGCAGCACCCGAACCCATTGAAGAGAGCGATTTGATCACCCCATCCCCCTTGCCACCCAAATCAAACAAAGAGGTCTGATCAAGGCCGGATTTCTTAAGGCCTTCAGTTTTAAGTTCAACCGCCTGTTCTGTGCTTAGGGGAATGACACGAGGAGCAGCAGTCTCGTGATCAAGCGACTCCAAGAATGTAGACATCTCCACTCCTTGAGCCGGAGCGCTTCCCTCGCCTTCCGGACCAACAGACACTTCCGGATTGAGGCCGAATTTCCCGATCCGGTCCGGGTCCGGCGCGACGCTCTGATCTTCAGTCGAGAGATAGTCACGTTTCGTATCCGTCACGTCTCCGGACGGCGCCATCGACGTTGAACGCCCCATCTTCAGAGCCGTAAGATGTGCGACTTCTTTAGAACCATCAAGAAGTTCCGGGATAACAGGCGTTTGTTGCGTAATTTCTCCAGACTCAGGTGCCAAATTGCTCGGATGTGTTTGTGCGCTCATATCCAATGCAGCCGCGGCCACAATCACACCGGGTGTATTTTCCACACTAGACACATCTTCGACTTCTGTCTGTCCTTTTCCATCTTGAATCAAGAATGGGATTCCTTCCGGCAAAACCGCTTCACCCAAGGCATCATCTATCGATGCCAAAGCATCATTTTCTTCAGATACCTTTGTCCATACCTGCAAAAATCCTTCAAGCGGTGCTTCCTCTTCTTTTTTATGAAGCCCAGAACCCGATTGGGTCGCTGAGCTATCCAGACCGGGAAGCAATGAGGTAGATTCTGATCGTATCATTTCCGTTCTCCGATTTTCCGGGGCGAAACTTGCTGCAATGCAAGGCTCATATAGCAAATGCGAGACCATCTTCGTTTACCTCCTCAGAACCCGCTATTTTATCCCTTTCATAAAAATGAGATCATCGGCCATGATTCTATCCCTTTTTTTGCCTAGCACTAGGAATTTATTGCCCTCCGTTCGTATGTCA
>JAJDBV010000044.1 GCA_029261165.1 Nitrospirota bacterium | reverse complement strand
ATCAATCATCGGCAAGCTTCAGGAAAAAGGGAAAATGAAGCCGGATGTACCGATTGGTGTCTTCTATACCTTTACCATGGCGCTTGCGATCCTTTTTATCGGCTTGATGAAGGGCTATGATCCGGAAGTTTACGGCTACCTTTTCGGGAGTATTTTGTCCGTCACCGCAAATGACCTGAAGATTATCTTGTTTCTGACGATTGCTATCCTGGTGACGACCCTTTTATTCTTTAAGGAGTTCCATTTTATCTCTTTCGATCAGGAAATGGCGGAGGCAAGTGGAATCCCGGCGCGGAACCTCTCCTTCCTGTTACTGAACCTGGTCTCTCTAACGGTCGTGATTTCTCTGAAGGCGGTGGGGTCGATCCTTGTCTTTGCCCTGCTGGTCATTCCAGCGGCTGCGGCGCAGCAATGGGCAAAAAGTATGAAGGGAATGATCTTTTACTCTGTAATGATCGGGGTGCTCTCATCATGGGCAGGCGTGGTCTTTTCTTACTGGTTTGATCTCCCTTCCGGGGCGACCATCGTCCTCCTGACCACGACCATCTTCTTCCTGTCGGTTCTTTTTTCGCCCAAAGTCCGGGCAAAACGATTCACACCTTGAAGGAGAAGCTTCGCATTGCTTGAGGGCATCCCTTAAAAAGTAAGGTTTCTGGAGGACTTCTTCTTTTCACGGCGGGCGACACCTGTTTTGACGGCCGCCTTGGCGACTTCCTGAGCAACGGCTTTCGTGACCTTACGGTCGAAGACCCCCGGAATGATGTAATCCTCAGAAAGATCCTCGTCGTGAATAATGGAGGCAATGGCATGGGCCGCGGCCTGTTTCATCTCCATGTTGATCTGAGAGGCCCGAGAATCGAGGGCGCCTCTGAAGATACCCGGGAAGGCAAGGACGTTGTTGATCTGATTAGGATAATCGGATCGCCCGGTTGCCATAATCCGAACGCTCCCTTCCGCCTCTTCAGGCATGATCTCGGGTGTGGGATTGGCCAGGGCAAAGATCACCGGATCGCGGGCCATCTTTTTGATGGCAGCGTGTTTAAGAACCCCCCCGCTGGAAACCCCAATAAAGATGTCTGCCCCTTGTAGAGCCTCTTCCAGGCCCCCCTTCAAGTGATGAAGGTTTGTCCTTTTGACATATTCCTCTTTTGCCTTGTTCATTCCTGTTTTTCTGCCCGCGTAAAGTGTTCCCTTGCGATCGCACCCAATAACCTGCTTGACACCGGAGGCCAGAAGGATCTCTGTAATGGAAATTCCCGCGGCGCCGATCCCATTGATCACAACCTTCAGGTCTGAGAAGTCTTTTTTAATAATTTTTACGGCATTGATCAGGGCGGCCAGGACAACGATGGCCGTACCATGCTGATCATCGTGAAAAACCGGGATATCCAATTCTTCCCTTAAACGATGCTCGATCTCGAAACATCTGGGGGAGGAAATATCCTCCAGGTTGACACCGCCAAACCCGGTAGAAATCCGCTTAATCGTCTGGATGATCTCCTCAGTATCCTGCGTCCCTAGACAGATTGGATAGGCATCTACCTTGGCGAACTCCTTAAAGAGCATCGCCTTCCCCTCCATGACCGGCATCGCGGCCTCCGGCCCGATGTTACCGAGGCCCAGGACAGCAGAGCCGTCTGTAACAATCATGACACTGTTCTGCTTGATCGTCAGGGTGAAGGCCTTCCCCTTATCTTCGTGAATGGCCATGCAGATATGGGCCACTCCGGGAGTATAAAGACGTGACAAGTCATCCCTTGTCTTGAGGCGAATCTTGTTCGCAATCTCAATCTTTCCGCCCAAATGGAGGAGGAAGGTCCGGTCAGAGCGGTGGAGAAATTGGACATTCGGGAGCTTCTTAATCTGGGCAACAATCTCTTTTACATGCGCTTCATCACGCGTCTTTACGGTGATGTCTCTCGAAACCATCCCCCGGTCGGCATTGACAATATCAACCCCTTCGATATCCCCCCCCACTTCCCCGATGACAGAAGTAATCTGTCCAAGTATACCGACCTTGTTTTTAAACTTCAGTCGAAGCGTAATGCTACGACTGGCCCCTGAATATTTCATGACTTTTGGCTAGAGCTCCTCGCAAGGTATATTTAAAATGATTCTTCTTCCGACCGGCTGAAGGCTAAAAAAACCTCCATTTCACACAAGCAGCTCTCGTTTGAGTGCGGAAGCGATTAAAGTAAGTATACCATAAGAATATTGAGGAGTGGTTGGCAGAAGGCTTTCTCGATCGCCAGCAGCTTCTTATTTGTTTCAAGCCCGCCGGTATCAACCGACCCATCCTGATGAAGGACTCATCAGGCCTGAACTCACTGATACGGTCCGGGTCATGGGTCGTTGACTCCTCACCATATTCCCTCTATTATGCAGGGATGAAAAGGCTCCTCTTGCTGAATAATGTCCTGAAAGCACTACTCTTTTTCCCTCTTATCTTGACCCCCTTGATGGCCCCTGCGGAAGAAAGAGATGTGATTCCGGAGATTGAACGCTACTTCCCCGATGAGGTGGGACGCACCTGGAGATATGAGGGGTCCGTTCTTGACGATGTGCAGCGGATCGCCTCTTATACCAATGTTGCGATGGTCGAGAAAACAATTGATCAAAATGGGGTAGAGGTCATGGTGTTTACCGAAAGCAACCAGGCCAACCATGGACCCAGCAAGAGCCTTTTTTCCAGGGATAAGGAGGGAATTGTCTACCACGGAGGAGAGCCGACTACCCTCTTCGAGCGTCAGCTTGTCCCTTATCAGGTCATTGAATTCCCGATGACTTTTCATCATCCCTATTCACAGATCGAAAAGAAGAAGGTCGCGTTCGGACTTGACCTGGACCATGATGGAAAAGATGAGCAGGCGGACGTCAGTGCCCACGTCATTGCAGAAAAGTTTGAGACAGTCTCCGTGCCGGCGGGGGTCTTTAAAGACAGCCTGAAAATAGTGGGAACCCTGGTGATCCGAATCACCCTTTCCGGCAATCAGGACGTCGTCCGAATGATCGATAAAACAAACAGCTGGTTTGTGAAAGATATCGGCCTGATCAAAGGGGTCGAACGGACAACCTTCCCCAAAATCGAAGGGTTTCCCAGGACAAACAGCCTGATTATTGAAGTGCTCTCAGAATATTCCAAGGCAGAAGCATCGACGTTTTAGTCTTCTCCCAGCATGTCCTCAACCAGATAAAGCATGATTTCTGCCAAGGTCGGATGGATGTGAGAGATACGGGCATATTCCGCCAGCGTTGCCCGAAAGTGCATGGCCACGACCCCCTGGTGAATCAGGTTGGAGGCCTCCGCTCCCAATATTTGTACGCCCAGGATCTCGCCTCGCACCGGATCGGCCAGGATCTTGATAAAACCCTCCATGCGGTCGGTCACGATGGCCTTTCCCAGGTCACTGAAAGGGAACTTGCCAACACGGACTGAAATCCCTTGTTCTTTTGCCTCGCGTTCTGATAAACCGACGCGCGCCACCTCCGGGTCCGAAAAGACCGCACGGGGAATAACGCGGGTATCGGTCTTTTCCACAGGACCTTTGGCGAGATTCTTTCCCGCAATCGCACCCTGATAGGTTGCCATATTTACAACCTGTAAAATGCCGGTCACATCTCCTGCGGCATAAATATTTTCATTGCTCGTTTGAAGGAAGTCATTAACCTCGATCCCCTTGTCATAGAGCTTGACGCCCGCTGCATCAAGATGGAGTTCCTCAACATTTCCGGTCCGGCCGGTGGCAACCATGATGATCTCAGCCTCTACGGTTTTCCTATTCCCTTCACACTCAAAAAAAACCTTCCTCCCAGCCTCGTCCCTTTCCATTTCCAGAACCCGAACGCCGGTATAAAGGTCGATGCCATCTTCACGAAGATAGTCGGCGAGCGTAATCCCAATGTCTGGATCTTCCCCGCTCAAAATATGCTTGCTCCGTTGCAAAAGAGTGACCTTTGTCCCCATCCGGTTAAAAAATTGCCCGAATTCCAGGGCCTCCGCTCCACCGCCTAAGAGGGCCATGGATTGCGGGATGGTTTCAAGTGCCAGGGCATCATCACTGGTCATGTATCCAACCCCTTCCAGGCCGGGAAAAGGCGGAATGACCACACGGGAGCCGGTCGCGATCAGAAATCTCTCGCAGGAAAAATCGGTCTGTCCCACCTTAACTACATTTTTAGATAAAAACCGGGCCTTTCCGGAGAGGAGGGTGATGTTCGGATTTTTTTCAATTGCTTCCTGGGCGTAGTCCGCCATCTCTTGGATGAGGCGGTCTTTCCGTTCCTTTATTTCGTCGAAGCGGAGGTCAACCCTCTTTCCCGGATAAACACCAACATGAGGGGCTTTCTTCAGCAAGCCGATAAGATCCGACGAGCGGAGATATGCCTTTGTCGGCATACAGCCCTTGAGGATGCAAAGCCCCCCAAACGGGCCGGTTTCAACCAGTCCGACTTTGGCCCCGCATTTTGCCGCCGCCTGGGCTCCGTATCTTCCGGCGCTCCCGGCTCCAATGACCATAACATCAAAAGTATTCATATCAGAGCATCATAACATACGGATCCGCCAAGCGCTGATCCTAGGACATTGTTTTCGTTTGACGAATTGATTCCTCTTTGTGTATCTTCATAGTTTGTTGCAATCTTTATGACATCGTATGGGTCTTTATCCTTGGGACCCTGCACCGAAAGGGAACAAGCATTTGATGACCCCCGATACCATTATACCCATCCTCTTTCGTTTGATTCACCTTGTTGCAGGCGTGATCTGGATTGGGCTGCTTTACTATTTCTACCTGGTTCAAACTCCTTTTATGAAAGAGAGCAACGCATTCACCCGGAAAGACGTTGTCCTCAAGCTCCTGCCCAGAGCGCTCTTTTGGTTCCGATGGAGTGCGGTTGTGACGCTTCTCGCAGGGATGGGCTTGATGGTCGGCGGTCATTTCCGGAATCTTGCCATCATGATCGGTGCGACTCTTGGTCTGATCATGTTTTTAAATGTGTGGATCATTATATGGCCAAGTCAAAAGGCGATCATCCGGATAACGACCGAAACTCTTGCCACACAGACACCCCTCCCGCCAGAAGTGAACCAGTATACCCGACGCGTCTTATGGGCTTCCAGGATCAACTTCTGGCTCTCCTTTCCTATGCTCCTCTTCATGGGAGCCTCATCTCACTTTCCGCAATCCTAGTCTCCAAGCTTCCATTATGATATTTACCAAACTTTATGCAACACCTCGCTCGTAGACCACACCTAGAGATGTCTTCAATCTTTCAAGTCAATCCTCTCATCCCTTTTTAATCTACATTTAATTCGGGCTTGCTGAATACCACTTAACATATTGATATTAAAAAGAAATCATATGTAGTAGGATGGTGAAAGTGAACGGGAATATTCCCTATACCCCCCAAAAGCTTGCACCTGGAGAGCCATGTATCGGAAAACCAACACCAATC
>JAJDBV010000043.1 GCA_029261165.1 Nitrospirota bacterium | reverse complement strand
ACAAGGTTCCTTCTTGTTGTTTTTTCCTGAAAATGCTGCGGCGTTCTATTAGCTCATCTCCGTCTAGGCTGTTCGGAAAGACAATCTGAAGTGCCGTTGTCTTCATGTCGGGGCTGACTACAAGGTTTTGGTAGATGGGGCTATTTTGTAGTTCAATCCTAGCCAGTTCTTTGTCGACTTGAGGTGAGCCAAGCGTAATGATTGTGCTGGATAACTCCTTAATCGGGATGGGCGGGCTGTCCAGCAGGGGGACATCGAGAAGGGAAATGACCGAAGAGACACCATCAAGGGCCTTGAGTTCATCCCTCAAATTTTTGATGTTTTTCAGAGTTGTCTCCGATAAAAGATCTTCTTTTGGGGTATATGTGACGACAACAAAGTCTTGCTGGCCGTAGCGCTTGTATGCCGTTCGTGTGTTATGAAGGTCTTTGTCGTCTTCGAGGATCAAAGAATCGGCGGATGCATCCAGACGGAAATCTTTTGCCTGGTATCCGACGAATGAGATAAACAGCGTAAGGAAGACAAGCACCGCGCGTGGTCGTGCAAGAATAACCCGATCAAAGAACCAGTGCGTGATGGAATCAAAAACAGTCATCGGAATCGGTTGAGATCCATATCGAGAACAAAAGGGGGATGGGATTTATTCAATGCTGGAATCTTCCATTTTCAGGAAAAGGTCATCGATGGTTCCAGTGCGAAGCACCTCATTAAATTGAGAACGATATGTGGTAATCAGGCTGACACCCTGAATCTCAACGTCATAGATCAGCCAGCCCCTTTTCTTCGACTTGTATAGTTTATAGAGCATGTTTATTTTTTTCGTGCCGGAGATGAGTTTCGTCATGACATGGATCTTCCTTTTCACCTGGACCGGTTTGTTGATCGTCACTTTTTCATCTTTGTATAGATCTAATTTATCGATATACGATACTTGAAGGCGGTGAACAAAAAGGGTTGTGAATCGCTTTTTTCTATTTTGAGACAAGCTCGGCCAATGTTTTCTTCCAAGAGTCAGTTTAGCCATCAATGGAAAGTCGAAGGCATCTCTGATGACACCGATAATCTTCTCTTTCTTTTCTCCAATGGGTAGGTTTGTATCCTGCAGGAGCCTTGTTGTTGCAGAGAGCTTATCTTTTAGGAAAGCCTCAACTTCTTCAAGGCTATCCGCCATGACGGGCGTATAGAATAACAATAGACCGAATGAAATAATGATGGCTTTCTTCATCTGTTAATCCCTTATCTCCATCTTCCGATTTTGTTCGTAGGCATCGCGCGTAAAGGTGTAAAGATCGAGTGCGTCTTTCTTTAGACTGTCAATCTCGACGAGATGCAGAGACGTTTCGTTGAGCCTTTCGAATGATTCGACTCCAGCACCGATAGCGGTACTCGCATGCTTGTCTAACCCAGAGAGGACATCTTCGG
Source organism: Nitrospirota bacterium (assembly GCA_029261165.1). Taxonomy (GTDB): domain Bacteria; phylum Nitrospirota; class Nitrospiria; order SBBL01; family JAADHI01; genus DUAG01. The sequence continues at coordinate 31,584 of JAJDBV010000043.1, read as the reverse complement.
AGAACACATAGGTGGAATAGGTTAGAAACCGGTCCGCGCCTAATCCGACTGTATCTCGTAGATTCGACGGACCGAAGAAAGGAAGAACGATGTGAAAGATACCTGGGGCACCGTAATAACCGAGGGTTTGACCAAAATCTTCTTTTTGGGGGTCAAGGTTCAGCCAAGCGTCTGCGGGATCAAAAAAACCAAGAACCCCGACCGTTGTATTCAAAGTGAACCGGGCCAGTTCAATCGAGGCACCTTTTATCTTGAATTGCAGGAGATTATTCACAAAACGAATTGGAAAGAGGAGGTTATTGAAAAAACGACTGACCGCTATGCGGCCAGATATCGGGAGAAGGTCGTTGTATCCCAGGGCGGCTGGTTTGAGCACCCAGTCAAAGAGTTTAATGTTGAAGCGCGTCATGAGCCTGTTGTAAGGGGAGAGTGGATCAAAGACTTCTGGAGGGGCTTCCATACTGAATTCATCCTCAAATTCTTCAAAATCTCCATTGGCCTCTACATCGCCTTCTTCCTCAGGAGAAGCTGCTGACTCAGCGCGGCTGGCCTCGGCTGCATAGGCTTCATCAGGCAGCAATGCCACCACCGATGCCAGACTGATCAAGGTGGCAAGGAACACGTGTGTGTGCCGCCACATCAGTCGACCTCTAAACATCCAAACCTTTAATCCACGTCATGTTTTCACCTGGGTGTCGGGGTGGCCGAGCCAAAGTAATGGGCATAACCCCCACGATGATAGAATAAAGCCTAAAAGTAGACTGTGAGGAATATACCCATATAGGTTGATGGTATCAAAAAGATGGGTAAAAATCATCATGAAAATGAGACGCAAGGAACACGCTCGGTTTTTCCAATTTGAGGGATTCCCATGCAATCCAGGGGGATCATCGGAGTATTCGGCTTTTCTTCCGGGATTCCCAAGATGAAATCATCCTGAATTTCCATGGTGGAATAGGATTGTTGGCACTCCAGAGACCGATTCGTTTTTTTCGTGCGATTTGCTCGATCTCTCCTAAAGTCATATCGGTGGAATTTTTCCAATCCCACCAGGCGAGGCCAGCGTTGAGTAATTCCCGGTTCAGGCTTCGACCATTCGGCATGAGTACCTCCCCAACCAGATGTTTGCCGGCATTGGTTTCTTTGAGGCGGACGGTCACGACTCTTTCTAAAACCAGGGTGGCAGTAAACGCCATTGCTTTTCTACTGAAGGCCTGGTCGTTTTCGGGACAATCTATTTCGGAGAGGTGCAAGGTGGTGACTGCTCCGGAATGTAAGACGGTGATTCTGTCACCTTCTACTACCTTGATGACCCTTGCCGTAAATGAGGTCCCAAAAGAATGTGACGGTAACAAGAGGAGAAGGAGAAAGACCAAGCCCGTAGATAGTCGATTCTGCCCTATTTCAAAAAGGATCGAGATGATAATCATGCCCCCCCTTCAATTTATTAAGACCTTAAGATTATTATTGCAATAATGTTGAAATCAGTCAATCGATATGGGAACCGCTTGGGTCAAGAAAGACGAAGCAATATGAAAAAGGTCTTTAAGATATCTCTTGACAAAAAGAAGGCAAAAGATGAGACTGCCTAGCAATGAAGAAGGTGTGATCCTGCATCCGGGATTGGGTTTTGGCCCAACGTATGCCTCAGTCACCATAATGGAGATGATGTAATGGGTAATAACGATACAGATATTGACCCGCTTTGTATTAATACCATCCGCATGTTGGCGGTCGATGCGGTACAGAAGGCAAACTCAGGGCATCCGGGGACGCCAATGGGCCTCGCACCTCTGGCCTACCTGCTCTGGACCCGATTTCTAAAGCACAATCCACAACACACGGAATGGTCTGACCGTGATCGTTTCATCTTGTCTGCCGGGCATGCCTCGATGCTTCTTTACAGCCTGCTTCATCTGACGGGCTACGACCTTTCCCTGGAAGAACTTGTTCGTTTTCGCCAATGGGGGAGCAAGACACCAGGACATCCGGAATACGGGCATACCTCCGGTGTAGAAACAACCACTGGACCGCTCGGCCAGGGCTTGGCGAATGGGGTCGGTATGGCCCTCACTGAGCGTTTTCTTGCAACACGTTTCAATCGGCCTGATTTTAATATTGTTAACCATACCACCTATGTTATCGCGGGGGATGGTGATCTCATGGAGGGGATCGCGTCAGAAGCGGCCTCCCTGGCGGGGAATCTCAAGCTCGGGAAACTGATCTGTTTTTATGATGATAACCGGATTACGATTGAAGGGAGCACTGAACTTGCCTTTACCGAAGATGTCGGAAAGCGGTTTGAAGCCTACGGATGGCAGGTCTTTCGCGTCGGGGGAGATGCCGAGGACCTTGAGGCCCTTTCAGAGACCATTTGTGAGGCACAAGCTGAGACAGAAGCCCCTTCCCTGATCATCGTCCGAACCGAAATTGGCTATGGGAGCCCAAATCGTCAGGGCACCGCCAAGGCGCATGGAGAGGCCCTGGGTGTCGAAGAAGTGAAGCTGACGAAAAAGAATCTTGGCTGGCCGCTTGCGCCTGAATTTTATGTTCCCGATGCGGCCCGGTCTCACTTTCGCTTGTGTCTTGAAAAGGGCCGTCAGATCGAAGGGGAGTGGCAGAAGCTGTGGGAAGGCTACATGGCGCAATACCCCGATTTGGGGAAGGAATTTCTCCAGGTGATGCAGGGAGGTTGTCCGTCGGGTTGGGACAACCCAATCCAAAATTTCAAACCAACAGGGCCGGTGGCGACGCGAGGCGCCTCAGGGACTATATTGAACGCCGTTGCGCAAGAGATCCCAACACTGATTGGGGGTTCCGCGGACCTAGCCCCTTCCAATAATACTGTCCTCAAGGGGTTTGGAGACATCAGCGGGGACGATTTCAGTGGGCGGAATCTTCATTTTGGCGTACGTGAGCACGCGATGGGGGGGATTTTAAACGGCATGGCCCTACATGGCGGAGTGATTCCCTACGGTGGAACTTTTCTTGTCTTTTCAGACTATATGAAACCGTCGATGCGCCTGGCTGCGCTGATGAAGCTTCGGGTCATTTATGTCTTTACTCATGACAGCATCGGACTGGGAGAAGACGGCCCGACCCACCAACCGATTGAACAGATGGCCGGACTTAGGGCGATACCCAATCTAACCCTTATCCGTCCTGCGGATGCAATGGAAACAGCCGTGGCCTGGCGCCTCGCAATCAAACGCCAAGACGGACCGGTTGCGTTGATTCTTACTCGACAAAAACTGCCGGTTATCGATCGCAGCCGGTATGCCCCCGCCGATCTTGTCGAAAAGGGGGCCTACATCCTGACGGAGAGCGGGTCCGGCATTCCTGATATCATTATGATTGCCACGGGTTCAGAGGTCCATCTTGCCCTGGAGGCGAGTCAAAGACTGGAGGCGGAAGGAAAGGCCGTCCGTGTCGTCAGCATGCCGAGTTGGGAGTTGTTTGATCAACAGCCAGAAGATTATCAAAGAGGTGTGATCCCTCAATCGGGTCCGCCTTGTCTGGCAATCGAGGCCGCGGCAACCTTCGGCTGGCATCGTTATGTTGGAAAACGGGGAGACGTGATCGGGATCGATCACTTTGGCGCATCAGCCCCGATAGCAAACCTCATGAAAGAATTTGGGTTTACGGTGGAAAACATCATCGATCGGGCGCAAGCGCTTCTGGGGAAGTCATGATCTGAATGCTTAAGCGTTACTTGATAAAATAATCCTAATTATATGATAAATTGGAAACTTATAGGGGGAAAATGAAAATTTTCCCCCTATTTTTATTTTCCTTACATTATTCGGATCGACTGGTAATTTCGATTAGGTGAAAGCCAAAGCTTGTTTTGACGGGGCCATGGACTTGACCCACCTCGGAATTGAAGACAACCTGATCAAACTCAGGAACCATCTGCCCCGGTGAAAACTCACCCAGAGCGCCGCCGCTTTTTCCCGAAGGACAATTTGAATGTTGTGCCGCAGCTTCTGAAAAATCAAGGCCGTCGGCAATTTCCGTTTTTAAGGCATTGCAGGCTTCCTCTGAATCGACCAATATGTGACGCGCACTTGCTTTCATTAGATCTCCTGTTATTAGGGGTGAACACACAGAGTGAATATAGAATTCGCCTTTCTATTGGAGGGGATTTTAATAAATCTCCATAGCGATCGTCTTAAAATATCAAAAAAACTTCAAGTGTTCAATAGTCCGATGCGGAGCCAAGATCTCTTGCCAGACCTTTACAGTCAACACCACCCGGAGGCCGAACCGCAAGCCCTGAGAATAGAAGAAGAATTTTCAGAAACTCCATGAGACTGGGCAGTATTTATTATGTGGATAACATGCCCTATGAGAAGTCAATAAAAAGATTCTACAAGCCCCACTTTTTAAGGGTCATTATAGCCTTATTGCGTGCTAATTATCTCGAATCCAGCTTCGGTCACTGCCTTTGATATTTCTGGTATACCGATTGTTCCTTCATCGTATGAGATTTGTGCGTTTTGATCTTCGAGACTGACGGAGGCTTTGTTTACACCCGATAGACCTTCCAAGGCCTTCGTCACGGTTTCCACGCAATGTCCACAAGTCATTCCCGTAATATTGACTGTCGATTCAGCCATGATGATCCTCCTCATTTGATATAGGGACGTCTGAAGGTATAGAGATTATACATAGACCCTTCCAGAGGTCAACCATTCAAGAATTATTCAGGAATCATGAAGAGACCATTCTGGCCAAGGCGGCGACCACCACGTTTTTCGCTCCGCATCGGATGAGTGTTTTTGCCCCCTCTCTCAGAGTTGCGCCAGTTGTATAGACATCATCGATTAAGAGGATGCGCTGGGCCTGGATGAATTCCGGGTTGCGAACCTGGAAAGCACGATGGATATTCTTTTTTCGGGCCTTCCTGGAAAGGCCGACCTGGGATGGTGTTTCTCGGATGCGCTGCATGGCATTGATTTGCAAGGGGATTTCGAGAAGGCGGGAGACCTCTTTCGCCAGGAGGAGCGATTGGTTGAATTCGCGTTCACGCAACCGTGTGTGATGCAAGGGAATTGCCATGACGGTGTCGATCTGAAGTGAGGCAATGTCATTGATGAAGAGGTGAACGAGCGGTCTCGCGAGCCTTGGTTGGTTCTGGTATTTATAGACATGAATTGCCTTTGCAATTGCGCCTTCATGAGCAAAAGGGGTTACGGCGAATGAAAACGCGGGCGTGTTCTCCCTGCAATCTCCGCAACGATGACTCGGACTATGAGACAAGGCGGCCTCTGAAGCCAAAGGGGCTGAACAAACTGGGCAGGCGGGACCTTCCAGGCGGCGAATAGATCTCCAGCAAGGGGGACAAAAACTGTGAGGTCGTTCGAAACCAGAATCATCGCCCGCCCCCAATCCTTTGGGAGGCTCAAGGTTTATTTTTTGAATCGCAAGACCGCATTGAAGACAAACGCACGGATAAATAAGGTTAAGGAGGTCTTCAAGGGAGGGGAGGATAGACTTAGCGTCGAAAGGCATAGTAGAGGACCCCGGCAGTTCCCGACAGGACTCCGACGCTTAGGATGATCATCATCATTCCGGGGAAGGTGAGGTTTCCTCCCTTGATTACGATCAGGAGCATGATACTGGAAAAGACACCCCACGCAAACCACCAACCGAAGAACTTGGTCTTTACTGAAATAAATGATTCAGAATGGGATCGACCAAACCAGAGCCCGAGCCCGAGGAGTGCCCCGAATGAATCGAGGCCAACATCTAACAAAACTCCGGATCGGGATTCAATAAACGTTTGATGGAATTCGTCGAGACCGGCATAGCACATCGATATGCCGAAGGCGATGCCGGCCGAACGCCATGACCATTTTCTGCCCTGGTTGAGCGCGTAAAACCATAAAGTGGAGAGCATGGCGTATGCGACCAGATGCGCGCCTTTTCGAAACATGATCAGGGTATGAATTAATTCACTTTTTGAAATTTCAGGATCGAAGAATTTAATGAACGGAATAAATAGGGCATTCGTATTACTCATCGAACCGAAATCGGTTGAGAGGGAAAATATTATACCCATCCAGGCGATTGGGACAAGGTAATACTTCATTGGATTTTGGGGTCGGCCTCAATCGGTTCATTGAAGAGGACCAGCCTTATGATTTTTTTTGAAATCTGTCTGATGAGAGGTGCTTGTTGTGAGATTATGAGGGGAAAGGAGAAATCGAAGGTTTCCAGGATCTCAGCGACATCATTCCCAAGCTTGAATGCCGGTGCCATGCTGGCGTCGTCAAAGTTCGGATTTTTATAGGTAAGGAAATCGACAAAACTGTTTTTCGACGGCATAGCCTCGTAAATCTCAAAATGGAGGGCATCTGTTAGAGAGGAGGGGAGTGCCGTATCATTATAGAGGTCTGTAAGTTCATTGAAATAAGAGACCAACATGAATGCGGTTAATTTATGAAGGATTGCTGTTTTTTTTGTGTCATCGATCTTTTCAAAGACATGACGGCCATAGTGTGCATCAAAATCTTTGATCTGTGCCTCGAGAACTTTTCGATACAGATAGTCCCTTCCTTCTTCAATCGCGGCGGCAAGCTTTGGAAGGAGCGAGACAAATTCTTCCGTCCTCGAATCCGTAGATTTCATTTTTCGATAAAGTGCATCGATTGCCGGATTCTGATGTTTTTGCCTGTGAAATAGGCTCCTAAACCAACTCAATTAATATCCCCGGAATTCTTTCAAGATTGATGGCACTATATCAGGATTCAAGAGCGGCACACAACCCAAGATCAGTGTTTGATCTTAGGGAAAACCGTCAAGTCGCTTGAAAGACAAGGCCAGAGACCATAAGGGCGACCGAGGCATACTCACCTGTTCGTTGAGGAGTCCGTTGGCCGATAACGCAGTATTTTCAGGTAAATCGGCGGTTCCTCATTCCGCAATCTCAGAATGAGGACACAAGTCTGGCCACAAGATATAGGAGCAATCGTTTCTTTCAAAATAAAAAATGAGAAGTGAATATGAATAGGATTAAAACCGGCGCACTGACTGTGATAAGGTGTATCTTGTGACTATGAAAATACAACAACCGAAAGAGAAAAGAGTGGGCGATTCGGTCGCAGAGATGACACAGATCGTTCTGCCAAATGATACCAATATGCTCGGTCATCTATTGGGCGGGACCTTGATGCACTGGATCGACCTGGTCGGGGCGGTCGTGGCAAACCGGCATTGCCGAAAGCTGGTTGTGACTGCGGCCATGGAGGGACTTGATTTCCATTCGCCTATCCGCTTGGGACATCTGGCCATCCTAAAAGGGAGGATTCACTGTGTGGGGACCAGTTCTATGGAAGTGGGGGTGGAGGTCTACTCGGAAGACACCCTCTCTGGAGAACATTTCCACACAAGCAGTGCCATTTTGACTTATGTGGCGGTCGATGCCCTTGGCCGGCCGTCCCCCGTCCCGGGTTTGATCGTGACGGGGGATGAGGAAAGTATACGCTTCCGGGAGGCGATGGACAGAAGAGAAAACCGATTAAAACGGCTGAGGAAAGATCAAAGCCCCTAAGCCTGTGGACACAAGACCCATCAGGCTTGCAATCGACGTGTCGCTTCAGTAATATTACCGTAGTTTAATCATATACGAAGGTCATGAGGAAAGAAGATGGAGACAGAATACGACAGGCCGGACCGATTCTTTCTCGAAAAGTATAATCTTTCGAGCGCATCCCTAGAATCGGCCTTGGGCCGCGTCCTGGGGAAAAAAATTGATTATGCCGACCTTTACTTTGAATACCAGACGAGTGAATCACTGAGCCTGGAAGAGGGCATTGTAAAGAAAGTTTCAAAAAATATCTCTCAGGGTGTGGGGGTCCGAGCCATTGCTGAAGAGAAGACAGGGTATGCGTATTCCGACGATATCTCGACGGAACAATTGCTTGTCGCGGCTAAGACTGCACGCTATATTGCAAAAGAGGGGAAGTCGACCGAAAATATACCGATTCAGAAAGCGGCCTCTCCACGTCAGGATCTTTACTCCGTGGGAACTCCTCCCATTGATGTGCCGATTGAGGAAAAAATTGATCTCCTGCACCGCGTCGATCGTCTGGCGCGGGGGACAGACCCACGCATCAAGAAGGTCATGGCATCTTTCAGCAGCGAATACAAGATCATGCTGGTTGTAACATCAAATGGGCTTGTTGTTGGAGATGTTCTGCCACTCATGCGTTTAAACGTGACCTGTATTGCGGAACAAGGGAAAAACCGGCAGGTGGGTTCTTTTGGTGGCGGTGGAAGAAGGGAATTTGGGTTCTTCCTGGGCCAGGAGGAGGGGAGCGACGGTTCGGATGAAAAACCATTAGAGCACTATGCCAGGGAGGCAGCACGGCAGGCGCTATTGAATCTGGACGCGGTGGACGCACCCGCCGGCCCCATGGAAGTTGTTCTGGGTCCTGGATGGCCCGGAATCCTGCTCCATGAAGCGATCGGCCATGGACTGGAAGCGGATTTTAATCGAAAAAAAACCTCGGCTTTTTCAGACAGGCTGGGAGAAAGGGTCGCTTCCGAACTTTGCACGGTCATAGATGATGGTACCATCCCTCAGCGACGTGGGTCTCTGAACTGCGATGATGAAGGAACCCCGACTTCGAGGACGGTTCTCATCGAAAAAGGGATCTTGAAAGGTTACCTCCAGGACCGTTTGAATGCATCCCTGATGAAGATGCCGCTAACTGGAAACGGTCGGCGTGAAAGTTATGCCCATAGCCCGATGCCGAGGATGACCAATACCTTCATGCTTGCGGGAGACTCTCCTCCGGAGGAGATTATTCGTTCTGTAAAACGTGGACTCTACGCAGTATCCTTTGGCGGGGGACAGGTCGATATTACCTCTGGAAAATTTGTTTTCTCTGCGAGTGAGGCCTACATGATTGAAGATGGAAAGATCGGAAGCCCGGTCAAAGGGGCGACGCTCATCGGAAACGGGCCGGATGTTCTCACACGCGTATCGATGGTCGGGAGTGATATGGCGCTCGATTCTGGAATTGGAACCTGCGGGAAAGATGGCCAGAGTGTACCGGTTGGGGTTGGTCTACCTACGATAAAGATTTCTGAAATGACGGTCGGCGGTACCAGCGGCTGATCCGGAAATCAGTCTTCTATACACCCTCCTAAGTAAATGCTACGACGAGGATTTAGTGATGATATTCAGCAGTGAAGAGGCAAGATCTTTACTCAAGAAGGCCGAGAAGCAGGGTGCGACAGGGGGTGATATTGTTGTTGTGATCGGTGACGCATTTTCGACACAGGTTCGCCTCAATTCAGTTGAAAAGATCAGTAATGCCAGAGGGAAACGGCTGGGCTTGCGCCTTATGTTTGGTAACCGTTCAGCCATGACATCTACCTCAGATCTATCGTCATCCTCCCTGGAAAAACTGCTCTCCGATACCTGTGCGCTTGCGCGTGTTGCCGCGGAAGATCCCTTTCGTGGGTTACCCCAACCGGAAGAATATGCAGTCACATTCCCTGAACTCAATATGGAGGATCCCGATATTGAGGCGCTTTCCATTGATGAGAAAATCGACTTGGCCATGCGTGCAGAAAAGGCGGCCCTGGATCAGGATGAAAGATTAAACAATTCGGATGGAAGCGATTTTAGTCATCATCAGGGGTCGATCCTCTATGCGACGAGTAATGGATTTAACGGGACATACCGTAGCTGTAGTGCGTCTCTTTCTGTTGTTCCGATTGCGACTGAGGATGGCAAGATGCAGCGGGATTACTGGTATAGCTCGAAGAGAAGAAGTCGTCTACTTGAGTCACCTGAATCGATTGGACGAAAGGCAGCACACCGGACATTGCGCCGCCTTGGTGCAAGGAAGGTCTCCACCCAGAAGGTGCCGGTTATTTTTGATTCGGAAGTGGCTGGATCTCTAATCGGGCATCTCGCATCTGCTGCCTCCGGTTATGCGATTTACAAGAAGGCCTCCTTTTTGTGCGATCAAATCGGCCAGCGTATCGCATCGGATGCCGTGACAGTCTATGATGATCCGACACTGCCAAACGGTTTGGGATCACGCCCTTTTGATGGAGAGGGTCTCCCTTCCTACAAAAAGATTATTTTTGAGAAGGGGGTTTTTAAAAGTTATCTCCTTGATACCTACTCAGGAAAGAAGCTCGGTCTTCCTTCCACGGGGAATGCTGTTCGAAGTGCAGGCTCACCACCATCCGCGGGATCAACAAATTTTCATCTGGTCCCTGGAAAGTACACGCAGGATGAGATCATCCGTTCCGTTGGCTCCGGTTTCTTTGTTACAGAACTCATCGGATTTGGCGTGAACATGGTGACGGGGGATTACTCCAGAGGGGCAACTGGAATCTGGATCGAGAAGGGGGAACTCACTTATCCTGTCGAAGAGGTGACGATTGCCGGAAACCTCAAGGACATGTACCGAGAGATCGAAATGGTCGGAAATGATCTGGATATGGACCGGTCGACTGCTTCCCCCACATTGAAGATAGCTCAAATGATGGTGGCCGGGCATTGAACCTGCGAGGCGAGCCCAGACGCCAACTTTACTGAGCGGAGCTCTTCTATTATCCCGTAAAAATATAGCCTTTTTAAATCGACATACCCACCCATTCGAATCCTGCCGGAAACTTTGCGCCTTAAATTTCCATAAAATATTAATATTTATTGTGTTTTATTAAGAAAATAACGGCCTTATAACGCTTGCCGGTTGTGTAGGGGATTTTCCATTGGTATAGTTTACTCTGATACTTAGATGAATTTGATTTATTTACGGAAAAAGTCAAGATTTTCGGAAAGTTTTGATGAAAAAAAATAATTGCAAGGGGAAACGGCTCGGTTTTTCTTTACGGCTCGGTTTTTCTTTGATGATTAGCCTGATCTCTATCGTTTTTTTCGCTGTTTTGCAGTGGATTCCAGGTTCAATCCCGGCCCTTCTCTTCAAACCTTTTTCCATAACACCTGTCGAGCGCGCTGGTTCTTCTCAGGACAACAGTGCTTCTCCGCTTCAATTTCAATCAAAAGATCTCAGCATTCTATCCACGCTTTCTTCTAGAGAAGCCACAATTGTCAAAGGCCATACTTTTAAATCCGGTGATTCACTTTTCGACGTTCTCTCAATTTTAGGCGTTTCAGATAGAGAAATCTTCAATATCTCCAAGGCATCGAAAGCGATTTATGATTTAAGGAAAGTGATTCCCGGTCGGAGCATGAAGGTTTTTTTGAAAGAAGTCCGTGGTGAGGTTCGCACACTACTATACGAGATTGATCCCTTACGTTCCTTGAAAATCGAACGGACCATAAATGGGTTTAATGTTGTTGAAGAAAAAGCTGTTTTAGAACGAGAGGTGGTCAGCCGCTGGGGGTCGATTTCTGACACCCTTTTTGAGTCGGCTGGCCGATCCGGTGTCCCTTCTGAAGTGATCCTTGAACTTGCCGATATTTTTGCATGGGATCTTGATTTTAGCACTGATATTCAATTGAAGGATAGATTCTGGGTTGTATATGAACAATTCAAGAAAGATGGAAGGGTGATCCACACCGGCCGTGTCCTTGCCGCGGAGATGATCAATAAAGGAAAGACTTATCGAGGATACCACTTTGCTCCCGGAGACGGGAAGGGAGGTTATTATGATGAGGAAGGGCATTCCCTGAGAAAGGCCTTCCTCAAATCTCCGCTTCGATATCGCTATATTAGTTCGGGGTTTTCTGTCCGTCGACGCCATCCAATCTTGAAAGTGAACCGTCCGCATCTCGGGATAGATTTTGTGGCGCCTTATGGAACGCCGGTGCGGTCTTCCGGAGGCGGGGTCGTTTCCTATGTCGGCTGGAGGGGAGGCCATGGGAAGACTGTCATCATCAAGCATCGGAACGGTTACAGGACTTTGTATGGGCACCTTTCATCATATGGAAAGGGTATTAAGAAGGGAAAGCGGGTCGACCAGGGGGATGTGATCGGAAAAGTGGGATCTACCGGTTTAAGTACCGGGCCGCACCTACACTACACCCTTTATAAAAAAGGAAAAGCAATAAACCCCAGAAAAGCCGATGTGCTTCGAGGTGCTCCTTTGGATAAAAAATACTTTGCTGTATTCTCTGAAAAGGTCAAAAAAATGAACAAGTACCTCTATCCTACTTCCTTTCTTGATTCGGCCATTCCTGGCCAAACGACATAAAAAATATCTCAATCTTTGCCATAAAAATAGATGAAATAATCTTTTATATGTAAACACTTTCCAGATGAGAAATATTCATCTTTCTTTTATCCGAATGATCTAACGATCATCCAATGAATAGTTCATTTCGATCACTCCCCTCACGTTGACAAATCAAAACCTGGTGATATTCTTTCTCAAAATACTTTTAAACCCCCTCCATTATCCCGCATTGAAAGGATAAATATATTTCTTTCAATGGGAGGGAATAAGAGAAGGAGAGATCATGTTTGAGCTTATTTTTAGAATCATACCCGAACAATGGAAAGATGTATTTGAGATCCTTTTATTCCCTGTAAGGTGGATCCCAGACGTACAAGCTGTTCTCTTTGATTTTTTCATGGTATCTTCATCCGGATTGGTGGCTGTCGCCAAGTTTTCTCTTCTGCTGTTTCCTCTTCTACTTTGGGTTTCTGCAATATGGTGTACGCAGTTATCTTTATACAGTATCCCTTTTAGGTCTAACCGGGTGAAGTTTTATTCAATGGTCCTACTGGCCTGGTGGGATGCCGCACGTGCGGTATGGTTCTACTGGGTCGGACTATTCAGGGTAGTCGGTGTTTGTATCGGGTGGTTCTTTTCTTTGGCTCGGCTCGGGTTAAACCTTCTGGTTGAAGTTGTCAAACAGGTCTTTGTTCTTCCTTTTCGCATGACAGGAGAAATTACGAAAAGCTACGCACAACCCGGTGTGCCATGGATTGCATTTATCATGCTGGTCTTCTGGTGTTTACTTGAATCTTTGATTTTTACCTATACCCTTTTCCCGACCGTTTCAGAACTGCTTGCTGATTTGGCTGGGGTACAATCTCCTCAGTATACAGGTCCGGTTTTGTACATGTTTTTGCTAATGTTGATATTTGGAAGTTTCGCCTGTGTTCAAGCGCTCATTGAGGCTTTTCAAAAACGGGAGATCAGATATATCATCCAGATGGTCATGGTCGAAACGTTCGTCATGTTCTTTGAAGTGATGTTTTTATATCGTGAACTGGTTGATGCGATTACACCCTGGATTGCCTTACAGACGGGGGGAGGCGCAGCGATGGGAGCCGTTTTTACGCTCTCTCTCGCTTGTTTTGGCTGGGCAGGGATCAGGGCGATGACTTGGTTTTTGTTCGGACAATTTGGAACACCTTTATTACTTGCATTTATTTCCCGTCAGGATGTGGTGTCAGGACCCGGATCAACGCAACCTAGTCCACGACCGGCCCAGGATTTTAACTGGTGGCGTCTTCCTCTACAGGAATTTAAAACTGAAATTGAATGGCTCCATGAGAAAAGTGACGAGATTCTGGAATACCTGACGCTTCCCATTCTTCATATCCTGGCTGCTGCGATTAATTTTTCTCTTATTTTAGTGGCGGCTCGAACGGTATTTAACCTTCCTTTCAAGAATTTAAAAGAGGTCATGGGAACACGAGACGCCCTTTCCTCGATAGAGGTTCGGGCAAGAAAGGTGGCATCATGAAATGGACAAGCACTCGAATTGTATCTGTTTTTCTCACTGTATTTCTTCTCTTGGTGGGGATAACGGGATGTAATCTGCAGCCTTCGGCACAGGGACCGCGTCAGACATTTTTCGTTGGAGTTGATATCAGCGGGTCATTCGAGAAATCAGGGCATTATGACGATGCAATAGCCTTCCTCTCATACTACATCTACGGCCATCTGAATAATCTGGGTGAATTGGAAGAGCCTCGCGAACTTTTTGTAGGTGCGATTGGCGGCCAAATCGAAGATGAGCCGAAGGCCTTCCATCCCATTCATGAATTTACCAACAAGAGTGTCGAGGAGATAGAAGAGGATCTAAGGATCTGGTTCCCCCCCAGTGACACGCTCACTGATTTTAACAGTTACTTTAATCAAGTGGCTCGGATTGCAAAAGAACGCAACCTGGTTTTGGCACCAATTACTCTGATGCTCGTCAGTGATGGCGTACCGGATGTCCTAAGGAAGGAGGATATAGGAAAAAGGGAAGCGTATAATCAGATCGATTTTTCAGTACTGGAATTTCTGGCCAGAAAGCTTACGGTTCGTCTTACATATACCAGTCCCAAGGTGGCAGACAATTGGCGAAAATATACAGATCGCCGCCGTGTGCGTCTTTGGGCTGTGGAAGCCGAAGTCATGGAAGGATGGAATTCACAATTCGATGAAGGCAAAGAACTTCCAGAACAGGACCGTTTGTGGAAATGGGTACGGGATAATGTTGACTTTCGGCCTCGTTCCGCCTAACCGCACATAGCGAGTACAATCTCCGTCCTTTTACTCACTTGGAATTTATTCTGATATGCAATATCGTATCTTTGCCGAACTCTTTCAAGGTTGGTTAGATTTATCATGATAAAAATGCTTGACAATATATGACCATTCGTTAAACTTGGATGCATGGGAAGGGTCTTGGTCATCGGCGCTGGCAAGGGTGGAACCACTGTCATAAAGCGCCTGTTAACATTCAACTGGGTACAAATCGTCGGTGTGGTCGATTACGACCCAAACGCTCCGGGTCTCCTTCTGGCACGGGAGAATGGTTTGCCTGTCTTCACGGATACGCCATCACAGGTGCTCAAACTGATGGATGTCGACCTGGTCTTCGATCTGACTGGAGATCCGAGGATGGAGAAGGAACTCATGAATTTCCCCAACCGCGCTTTCGATCTGGCGATGGGGGAGGCGACCCATCTTCTGTGGAATGTCATCCAAGAGCTTGAAAAACAGGAAGGACAAATCAAGCACCAGTTAGGAGAGCAACAACTCCTCTCAGAAATTGGTCTGATGCTTTCCCGCTCCAACACCCCTGATCAGGTTTTCGAAGCGATTGTCAATGGGGTCATCAAGATGACCGGCATGCCGGCCGGTTCACTTTCTGTCCTCAACAAGGAGAGGCAAGAGCTCTATCTGGTTTCTGCAAAAGGTTTTTCCTGCGAGTTTTATAGAGAATCCTCCTATCCTGTCCGTCCAGGGGGGTTGACTGAATATATCCTTTCACACAATGAACCGATCCTCATTCCAGACATCTCCGATCACCCTTCGTTTAATAATCCGATCATTTTAAGGGAAGGCGTACGATCTCTTATCGCGGTCCCTCTCATCGCTGAAGAGGGACCGATTGGCATCCTCTACTGTAACGACTTTAAACCTCGAGTGTTCGATCCGACGATGTTGGAACCCCTTCGCGCTTTAGCAACCCAGGCAGTGATTGCCATTCAGAAACAGCAGGCATTCGAACAGATAAAAAATCTCTCCATTCATGACCCCCTTACCGGACTTTACAACCGCCGCTACCTCAACAAGGTTCTGACGACTGAAATGAAACGTGCCTATCGATTGCAGCATCCATTGTCGGTCATCCTTCTTGACATTGACCATTTTAAGAGAATCAACGACCGTTTTGGACATGTGACAGGCGATCAGGTGCTTCAGGGTCTGGCCCGATTATTCGAAACTGTTATTCGTGAATATGACATCTTCACGCGTTACGGTGGAGAAGAGTTCCTGGTCATGACGTCTGAATCAAATGAACAGGAGACCTTTGCTCTTGCGGAACGTCTGCGGGAAGTGGTCGCTTCGGCAAAGCTATCTTCGGAAAAAATATCCTTGACCTGTAGCTTTGGTGTCAGCACCCTGTGGTGGAACAAGGGACCGCTCCCAAGCATGGAGACTTTTGTCGACCGTGCCGACAAAGCCCTTTATCAAGCCAAGGCCGAGGGCCGCAACCGGACAAAAATTTTTGGAATCGAAGGAGATACTCAAGCGTCGAACGCACAGCCTCTCCCTGCCGTTCCGAAGCGAAGGAGAAGAAGGAAGCCTTAACCTGATCCCTGAACATTTTTGGATCTTTATCTGCCGAAGTGTCCCCCCTCTACATCAATCCACTCACAAATTGACATGTGCACGTTATGAATATATGAATGGTGGCAATTTTATTCGAATCGTAATATCATAAATTTTACTTGAAAAGACGCCTCATTTATATTTATATAAGGGCCGGGGGTATGGTGGCCAGATGCCCATCTGTAATATCGTAAGAAAATAGCAAGGCGAAATAAGGCGATTCATGGATAATCTTGAGCTTTTTAAGACGCTCCCCTTGCCGGGGATCGAAACGGGGTCTGATGTAATAAAAGAGATTTGGGCGATTGGGGGGGGAAAGGGAGGGACAGGAAAAACATTTCTTTCGACCAACCTGGGCGTCACCTTAGCCAGAGCTGGAAAAAGAGTCTTACTGGTTGATGCCGACCTTGGTTGTGCAAATCTTCACACCTGTTTAGGTGTGAACCCTAAAGTCACCCTCTCCGACTTTGTCCAGGGTAAAGTCAATAAGATTGAGGAGGTTCTGGTCGAGACGGAGATTCCAAATCTGGCTCTCATCTCAGGGGCATATGATTACCTTGAAATCTCTAACCCAAAATATACCCAGAAGATGAAATTCATTCGGAAAATCCATGATCTCAACTTCGAGTATATAATCCTTGATCTCGGTGCGGGAACCTCTTTTACAAACCTTGATTTTTTTCTCTCCGCTAATATGGGAATCTTAAATGTAATCCCGGAACCGACTTCTATTGAAAATACATACCGTTTTATCAAGAGTACTTTCTACCGCCGTTTCAAAAAAGTTGCGCGCGACCCAGAAGTGAAGGAGGTCGTGACCATGGCGATGGACGAGAAGAATAGGCTGGGGATTCGGACGCCTCATGACTTAATCGACTACATCGATACCATTGATGAGAAAGCAGGGCAGATGCTGAAAGAAACAATCTATGCCTTTAGCCCAAAGCTGATAGTGAACCAGGTTCGTTCGAAAGACGATATTACCTTGGGTTTTTCTATGAGAAGCTCTTGTTTGAAGTATTTTGGCATCAAAGTTGATTATGTCGGCAGTATCGAGTACGATGACCACGTCTGGCGTGCGACAAAGAAGAAGCGTCCTCTACTCTTGGAATATCCGTCCTCTGCTGCATCACGCTCTATTGAAAGGGCTGTTAAAAATATGCTTGCGGAGGAAGAACTCAAGTTTGACTTAATATTGCGGGCATAAAATTCATTAATAATGAAAAGGTTTTCGGATCAGAATCATTATGAGTTACTTGAGCTTTCTTACAACGCGACATGGGGAGAGATCAAGAAGGCGTACCAACTGGCAAAAAGAACATACAGTCAGGATTCTATTGCTCCGTACTCCTTGTTCGATGCCAATGACCGGGAAATGATACTGGATCGTATTGAAGAAGCTTACAAGACACTGATTGACGGGAAAAAAAGGAAGCGTTATAACCAGGATATTCTTAAAGGGTCACCTGAATTGGATGATCGGACGTTTAAAGATACAGATGAGTCAACGACAGGTGAAACGGATGATGTTATTCTTCTACCCGGTCAAATCACCGGAGAAGCACTGAAGCAGGCTCGGGAAAAACGTGGCGTTTCTCTCGAGGAGATTGCCGATTTAACGAAGATCAACTTGGCCTACCTGCAGTTTCTCGAACAGGACCATTATAAGAATCTCCCGGTAAGGGTATATCTTCAGAGTTATCTTCAGCAATATGCCGCAATATTAAAGTTGGATTCCACCCTTGTGGTCGATGGCTATCTGGAAAGTTATCAACAGTGGGTTGAGAAAAATGAGCTGGATGAAGGATAAAGCAAGGGCGTTGATTGGCAAATCTCGCTTCAGAGAGGCACAGGGGATGTTTCCGAGAGAAGACAATCCGTGATCTATTCAATGATTCTATGAAAGGGAGAGGAATGATGGGGCAGGAAGAAAGGTTTTTTTTGAGTGTTGCGGGATTGGTTGAAAAAGAAGGGAAATGGGATTACGAAACACTTTCAAGCCTTCCAAAAGAAGATCAGGTTGAAGAGATCAATCAGAACAATTCCGGGGTCATCGGATCCGGTATCCGCCTGAGCGCACTGGTGAGGGCGTCGAGGCCGCTTTCAGATTCAGACTACATCACCTTTACTTCGCAGGATGAGATTTATGCTGCGAGCATTCCCCTCGATGAAGCCCTGGAAAACGGGATCCTCATTTATAAACGTGAGGGTGCTCCGCTGCCTGAGTCAAAGGGAGGGCCTGTCCGTCTGGTCTTTCCGGAAGGTGAGAATGATTGTTGTAACGTGAAGTCCGTCAAGAAAATTGAGTTGACTGTTGGTAAAGGGAAAGATACCACAACAGGAGATCCCGATCACGACAATCCTGCCATTCATGGTCATTCACATGATCACAAGGGTTCTCACGGTCACGGTCATTCGCATTAAACTCTAGATCCTTCCTCAAATTTCACCTGACACTGGCATTTTCCGATGCTGGTTCCGAGAGATTGAAGAACCCTCCCCTTTGGAGCTGGATTTACGCTCTCTCTGTGCGTTCAATCTACTTTTTTCCATGTTTCTTCTTGTGGAAAAGAGGTGTTTTCCTCCCATAAATCCCGGATCATGATGTATACTATTTAAGACTGTTTATCGATGCTGTGCAGTGGGACGAAATTTTTTAATTAAAAACAAACACTTAGGATCTATAAATGAATCAGGTGCATAGTAGTACTTCCATGGAAATCTTTCAGAAAATCGCAAAAAATATTGAACAGGTTATGAAGGGTCAGCTCAGTGCGGTCAGGTATCTTCTCGTTGCTTTTGCAAGTGGGGGACATGTTCTTCTGGAGGACTATCCTGGTACGGGTAAAACAACGCTAGCAAAATTACTGGCCCGGTCAATTGACGCAAATTTTAAACGTATTCAATTTACCCCAGACCTTCTCCCTTCAGATATTTTGGGCGTTTCGATATACAATCAGAAAGACCAGGAATTTCATTTCCATAGAGGACCAATATTCACACAGATATTATTGGCGGATGAGATCAATCGGGCATCGCCACGCACGCAATCATCGCTCCTGGAAGCAATGGCCGAGGCACAAGTGAGTATTGACGGCGTCATTAATCCTCTTGATGATCTTTTCTTTGTGATTGCCACCCAAAATCCGGTCGACTTTCATGGGACCTACCCTCTTCCTGAGGCCCAGATGGATCGGTTTGCACTCCAGTTTAGTCTCGGTTATATCGCCCCCGAAGAAGAGACGGAAATCCTTTCGTCCGAGTTGCGAGGGCATACGGTGAATGAGGTCACACAATGCATTTCAATGGAAGAGGCTCTTCTTCTCAGGAAAACCGTGAGACAAGTCCGTATTACCAAAGAATTAAATCGCTATATTGTTGAGTTGGTCAGTGCGACACGGTCTGCAGAGGGGGTGGAGTTGGGGGCCAGCCCTCGCGCTTCTTTGGCCCTGATGAAGACGGCACAGGCTCTTGCCCTTTTTGATGGCCGGGAATTTGTTACACCAGAGCATATACAGGAGGTTGTTGTCCCTGTTATTGCGCATCGTATGGTCATGGACCCACAGGCCGGGTTTTCAGGCATTACAGCGAAGAGTGTCGTTGAAGAGATCTTAAAAAAAGTCGCGGTTCCGATTTGATTTAGATTGCAGCCTGACGGAGGGGGCATGTGAAGCGGTTTTTTTATCATAGTTTCAGGATTTTCAGCGCAAATCAAAAGCGGATAAAAAAACGATTTACGGTAGGTGGCGCATTTGTATTGTGTGGACTTGCCGTTACGGCCCTGTTCGGACTCGATACCTCACGTATGATGATCTACCAGGCTTTTTCCTTTTTATTTGCACTCATCATTATTTCCCTTACTTCTAGCCTGTTCTTTCGCGCAAGTTTTTCTGTCAGGAGAATTATTCCTCGATATGGGACCGTAGGCGTGACGTTAAAATATCGATTTATGGTAGATAACGAGAGTGCAAAGACGCAAACCGGCCTTTCTCTCCTTGAGGATCTTGGTGAAACTATTCCGACGTATAAAGAGTTTTTAGAAGCGCGTGAGCCCAACGAAGAAAAAAGAAATTGGTTTGACCGGCATGTTGGATATTTCCGGTGGCAATGGATTACTTTACGGAAATTGAAGGGTAGGGTTAGAGAACGACCGCTTCCCCTCATTAAATCCGGGAAAACCGTTGAGATCCAGAGTGAGGTCCTTCCGTTTCATAGAGGCCGGCTTTTTCTGGCTGGAGTGACGATCACAAGAAAAGATCCTTTTGGACTTGTTAAAAAATCCCTTACTGTTCGAGCAAATGAAACGGTTCAGGTCCTCCCCAAACGATATTCGCTCCCAGCGATTCAACTTCCCGGTATAAAGAAATATCAACAGGGGGGAGTTGCTATGACTTCTTCTGTCGGAGAATCGGAAGATTTTGTTTCCTTGAGAGACTACCGCGTAGGCGATCCCATGCGCAGAATTCACTGGAAAAGCTGGGCAAAGATGGGGAAACCCATTGTTAAAGAGTATCAGGAAGAATATCTCGTCCGGCACGCCCTTATCTTAGACACCTTCCTTGACTCAGCCTTCAGTGATATTTTTGAAGAAGGCGTTTCTGTTGCAGCTTCTTTTGCTTCATCGATGCAGACCATGGAAGCACTCTTGGACCTCATGTTTGTTGGT
Organism: Nitrospirota bacterium; assembly: GCA_029261165.1. Classification (GTDB taxonomy): domain Bacteria; phylum Nitrospirota; class Nitrospiria; order SBBL01; family JAADHI01; genus DUAG01. The sequence continues at coordinate 10,859 of JAJDBV010000043.1, read as the reverse complement.
GAGGAATCTTATTGTTTTACCGCAGGAAGAGCGCTCTCTAGTATGGAGAGGATACTGGAGATCCTATCCTCCGTCCGCTTGTGCCGGGACAAACCGTTTCACACGCTGAGACGGTCTGTTATAAACCGAATATCTCTTATCAGTGGTTGTGTCTGCATTCTTCTTTCATGGGATGAAGAGAGGAAAAACTTTATTGATCAATTAAAGAGGCACAGTATTCCAGTCCTGGTTTTTGTCATAGGAGATTCCACGATGTCTGACCCGCTTGATTTGGGTCCAATGAAGGACACCCCACGCTCCTTACATCGATTAGAGGTGGGAAAAATAGAAGAAGGGCTCTCGAAGATATGAAAACACCTCCCTTCCTTTTGGGTTGTACTCTTCTATTTTGGGGATGGCGAGTCGACCTCCTTCCCTTGGCTTCCGTAATCGCTGTTGCTTGTGAAGGGTCCCGCTACCTCCCCTGGAGATGGCATCCCACGTCCTCTGATTTTAGACGGATTTGGGATGTTAGTGCCCTCCTCTTTCTAGGGGTGATTGGATACGTTTTTACTGCAAATCAGTTATTGGGCAGCATTTTGACCTTCATCCAATGGCTTCCATTTCTTTTTACTCCGATCGTTATCGCTCAAATTTATAGCCCCTGTGACAAAATCAGTATCGATACTTTTTATATTGTCCTCAGGATGCGGCCGTTCCAAGGCGAAAAGAACGCATATTCCGCCATCAATCCGACCTACCCATTTTTCTTCATCTGTATTCTGGCCTCGGGAGGTGTGAATGACGGATCTCCATGGTTTTATCTTTTCTTGTTCCTGATTTCCGCATGGGCCCTATGGCCGTTAAAATCTGAAAGATATTCTTTGCCCTTATGGATTACTTCCTTCTTCCTAGCGGGCGCGATTGGATTTTGGGGTCAGGTTCAACTGCATTACCTGCAGACAACACTCGAAAATATAATCATATCCTGGATGTCTTCGGAAGGGACGGACCCCTATCGGAGTACGACCGCCATAGGAGATATCAAGACCCTGAAGCAATCTGGCCGTATTTTGTTCAGGGTGAATCGGAATCAGGATCAAGAAGCCCCGATTCTCCTTCGAGAGGCAAGTTATAATCTCTATCAGTCCCCATTATGGCTGGCTTCAAATGCAGGCTTCCGGCCCGTACAATCTGAGAGCAACGGGACGACCTGGACACTTCGAAGAAATACTTTTACAAACCAGGAACTTATTGTGGAGGCGGTGCTCAGAAACGGGCAAAGAATTTTACCCTTACCGAACAGTACCTATAGAATCGAAGACCTTCCTGTCATGGGAATGAGACGGAATGGAATGGGAGATATCAAGGTCGAGTTTGCTCCGGGACTTGTGTCTTATCGTGCACGGTATGACCAAAACGCATCTTTCGACAGCCCTCCGAATAAACTCGACTTGTTCATCCCTTCTGTCGAAGCAGCTTCCGTTAAAAAGATTGCTTCGGAATTGGAACTTGATACGCTCTCCCCATCCGAGGTCCTGAAAAAAATAAAACACTTTTTTCAAGATAAGTTTTTCTACTCTCTTCGTCTTGAAGGAAACAGTATTGAAGAATTTCTATTTCAGTCCCGATCCGGACACTGTGAGTACTTTGCAACCGCAACGGTATTGCTTCTTCGGGAAGCAGGTATTCCTGCACGATATGCGACGGGATTCTCTGTCCAAGAGTTCAAGCCGAATGAAAATAAGTTTGTGGTACGAGAAAGACACGCACATGCCTGGGCCTTGGCCTACGTTGATGGGGTATGGCGTAATGTGGATACAACGCCGAGCGTTTGGGCTTCTATTGAAGCGAGTTCCAGCTCGATGTGGGAACCCTTACGTGATTTTTGGTCAAGAGGAGTCTACCTTTTTTCAAAGTGGCGGGGGAGTGAAAAGGATTTTTCTTTGATAGAATATTTTGGTTGGCCCTTCGCCATCCTTTTCGCAAGCCTGTTCTGGCAGTTCTATCTTAGAAAGCGGGTGACTCGGTTTATTACTGAAGGGAAGGATCGAAGGGCAAAACGATATTCTGCCAACGTCGATTCCGATTTTTATTTAATTATAAGGAAACTACACGCCTTGGGCCTCGGTCGTGATCCCGGGGAACCGCTTTCCCTCTGGATAAAAAGAATCGGTCGCGGAAAATTATCAGGGGCATCGATTCAATCTCTAAAATCGATTCTGACCCTTCATTATCGTTATCGATTTGACCCTGAAAAAATCTCTCCAAAAGAACAAAAAGATCTTAAACGCCGCGTTCAATCCTGGTTGAAAGTACATCAGATTGATCTGATCCGGTCTTAGGTTTTTTGGTGCGGGGAGAGTGCTTAGATGACTCTTCAGACATTTGATACACGATCCTACTTCCATGTGGAAGACCAGACAAAAATGTCGGTCCTAATCATCCGTTGGATTCCTCATTCGTCGCGTTTGAACTGGGATAATGGCGTAATATCAATCTTTTAATTCATGCTTTATATTTGCTTGACCTTGGTTGTCTTGGGGGCATGTTTATTGCTATTATAAAAAAATAAATTTACTGGCAAAGGCGCCCGGTCTGATGGCAACGGAAAGAGAGGTCTTTCTGGTTGCACAATCCGGGCTTTTTTATACCTAAAACTTTGGACTTTTATGTTATTTGGCCGTCACACCAAGAATCCGATCCATATCCCTACGAAGCCGGTTGAGAAGTGGGTCTATACAACCTGCGGATACTGCTCCACCGGGTGTTCCATTGAGGTGGGTGTCGATAAGGCCGGGAAGGGGATCACGACGCGCGGGGTGATGGATGCCGACGTGAATCGGGGAAAGCTTTGCCTGAAAGGGATCTTCGAGTTCGAATTGTTTAATACCCCGAATCGGGGCGTCTTTCCACTCATGCGCAAGAAGAGATCGGAACCTTTTGAAAAGGCATCGTGGGATACGTCCCTGACAAGTATGGCGGGCGAAATTCAACGAATTCAGGCCCAGTATGGCCGTGACAGCTTTGCCATCGTCTCGACCGGCCAGATCTATACCGAGGAATTTTATACCCTGGGGAAGTTGGTCCGGGGCCTGATCGGAACGAATAATTACGATGGCAATACCACCCTCTGCATGGCCTCTGCGGTGTCCGGCTACAAACGCTCCTTTGGAAGTGACGGTCCTCCGGGTTGTTACGAGGATTTTGAGCATACCAATTGCCTTCTGGCGATCGGATCAAACCTTCCTGAGCAGCACCCGATCATCTACTGGCGGATGAAAGAAGCGCAGGACCGGCATCACTTTCCCCTGATTGTCGTCGATCCTCGGGTGACCATGTTTGCGCAACTGGCCGATATTCATGTCCCGATTACGCCAGGAACCGACCTTGTCTTCCTGAATGCCCTGGTCCATGTCATCCTAAAAGAGGGTTTGGAAGATCGCGGTTATGTAGAGGCCCACACTTCGGGACACAGCGCTTTTGCGGAGCTGGTTGGACAATATAATCCGGCCATGGCGGCAAAAATCTGCGGCATTGATGAGGGCATGATCCGCAAGGTGGCACACATATACGCGGAAGCCGGGGTAGCGATGACGATCTGGACCATGGGCATCAACCAATCGACGCATGGTTCGGATGGTGTGGCTGCGATTAACAACTTGAATCTGATTACGGGCAATATCGGAAAGCCGGGGGGAACCTCACTCTCCATCACCGGCCAGTGCAACGCAATGGGGACGCGCGAATTTTCCTCCTGTTCCGGTCTGCCGGCATACCGAAAACTGGAAAATACGGAGGACCGCGCCTTCATGGCAGACTATTGGGGTGTGGAGGAAGACTTCTTCCCCCAAAAAAGGGGTCTGACGCAAACGGATATCTTTCCTGCCATTGAAAGGGGAGAGATCAAGGGCCTCTGGCTGATTGCCACAAATCCGATGACTTCCATGCCCGACACGCTACGCATTAGAAAGACGCTTGAAAAATTGGAGTTCCTGGTTGTGCAGGACATCTATGCAGATGTTGAAACAGTTGAATCGGCACACCTCTTCCTTCCTGCGGCACTCTGGGGAGAAAAGGAGGGGGTCTTCACCAATACGGAGCGGCGTGTAAACGTGGTCCGAAAAGCCTCAAATCCGCCGGGCGAAGCCAAACCGGAACTCTGGATATTCACGCAGCTCGCCAAACGCTTTGATCCGTCCGGTCGGATACCCTTTTCCGAAACCCCGGCAGAGGTCTTTGATGAAATGCGGGTGCTTTCCAAAGGACGCCTCTGCGATTACTCAGGGATGAGCCACGAAAAGATCGAGGCGCAAAGGGGCATTCAATGGCCTTGCAATCAGGACAACCCGGACGGGGCGAGACGGCTTTATACCGATGGATATTTCCAACACCCGGACGGGAAGGCCAAACTGATTGCACTTCCTTTTGAGGATAATAATGAGGTCCCTGACGATGAATATCCCTTCTGGCTGAACAGCGGGCGGGTCGTGGAGCATTGGCATACCCGTACAAAGACCGGTAAGATCGGGAATTTGAATAAATTCAGTCCGACGCCGTATATGGAGATGAATCCGGTCACAGCGGTGCGGCTCGAGATTGAAGCCTTGGAGTACGTCCGGGTTTCTTCACGCCGGTCTTCGGCCATTGTCCTGGTTCAGTTGACCCACCGGATTGCGGAGGATGCTGTCTTTATTCCGATGCATTTCTATAATTGTGTGAACCGGCTTGTCCTCGGTCTCCTTGATCCCTATTCGCGCCAGCCGGCGTTTAAACAATCGGCCGTGCGGATCGAAAAAATAGACGACCAGGCGGCGGCCGCGAGGGAAAATGTGGTGGCACGGCAGTACTAAAATGAAGTCAGGAGAGGAGGAGACAATCGATTCCCTTGGGCAGACGAATTCGAGGGGTTGTGGAAGTGAAAATATGCCGGTCAGTGCGTCATTGAAAACGGCATTGTCCCGACAGCATCCTGAATATATGCTCCTGAAACCTTCCGGAAGTGATGGCAAGAAAAGTTTGCATGGCTCCGCTGTCTGCCTTGACCAGGAATACCCGGAACTGGCTGGACAAGTCCTAGATATCAACGGAAAGAAGCGCCTGACTGCTGATCCGGACCGCTACAAGCAGCATGGCTTTCATTTTAACGCTGACAACTGTATTGCCTGCCACGCCTGTGAATCTGCCTGTTCCGAAAAGAACGGCCTGCCTTCTCATCTTGCCTTCAGGACGGTGGGCACAATTGAGGGAGGAAGCTACCCGGATGTCACACGTATCAATATCTCCATGGCTTGCAATCACTGTGAGGACCCTGTCTGCCTGAAGGGTTGTCCGACTCGGGCTTATACCAAGTACCTGGAGTACGGAGCGGTCTTACAGGACCCTGATATCTGTTTTGGCTGCGGCTACTGTACCTGGGTGTGTCCTTACAATGCCCCTCAATTGAATCCGGTTGAAGGCCAAGTTGAGAAATGCAATATGTGTGTAGATCGGCTTGAGGTCGGCTTGAAGCCGGCATGCGTAACCGCTTGTCTGGGAAATGCCCTCGAGTTTGGCGTCATAGAGGATATCCCGTCAGGCCGCCAGGAAGCGAAACTTGAGATTCCCGGTTTTCCGGACCCGGAAATATCACGGCCCAATATCCGTTTTCAACAAACCCGCGCCTTGCCGGATGACTTCAGGCATGTCGATGCCGATCCGATTCGCTACAAACGGGATCAAAATGGAAGCAAGGGGTTCAGTGTTAAACCGCTCGACAAAGCAAAAAAGGCGCATTGGGGGCTGAACCAACTTCGTTCGCGTGAAGATCCTCTGGTCTTCTTCACGCTTGCCACGCAGCTTGTTGTGGGAGCATTTTTACTCATTTTTATCAGCCCTTTCCTTAGCGATACCTTGGGGGGTGTTCTGACTGTAGAGCAGCATCCTGTTGCCATGGCGGTGGGATTACTCGGACTGGTTGTACTCCAGACTTCGGCTCTGGTCTCATCAACCCTTCATCTGGGCAAACCACAATATTTTTACCGTGCCCTGTATAACTTTCGGCACTCCTGGGTAAGCCGGGAGATTGCAGCGGTGGGGGCATTCTATAACTTATTTTTTGCCTATGCCCTGGTGACCGTATTTCCGATGATAACCTCCTGGCTTCCAGAGGCTTATCCAGAAATATTGACACAAGTTCTCGGCTTCGGGGCAACGATCATGGGGCCGGTGGGTCTTTATTGTATGTACCGTTGCTATCGCATCAATGCCCGTCCATTTTGGGACCATTGGCATTCCGGAGGCGCATTCTTCTCAAGTGCCTTGATCCTTGGAAGCCTGAGTATCGGACTGATCTTCGGCATAGCAGAGTTCATTCTGGGAAATTCACCTGCGCGGACACTCTCTACGATGGCTTTTCCCCTGCTTGTAGGCATGTTGCTCCAAGGCGGGGCGCTCCTGTCGCATCAACACGATATGACGGCCAGAGGTGAAGAGGCCGCCGTTTCCCTCGGACTGATGGTCGGAAAATATGGGAAGACCTATTTCGCAAGATGGATAAGTTGGGCGATTCTCGTTGTTGTTGCCTTGATCTATGCGGGTTTTGGTCTTGAAGGAGGCTTGTCACTGTCGATCTGGGGAGGGATATCTTCTCTTGCGCTGGTACATGAGGTCATCGGCCGGGCTCTTTTTTACATCATGGTTGTTCCGACGACGACCCCGGGAGGAATCTTCTGGAAGAATCAATCATTTCAGACACAGGCGCTCCAGAGCGGACTGGCCGATTTTCCTCAGGTTGGCGTGATAAAAGACCATGGATAACCGTCCAGGAGGGGGTATTAAGATAGATCTATCGATTGACTTATATGATCCAGGTCTTTGATCAAGCTGTCTATTTTTGGGTACCTGTATTTTTTTTTCTTTTCTAGGGATGTCATGATCATTTTTTCCAGAGGATCTGGCAGGTTTGGATTGTATTTTTTAGGCGATACAGGCGGGGTGTGGAGGTGGTGATAATAGATATCCCCTTTGGTAAAAGGGGGACGGCCCGTTAAAATTCGATAAAAAGTGCAGCCTAAAGAATAAATATCAGACTGCTGATCGACCCTGTTTCCCAAGATTTGCTCCGGGGACATATAGAGGGGCGTTCCTTTTACGGAGGTCTTGTCTGCCACAGACTCTGTGATGAGTTTTGCCAAACCAAAATCCATAATTTTGACTGCATGATTACGAATCAACATGATATTTGCCGGCTTAAGATCACGGTGGACAACATTTTCGTTATGCGCGTATGAGATCCCTATACAGATTGACTTCATGATTTCGAGAGATACACGAATAGAGGGTCGTCGCTTTTCTAGAAATTTTTTCAAGGTGATTCCGTCGACATATTCCATCGTGATGAAGATTTCATCTCCATTTTTTCCGGTATCATAAAGCGTGACGATGCTGGGATGATTTAGGGCGGCCGCGATACGCGCCTCTTGGAGAAAGTTTTGTAGCATCGCCTTATTTTCTTTAATGGCGACTGGGAGAACCTTATACGCGACTATTCTCTTTAAAAGGGTGTCTTCTGCCTGATATACGACACCCATTCCCCCTTGTCCAATTTTCTTTATAATTTTATATCGGATTGAACTATCAGAGGGAGAAGAGGATTCTCCAACCTGATCTGAATTCCTATTTCTTTCGGGTGTTTTGGCCTTCCTTACTTCTCTTAAAGCTTTCTTAAGGAGATCATTTCGTTGTTTGACATCTTTATACTTAAGATCTTCAGACAAAATCTTTGCATAGAATGAAACGGCTTCTTCAAACTCCTTATTTTCTTCATAGAGTAGGGCGCGCTGATAATATAATTCGATGTTGTGGGGGGAGATATCTTCCTGCGAGATGATCTTGTGGAGATGTTCTGTTGCCGCGGAATCCATGCCTCTCTCTCTCAGCAACTTCGCCAACAAGATCGACGCAGAATAATAATCTCCTGAATGTGAATCAACTTTTTGGAGGTAAGATAGGCATTGCTCCATTTTTCCCATCTCCTTGAAAAGGAGGGCGGCGGAATAGTAGTCTCCAAGCAGTTCATGGAGTTGAACAGCGCGCTCAAACATCTCCAGTTTTGTATAAAGAGCGGCTGCTTCACGCAAATCACCGCCCTTTTCGAGCGACATTGCTGCGGATTTTCTGTCTCCGGCCAGATGAAACATTTCAGCCGAGCGATGGTAGTCTCCACCGTTCATATACATCCTGCCAGCGTTTCCCTTTTCACCGATCCGCTCATAGATTTCACCGGCTTCAATCCAGTTTTCTCCCATCTCAAAGGCCTTCGCTGCAGACGGAAGATCAGATTCTTCCTGGTATTTTTTTGCCATGATCCAGTGACTTCGTTTTTTATCTCCTAATAGTTCATAAAGCTTTGCCGCCTTTTCAAAGGTGCCGGCTGTCAGAAATAGCTTGGCCGCTTTTTCTTTTTCTCCGGCCTGAATGGCCGCTTCAGCTGCCTGGTTTGGAAAGTCAGCGGCAGAAAAAATTTCCATTGCTTTCAAATATTGCCCGACCTTGAGGTAAAGTTGGCCGCTCTTATATCCGGCCTGCTGAATCTGCTTCCATTTTTCCGAAGATTGACCTGAGTTTGCGATATTCTGCCTTAAGAAATGGGCCTCATACTCTTCTGCGGCCTTCTCGTATTCACTGGACTGCTCATAGAGCGCCGCGGCTTTTTCAATGTTTCCAAACTTCTTATAGACTTCTGCTGCTTCCTGATAGCGTTTTCCTTTTTCATACATTTCTGCAGCGAGTGTATTTTTATTACATTGGAGGTAGGCTTTCGCGGCCTGAAGGTATTGCCCTCCTTTCTGGTACATGATTGCCGATTTTTCAACATTATCTGTCAGTTTATAAAACTGGGCCGCTTCTTCCCATTCTCTCAGATGTTCATATATTCGGCCAATCTGTTGAAAGGCTCGCGCCTCCTTATAGGCGCGGATGGCTTTGTTGTATTGGCCCGCGTTTTCATAAAGCTCTCCGGCGCGATAGGGATCCTGGGAGCGTTCTGCCTGTACGGCCTCATTGATCGGATCAGAGGTGATGGACCGTCTCATGGCGAAATATTTTTTCGATAGTTTGTAACCCGATACAATGAGAAGCAGGAAGAAGGCATAACCGATGACCGGGGTTGTTGAAAGACCGGAGGTGAACTGCTCGATAAACAGGAGGGGATCTTCCAAAAGGCGGGTGATGGTTTCGTTCCAGGAAGCGCTGTTCATTCCTTACAGACAACCCTGAATTGGGTGTCCCCAACTTTGATAACATCATCGATCAAGAGCTGTTTTGTCGTGATGAGTTCATCGTTGACAAAGATTCCATTTGCGCTTTTACAATCAGAGAGGACAAACCCTTCATCTGTCCATTCTATGTTGGCATGATGTCGGGAAACTTGAGGGTCTTTCACCTGGATATCTGTATCTCCTCGACCGAGTGAGAGTAGTTCCCCTGAAAATTCAAAAAAATCTCCGGCCATATTTTCTGATATCACTTCCAGTCCCCAATTCTGGGGGGAGGGCTTTTCCATGGGGAGGTTCTGGCGATTCTTCACGATGCTGTCAGAATTTTCATTGTTGTCCTGGACAAGAGAGGAAGGAGACACGACTCTCTTTTCTTTGTTCCCCGCCGCTGAAAAGACAAACTGATAGAGGCCGATCTGGATCTTGTCTTGATCCGACAATTTGTGACGATCGATTCTCTGTTTATTGACGAACGTGCCATTACGGCTTTCCCGATCTTCAATATAATAGCCATCCGGGCAACTTTTAATAATGGCATGGACTCTTGAGGAGGCCGGATCATTTATGGTCCAATCATTCTCGTGGTCCCGGCCCAAAGTGAATATCTCTTTATCGAGAATCATTTCAGTACGCTTATTTGCCTCAAGGAGGTTATTCCCCTTGATAATGGAAGATTTGTTCTTTCTGCCTTTAAAAGTGCGAACGGCGTCCCGTTTGAGGATAAGCAAGGGATGTTTGGCAGGTGGGTCCGCCGGCGAACCATTCGATTCTGAAGAAGGATCCTCGATATCATCGAAAGGTCCAACCTCAAGGTCATAATAAAGGCTGAGTTCCACAGGCTCTTCTTCATTCGCGGAATAGGTGTAAATTAAAAGCTTGTCCCGGAGGTTTGATTCTTCTGCAAGCCCACTTTCATTTTCAAAGTAACCCTCCGACAACTTTCCTTCCATAAAATAAAAGAGCGATGTTTCATCTCCTTTTTTAAGAGACAAAACGGCATCTTGTTCACACGTTTCAAGGCGATCGAGCAGGTTTTCAATATTAATAAGATCACTCCCTGCAAAGACATTCGGTTTTTTTTGTGCCAGGACGAGAAGCGCCTTAAAAAATATCGGACTTAATGTATATAGTTTAAGGGTTCCTTGAAAGTCCTTTCCCTCTCCCAAGTACTCCGAAATTGAAAGGGAAGAAAAAGAATGGCCTTTTAATTCATAGGAAGAACAGGGGTCATCCTGGAGGATAAAGAGTAGGAGCGCGCGCTCACGATCTTCGAGAAGTAATATTGCAGTGATCAGTTCTTTTTTTGATTTTATTGACTGAAGGATCGATGGGATAAGCTGATCGGAGCACTGCGTCTCCGAAAGTTGTTCTTCTTGGTGGGAAATAAGCTCTTTGATCATGACTTGATGGGGGTCAGGGGCCACTGTGAGTAGACGTTAATAGTGTAGTTTATAACCTAAATGTTGTCAAACGAGATGGGGGGGGCGAATTGACTCAAATAAAATGTTACCGAAGTGAGCTCTGAGGAGGGATCGTTGACTCATAATAAATGTTACCCGAAGATTTCGATAAAAGGAGGGTACTATTGTGAGTCCACGATCCAAAAAGGAATACCTTCAAGCC
>JAJDBV010000042.1 GCA_029261165.1 Nitrospirota bacterium | reverse complement strand
CACGCCATCCGGAGGAAGGCCGACCGATTCGCAGGATGCTCTTAAAAGCCGCGCAATCGCTCGGTTGGAAAAAATTGCCTCAGAACCACCGCGCAGAACGACACTATTTCCAGACTTGATACAGAGGGCGGCGGTATCGGCGGTCACATTGGGGCGTGATTCATACACAATCCCGATGACACCGATCGGCACACGCATCTTGCCGACCTGTAAGCCGTTCGGCAAGCGGTTCATCTTTAAAATCTCTCCGACAGGATCGGGAAGCGCCGCCACCTCTCTTAAGCCTGCGGCCATATCCCCAATGCGTTTTTCATTGAGCGTCAGGCGATCAAGAAGAGGTGCTGCAAGGCCCTTTTCTTGTCCGGCGCTTAAGTCACTTTTATTCTCGGCAATCAGGAAAGCTGTTTCCGACTCAATACGTCCTGCCATTGCCAGTAGGGCGTTGTTTTTCAAGTCTGTCGGGGTATTCGCCAGAACACTGGCGGCCTCTTTCGCTTTCCCTGCCTGTGCCTCGATTTGTTCCCTAAGATTCATCGGTAATTACCAAGTTATCACGATGAATAATCTCATCCGTCGCCTTATATCCCAATACTTTTTCGATCTTGGAGGAGTGTATCCCCTTAATCCGCATCATCTCAGATGCACTATAGTTCGTCAAGCCTTTCGCTATTTCCTTCCCCTCGGGGGAAAGGCAGAGAACCGCATCGCCCACCCCGAATTTACCACTGAGGGAATGGATGCCGGAGGGAAGGAGGGAACGTCCTTTTTTGAGCAGCGCGCCAACCGCACCTTGATCGAGTGTCAGTTCTCCCTTTGTCCTTAAAGAATGTGCAATCCAATGTTTCCTGGAAGAAAGTCGGGCCAGTTTTGGTAGGAAAAGGGTCCCGAGGTCTTCACTGTGAAGCGCCCGTTTTATCAGGCCCGGAACAGTTCCATTCAAGATCAGAGTGGCCACCCCGTAGTCTGCGACCTTTTCTGCCGTCTTGACCTTGGTGGCCATTCCCCCCGTTCCTCCAGAGGTCATCACTCCCCCGGCCATTTTTTTTATCTTTGGGGTAACCGTTTCCACGATTGGGACCAGTGACGCTTTCGGATTCTTTCCGGGGTCTTCTGTATAAAGGCCATCCACATCTGAGAGGATGATCAGGAGGGAGGCATCGACGAGGTGGGTGACCTGGGCGGCAAGATGATCGTTGTCTCCCAGCTTTATTTCATCAACCGTCACGGTATCATTTTCGTTGATAATCGGAAGTATCTGATACTTCAACAAGGTCATAAGGGTGTTGCGGGCATTGATGAAGCGTTTCCGGTCGGCCACCACATCTCCCGTCAGGAGTATCTGGGCCACCTTGATGTCATAGCGCGCGAAAAATTTTTCATAGGCCCACATGAGACGGCTCTGCCCGACTGCCGCAGCGGCCTGCTTCATCGGGATCGTCTTCGGAGGGCGGGGCAAGGCCAGTTTTTCCATCCCGCAGAGGATAGAGCCGGATGAAACGAGAAGCACCTCGCGTCCTTCCTCCCGAAGGGCGGCCACCTCCTTGGCGATGCCTTTCATCCGCTTCTCATCAAGTCCCTGACGATGAGAAGCGATCACGTTACTTCCAATTTTTATGACGATCCGGCGGCTATTTTTCTTAAGAAGACGTCGTGAAGATGGCATGATTCCTCATCGGATCGGGTTCAGATATTGTCCTGATTTTCCGTTATATTTTTGTCTGATGCAGGGGATACATCCAGGGCTTGCGACTTCTTTCGAAGCACTTCAACTTCTGACACAAGAGAATGGATCATGTCATCCATCCCTTTCCCGGTGGCAGACGATACCTCAAAGAACGGTATTTTTTTCTTTCCACAATCCTGGCGAAGTGCTTTGGTTTTGAGGCCTTCCCCCGCGATATCGACCTTTGTCGCGGCCACCATGAATGGTTTTTCAGACAGGCCATGGTGGTAAAGTCTTAATTCCTCCCGGATGACTTCAAGATCATCGACCGGATCTCCCGTTGCGGGTTCGGAGACATCAACGAGATGGAGAAGGAGAGAGGTCCGCTCAATATGCTTCAGAAACTTGATCCCCAGGCCTTTTCCTTCATGCGCTCCTGAGATCAGGCCAGGGATATCGGCCACCGTAAATTGGGTGCTTTTCCCGCGTGATCGTTCAACGGTAACGACCCCCAGGTTTGGTTCCAGGGTGGTAAACGGATAATCAGCGATCTTGGGATGGGCTGAAGAGAGGGTTGAAATGAGCGTCGATTTTCCGGCATTCGGGAGCCCGACGAGACCCACATCGGCCAGCAGCTTTAATTCCAGTTGGAGCCAGCGTTCCTCTCCCTTTTGTCCCGGTTCGGCCATTTGAGGGGCCTGTCGGGTTGCTGACTTGAAATGGGTGTTCCCTCGTCCGCCGCGCCCCCCCTTTACCGCAACAACCCGCTGTCCGGGATGCGTTAAGTCGGCCACAAGTTCTGCTGTTTCGGCATCACGAATCACCGTCCCTTTTGGGACGGGGATAATGAGGTCTGAAGTATGTTTCCCGAAAGATTTTTTGCGCCCACCGTGTTCGCCATGTTTCACAACATAATGCTGTTGGTAGCGAAGGTCGACCAATGTGGCCATCTGAGGAGAAACCTCGAAAACAACATCTCCTCCTCTGCCTCCATCGCCCCCGTCCGGTCCCCCGCGAGGAACAAACTTTTCCCGCCTGAAGCTGACACAGCCATCTCCGCCATCGCCGGACTTTACATAGATTTTAACCTGATCAATGAACATGCGGGCATCTTACCACAAGGAGGATCGTAACGACACTTCACACGGCTTTTCCTTAGGACGCTTATGTGTGGGAGAAGTGTCACGCATAGACACCTGCGCTCCGGAAAACCGCATCTTGCCCTGGATAGTAATCCAGTCATTGCACTGTTACGAAAATTATAGGATTTTTTGGAAGGGAGGAAAGTGCTATGAAGCGGGGTAAATACTGACCCGTTTTTTGTCTCTTCCGATTCGTTCGAAGCGAACGATACCGTGGGCTTTTGCGAACAGCGTGTCGTCTTTTCCGATCCCGACGTTTAATCCCGGGTGAATCTTGGTCCCTCTCTGTCTGACGAGGATATTCCCTGCCAAGACCTGCTCCCCGCCATAGCGCTTCACCCCCAGACGCTGCGCACGGCTGTCCCGGCCATTTCTTGACGAACCGCCTGCTTTTTTATGCGCCATGAATTACTCCCTGTTTGCTACTTATTAACAATATCAACAATTTTAAGGCGGGTATAAGATTGACGATGTCCTTGTGTCCTTCGATAGTTTTTTCGACGTTTCTTTTTAAACACCAGGACTTTCTTATCCCGTTCCTGACGAAGCACTTCTCCGATGATTTTCGCATTTTTCAAGCCATCAGAATCGAGGACCAAACCCTGATCGTTCTGCAGAAGGAGAACCGACTGAAATTCAACCTTATCCCCAATCTCCGCGTCACACTTTTCAACCTTGACAATATCGCCGGGAGCGACCCTATACTGCTTCCCTCCCGTTTCCATAACCGCATGCATCTCGAATTTCCCTCTCAACTCTAAGTAGAACTAGACTTAGTACCATAACTTTGCTAAAGCTGTCAAGCTTATCCCGTTTCTCATAATGAATTAACCCTAGGAAAGGTCTTTCACAGGATAGATGTAGTAGAGCATCACATAAGTCACCGTGCTGGTCACAAGGGCGATGACGTAGAGGACCATGGTGAAGGTCCCGAGTTTACGGTGGCGTTTTGCCCCGTCGGGGATGGCCCGCTCAAACCACCTTTCAGCGAAAAGGACCATTGCGACAAGGAGAAAACCGGCAAGATAAACGATATACCGGGCTAGCGGGCCGGAGCGAATCACAGCGAGCAGGCCAAAAATGACGGCCCCACCGATCAGTACAGTGTTGAATGACTTTTTCTCCATCACCAGGGGCTCACTTTTCAGGTAACGAATGCTCTTCTTCATCGCGGAGGAGCGAAATCCGAGGACAATCATATAAACAGCCAAGACCAGACCCAGGGAGATGACCAGGATGTGTATTGTCAACATCGGGGAAAAAATATAGTCGTAAACCCAGTCGGGCCCCCCGAAGCCTTCTTTCCCTTCAATCGAGAGTGCTCCCAGCCCCCGCGCGAGGTAGTAGGTCGTAAAATAAGCAAGCATGGCAACCATCCCCCATAGCGTTACCAGGTGATGGCGTTGCCCCTGATGTTTTTTACCGAGATACCAGCCGTAGACGAAGAGGAGTGTAAAGCCCCATGCCATGACTGAGGAAAAATCTGCGCCGAAGGTCCCATAAGGTGATAAAAACCCGGGAGATGTTAAGAACTTTTTCATGGATACTCTCCTTCTGTAATACCCCAAGAGGTAATCCCGGACCTTGAGGACGTCCGCCTACGAAGAATCACTTCGATGCCGTAAAAACGGTGTTCCGCTCTATTTCCACCAAATGATTAAAGCCGGCTTTCTCCAGCCAGGAACGAATCTCCTCCCCCTTATAACATTGTCCCTTTTCTGAATAAACCAGCATGTGCATGGAGAAGATCGCATTCCATCCGGGATTGTTGATATCGTCATTGATGAACATATCTTTGACAATAATCATCCCGCCCGGGTTTATTGCATGGTAGAGTTTCCGGAAAAGGGCCGCATTTTCATCATAGGTTTGATAATGAAGGATATCGGACAAGAAGACAACATCGAATTTCCCCGGAAGCGCGTCCTGGTTGAAATTACCTCCAACCAGTCGGATTTGGTCCGTCATTTTTTCTGTTTCGATGGTCTTCCGGGTCACCTGGAGGGTCTGCGGGAGATCAAAGAGGACTGCCTGCAGATGAGGATAGCGCTTACAAAATGCAACTGAGAAGGTGCCGGCCCCTCCCCCAACATCGATAAAACTCTTGCGGGATGAAAGGTCAATTCGTTCCGCCAGGGTCGGTGCCACCCTTTTGGCCATGCGATGGAGAACCTTCAGTACGTTTTCTCCGACCTCAGGCCGGTTCATGAAGATGTTCCCTTTGACCGCCGGTCGGCCTGAACGGATAATCTCTTCAAGCTTTCCCCAATGGCCCCACTCCTCATCCTGCAAGAGCATCAACTCTCCCGTATAGAAGGGACTGGTCTTGACGAGAAACTCCGCGACCGGCGGGGTGTTGAGATAATTCGGACCCTCACGTTTCAGTAAACCAATCTCGACCAAGGCGTCCAGCATTCTTTCAAGAAAAGAAGGGTCTGCCTTAACCGATGAGGCAATCTCTTCCGCCGTTTTCGATCCTTCTGATATCGCCGTATACAGATCGAGACGCACGGAGGTGAGGAAAATCTTGGCATTCCAGTAGTAGCCCAACTGAAAGATGGACGGAACGGATAACTCTTTTCCCATTCAGATCATTGCTCGTGAATTTTAGGAAGACAAGACTTAGTGTTCAAAAGTATATACAGGGAACCCGGCATAAGGTCAAGATCGGATCTTGGCTTTTTGGATGATTTTTTATTTGACTCATCAAAATACTTCTGATAACTTTATTGACCACTCTGTTAAGAGTTGACAATACCAGTTAAATATTACGGTGGCGATAAGGTGAAAGTGGTGAAGAAACAGACCAAGGTAACAAAGAAAGATAAGCCGGAAGGCCCTTTCGGGACAATTCGACTGGCCCTTGAAAAACAAAAAGAGGCTTTGCTGGTTGAGGCGGGGGTCTTGCTTGGGGGGGGGCTGAATCCTGAGAATGAGGCTCTTTCTGATCTAGGGGATCAGGCTTCAGCTGAAACGGACAAAAATTTTACACTGAGGTTGCGGGAACGGGAACAAAAACTGCTCAAAAAGATAGACGATGCGATCGATCGGATTTCCGAGGGGGCTTTTGGCATTTGTGAGTCTTGCGATGGTAAAATTACGCTGAAGCGGCTCAAGGCACGCCCCGTGACCACCCTTTGTATCGAATGTAAAACCATTCAGGAGCAGGAAGAGAAAATCAGAAGATAAGTTTTCTTGTTGTCTTCCTCCTGTCGCAAAAACACCGAGTTTTCCTCGCTATCTTTCATCCCGGTGGAACCAGCCATGGAGGGGATCAGAGGTTGTCTGCTTGTTATCCTCGGTTTCCTTGGGATCTTCTTTTCGATCGTGATCAGTTTTACTGTCTATCTTCTTCCCTTCGCTTTTCTGATTTTTCTCGGCTCGCTTGTTCTCATCTCTTATGCCTTAGGCTCTGCTGACAAACAGAGAAACGGAAGGCCAAAGCCCGAAAAAAAAGAGAACGACAAGGCGTCTTAGATCATAGATTTAGTGTATAGAGGAAACTGATGCAGGTTGGATTGTGGATACGGACAGAACAAGAAGAAACTTACTTGATTAAGAAAGATGCCAATGGGTATCCGGACTTAAGCGCGCTTTCTTCTTCCCTGAAACTGGAAGATTATAAGGCAAAGAAGGAGAAGGGGAAAGCGCTTTATGAAGAACTGACCGGGACGCACTATCCACACCCTCACGCCACGACCCGGCAGGTGTTGTGGGATTTTCTAGAAGCCGCCATTAAACAGCTTCCCTGACCTCAGTATGGATCATTCCCGCCACACGGCAAGGGCTTCGGAGGAACTCCTGATTTCGTCATGACCACCATCAAAAATAGAATATGGCAATGGCGGACCAGCGGCTGCCGATTTCTTAAGATTCTTTCCTTAGGGTTTATTCTCTTCTCTTACGGTTGCGCTTCCATGTCAACGGCCATCATCGACATGGAGAATCGCTCTTTTACATACAAGGAGGTTGGCCTGTCGATGTCACTTCCACCGGGCTGGCGGATATCAAAAGAAGGGCAGATGCTTTTTGTCTCAGATTTTCGTCCGGGTGTGATACCCTTGGTCCGTTTAACCGCGACGGAAGAAAGAGGGATGCCTTCTCTTGAAGACTACCTGAAAATTGCTGCAACACAGACTCTGCAACGCCGAATGAGGAAGATATCGGGAGGAGAAATTTCTCATATGCGAATTGTGACTTCTCAAAAATTGGAGCGGGAAGGGCGGGTATGGGAAGAAACGGTTTGGTTGGGGAAACGAAAAGGACAGGCCAGGATCTTTCATTCCTACGTGTTACCCGTTGAGTTGAGGATCATCCACCTTCATTTTGAATTTCCCGCAGCGCTCTATAAAAATCCAAAACAGATCATTTTCCCGGTATTGGACGGAACAAGGGTTAAGTCCGAGACGAAGCGGCCTCCAGAAGAATATGCTAAGGCTTACCAAATGTTGGGTCAATCCTATAAGGCGCTTAGGCTCTGGCCTGACATGGTTGCCGCCTTAGAAAAGGCCCTGTCTCTCAAACCGCAAGACCCTGACCTCCATATTCTCCTTGGGGAAGGCTATTTCCTAAACGATGAACCTGATGCTGCGCTCAATGAACTTCTTCAGGCCGTTCAACTCGCACCTCAATATTCACGCGTATATCAAGGCTTGGCGCAGATTTATCTGAAGATGAACTTAACAGAAAAAGGTATATCGGCCATGAAGCGGAGTATCAGCCTATCCCCCGATAACAATACCGCCCTCCGGGTCTTGCTGGGTGACACTTATTTGAAGCAGGGAAAAGCTGAGGAAGCGATTCGGACATATCAGCTTATCATCCAAAGAAATTCAAAGACGGTCGATGGCTACCTTGGGCTGGGGAAGGCTTATCTTTCCATCGATCTTTACGAGCAGGCCATTATCGAATTTGAACAGGCCCTGGGACGAGATCCGAAACGGCTTGAACCGCATTGTTTGTTAGAGAAGGCCTACACGCTTCTCGCCTCCCCGGAGGAGGCAAAGAGAGAAGCGGCATTATGTCGGCGGGCACAGCTAATCCCGGCCAAATGAAATGCCGAGGCCTTCGGCTGTCTTGACCAGCGCACCGTGACTTGGGACACACTTTACCTTTCGGGTGGCCTTGGCGAGGGGAATTGACTTGATCTCATTTCCCCTGAGGCAAACCATCTCTCCGAAGCGTTTTTGCGCGACGAGGTTCACCGCCTCGGCCCCGAACCGGGTTGCCAGGAGTCGGTCAAACGGGGTAGGAGACCCGCCTCTCTGGAGGTGTCCCAGTACCGTAACCCGAACGTCCATATCCGTCATGCCCGCAATCGCTTCCCCGACCTGATTTCCGATCCCCCCAAGACGTTCAACCGATCTTCCTTTGTTTGCCTGAATGACCGACCGACTTCCCCCTGCGGCTTTGGCTCCTTCAGCAACAATGACGATGGAGAATCGTGAGCCCTGCTCATATCGCTTGATGATGGTCTTGCAGATATGTTCGATCTGAAAGGGGATCTCCGGGATCAGGATAACATCTGCCCCCCCGGAAATCCCCGCCTCTAGGGCGATCCAGCCCCCATAACGTCCCATCACTTCCACGACGATAACGCGGTGATGACTTTCCGCCGTGGTGTGGAGTTTATCGAGGGCCTCTGTCGCGGTATTCACCGCGGTCTGAAAACCAAAGGTCCGGTCAGTACCGGGGATATCATTATCGATCGTTTTCGGAACTCCAATGATGGGGATCCCGTCATCATGAAGCGATTTTGCGATGCCCATCGTTCCGTCGCCTCCAATCGAGATAAGACAGGAGAGCTCAAGCATTTCCATATTTTCTTTCACGACCTTTGAAAAATTGATCGGTTTCCCATCGCCGGCAAGTTTTTTTATCTGCTGGGGCTTCCTACCGCTGGTTGTTCCCAGGATCGTCCCTCCTATTGGGAGAATACCTCGAATTGTCCAAGGCGTTAGGAGACGGGTCTTGACCGGCGTTTTCAGTCCTTCAAACCCCTCTTCGATTCCTGTGACGCGGCATCCGTATTTGAGGGATGCTGTTTTCACAATCGCTCTGATGACGGCGTTTAGTCCCGGGCAGTCTCCTCCTCCGGTGAGTACCCCGATCTTCATCGTTCCTCCCAACTGCAACAGGACAAATATGTTGTAAAAAGGCAACGTCTGATCCATCCATGTCACTTTTTTACAACATTAAATTTCTTTACGACATATCCTCTGTCGAAGAAGTCACATAACATATTGAAAAATAAAGCTAATTTATTTATGTGTTATTTTCGATGTCCTGGCATTGTTATTGCTTATAAAGCTGTCTTAGTTTTAAATCTCAAATTCCAGAGAGGCAGGGAGCACACATGTTTCTTCACCCGAATGCAAAAGAGAATACAATTCGAAGCGAAGTTTCGTGTGCCGGTATTGGTCTTCATTCCGGTAAGACCATCCATTTGAGGCTTCTTCCTGCATCGGAAGGAAGTGGCGTCGTTTTTATTCGGAGAGATCTTGGGGGCGTACTCATCCCTGCGGATCATGCCCATATCGTCTCGACTTACCTATCTACCACAATTGGTGTGGAAGGGGCAAGCGTCCAGACCATAGAACATCTCATGGCGGCGGTTTCGGCAATGGAGATTCATAATCTGATTGTTGAAGTGGATGGTCCTGAGGTCCCCGTTATGGACGGAAGTTCAGGGCCTTTTGTCACACTTCTCGCAAAAGCCGGCGTGGACTGTCAGAGCAGTAAGCGTTCCTTCATGGAAATCATGAAACCGATTACAGTCTCCGAAGACGAGAAACAGGTCACGATCCACCCCGGATCTTCGTTTGAAATTGAATACCGAATTGCATACAATCATCCGGCGATCTCAGAGCAATCTTATCATTACAGACACAGCCCTTTGGCATTTAAAAGAGAAATTGCGGCGGCAAGAACCTTCGGGTTTTTAAAAGACGTAGAATACTTGAAGGAACGGGGACTTGCACGAGGGGGGTCTTTGGATAATGCAGTCGTCATCGGGGATGACGGCGTTTTAAATGAGCAGGGGCTTCGCTTTTCTGACGAGTTTGTCCGCCATAAGATATTGGATCTGATTGGTGATTTATCGCTGATTGGGATGCCAATTCTTGGCCGAGTGGAAGCGACCTGCTCTGGGCACTCCCTTCATGCAAAGTTGATCGAAGAAGTTCTTGAGAGCAAAAAATCCTGGCGAATTGTAACACCGCCTTCTCCGGTTGTAAAACGGCCGGCCTACCCATCCTACCAGGGTGTTTCCTTTTCCCATCCCGCAATTTAACGATGGACACGAAAAGCTCTCGTCCACTGGAACACATCCACAACAACGTCCCTTTTCTTGAAGACGGGGGATTTGTGCCTCTCGCTTAGGGGTAAGAATTCTCCTCACACCTTAAGGAAGCCTCCTTCTATATTCTATCCATTCGCTGAACTCTGCTCTGAAAGGACGAAGTTTGTGCCCGCGGAGTATATTCAAGTCCCTCTATAGAGACTCTAAATAAAAGGGGGGCTGAAAGCCCCCCCATGCACAGCTACTTCTTTTTTGCTTTCGGCTTTGCCTTTGTTGCTTTTGCTTTCGGCTTTGCCTTTGTTGCTTTTGCTTTTGGCTTTGCCTTTGTTGCCTTTGCTTTCGGCTTTGCCTTAGACTTTGCTTTCGGCTTTGCCTTTGTTGCCTTTGCCTTCGGCTTTGCCTTTGTTGCCTTTACTTTCGGCTTTGCCTTAGACTTTGCTTTTGTTGCTGTCTTTTTTGCTGCAGGCTTCTTTTTTATTGCCAAGCTTTCTCACCCCCTTTCAAAACCCTCTTTTATGTATTTGGAGGGTTTTTGTCTAGCAGGACGTCATGTCCTGTTTCTCTGGTCAGTTTAAAGGTATTTGGTGCGCTTTTTACAAAGCGTTTGTCGCGAGATAGTGAGATCGCAATCGAGGTGATCGGCGTTTTTCCTCTCATTCTGACCCCACCATGAATCAATCGAGAATAAATTTCTTTGGCATGCAATGCCTTTCCGGCTTCTTTTAGTAATAAGAACGTGGCTTGAGGAACAGAGAGACCCACATATTTCGTTTTTTCTAGAAGGATAAGATTGGATCGGTCCAATAAAGGCGATGATGTTTTGGAGGCGGGGGTACCTTCCTTCTCAGCATTGAGCTGGTTGAGCGGCATTCCCCCCTTTGCCTTTTCCACCTCTACCCTGTAGAGCGTTTCTGCCAGTTCGAGATATCTCTTGACGGTTTTAATCTCATCGTCAGCTTTATCCCGCTTTTTTTGAAGCTCCTGAAGCTTCGCCTTGTAGACTTGGACCCGCTGTTTTAATCCGGTGATGATTTCTTTGAATTCTTCCACGCGTAACACCTCTATAGAGCATGTATAGCACCAGCGGTGAAATATGTCAAGCCTATTTGCATGCAGGCTTTGCTATAATTAGTTTAGATTGCAGTTCTAAAGTATATTGCTATAACACAATATATGGGAGATACGCAATAAATATACACAGCAATATGCTTTAGATTGGATCAAAACGGGTTTTTCTTGGGTGATTTTAGTTAAGAAGAAGGTTTGAGGCGACGTGCAAGACGTTCTTTGAGGAGACGTGCTATAAAGAAAACCTCTTCACTCTTTAAAACGGCCTGGAGGCCAGCGTATAAAAGCATGCTGGCCAGCATGGCGAGTGAAAGGTTTAGTGCCTTGATTCCTAAATTTCCTTCCGAGGTCCAGATGACTTGACGACTGAGCCAGAGGAAAGGGACCAACATTGGCAGAGAAGCAAAAACCACCTTCAAATGTGAAATCAAGATCCTTTTTCCGTCAATCCGACCAATTCGGCGTTTTAAGATCAGGATCAGAAATGAGAAGTTGAAGATGGCTGAAATCGAGGTTGCGAGGGCAAGTCCTCGGTGTTGTAAGGGTCCCATCAGGAGAAGATTCAGGCCTACATTGAGAAGCATCGCCATGATGGCAATTTTCACAGGCGTTTTCGTATCCTGGAAGGCGTAAAAAACCGGGACCACAATCCGAACTCCCGCAAAGGCCCACAATCCAAAAGCATAGAACAAAACAGCATCCGCCGTTCCCTGTGTCGCAAGACGATTAAACTCGCCACGTTCGAAAAGAAGGTGGACAATAGGAACTCTGAAGAGAATCAGACCTAGCATCGCGGGAAAGATAATAAAAAAGACCAAGCGGAGCCCGAAGGAAAATGAAAGGCGGAGTGCCTCGGTATCACCCCGGGATGCCTGTGCCGATAAAGTGGGGAGTAGGGCTGTGGCGAGCGCAATGGCGAATATCCCCAAAGGGAAATGGATCAGCCTCATGCCGTAATAGAGATAACTGACGCTCCCGACCGGCAGGAAGGAGGCGAGCAGCGTGTTCACCAAAATATTGACTTGGGTAACCGACAGCCCTATGGTCGTCGGCAGGATGAGCTTCCCCATTTGAACCACGCCGGGGTGAAAGGGAAAGAGCGGCCTTCTAATGGAAAGCTTAAATCCCTCCCGATAGAGAGCGGGTAATTGGATTAAAAATTGAGCCAGCCCCCCCAAGGTAACGGCAACGGCGGCGGCATAGACCGGCTCATCAAGAAGCGGAGTCAATCCAATGAGAACAACGATATTGACAATATTGAAGGAGGCCGAAGAAAAGGCCGGGGGGGCAAAGTGCCGCATGCTGTTCAATATCCCCATTGCCAAAGCGGCCAGTGAGATGAAGAAGAGAAATGGGAACATCACCCGAGTCAATCCCGTCGTGAGGTTGAACTTTGGGAGATCCTCCAGAAAACCCGGCGCGATGACGGAAATGATTTGCGGAGAGAACAAAATCCCCACAGAAACCATGAGGCTCAGGGCAAGGACAAGGAAGGTAAAGGCGGAGCGGGCGAGTTCTATGGCCTCCTTTTTCCCCTTGTTTGTGAGGTATTCGGTAAAAACCGGGATAAATCCCGCAGACATCGAACCTTCGGCAAAAAGTTCCCGAAGGAGATTTGGGATGCGAAACGCGACATAAAATGCGTCTGCAACTAGTGACGCCCCAAAGATTTTTGCCAGGACCATGTCCCGGACAAATCCAAGGATTCTGCTCGTAAAGGTGCCGAGGGCCACAATGCCGGCTGAGGCGGCAATTCCTTTTTCGGCATCAGCCGAAGCGGATGGGCTTTCTTCTTGACTTTTCATCATTCAGTATGCTAGAAAGAGCGTTCACTTTATCAAGAGGATTTACTTTGGCCAACCACCCATCCGCACTAAAAAGAGAACGTCAGGCTAACAAAAGAAGAGACAGAAACCGCGCAGTTAGCTCTTCCATCCGAACCGCCGTCAAGAAAGTCCAAAAGGCGATCTTTGAAAAAAACGCTGACGGGGTCAAGACATCCTTTCATGATGCAACTAGCATATTGGACCGAGCTGCTTCCAAAGGGGTTGTCCCGAGCAAGAGGGCCTCTCGCAGGATCTCCCGCCTTGCGGCGAAGGTGAATGCTGTCTTGTCAGCACCTGTTTCACCCCCAAAAGAATCTGAATAGCGAATCTTCATAAAGAATCCCTTCCCTTCCTTCAATTTACACAGATTAAAAAAAGGCTTGAAACTGCGGCGCATACCCTTCTTTGGGGTAAGCGGCCTGGGTCGTCCGGCAAAGGTCAAGCACTATCGCTTCCAGAACAAATGAGGGTGATAATGGTCCTCCTTTCAACTGAGAATCGGCGGCAAGCGATAGCTGAAAGGCCCATTGGATCTCATCTGAACGCCATTTCTTTAACTGCTGGAGGAAAGGCGAAAGAAGGCTCGGCGGAAGCCTGATCTTCCCCCGAACAGTAGATACCGATGCCCCGGAGTCGACCATTTCCTTCGCAGCCGCCATCATCCGCCATTGCCGCGTCAACATCGTTAAGATAAAAAGGGGGTGTTCCCCTTCTGCAAGCAGATCAGCCAGCAGACGAAGGGCTTTGCCGCAATTCCTGTCACTGACTGCGCGGGTCAGTTCAAAGATGGAATGACTCTTCCCGCTCCCGATGATTGCCAGGACGGTTTTACCGGATATCATTATCTCCTTATCCTGATCTTCCCCCGTAACAGTTAGAAAGATTTTCTCGATCTCCTGCTGGATGAGAAAGAGATTATTCCCAAGGCGTTCCTTGATGTACCAGAGGGCCTCCTCAGAGAAGCGGAGCCTTTTTTTTCGGCCTTCCTGGATAATCCATGCTGGGATCTCTCTTTCGCGAAGACGGGCGCAGTTGACAACGGTCGCTTTCTTTTTTAAGCCAACGAACAGTTTCTTCCGCATATCCGGTTTTGCGGCGGAAAAGACAAGAACCGTGGTTTCGGAAGGATGGTTTAGGTAGGCCGAAAAGCATCCCATGTCGTCCTTGATCCGGTCCGCGTCCTGAATGATAATAAGCCGCCGTGGACTGGACAGGGGAAAAGTCTGGGCGATAAGGACCACTTCTTCCGGGCGAACTGCTTCTCCCCGAAACTGGTCCAAATTAAAATCAGATGCTGCCGGATCCACCACTTTTTCCCGAAAATGCCTCAGGAGCCCCTGGATCAAAAAAGGCTCCTCTCCGGAAAGGAGATAACAAGGCGAAAAATTCCCCTTGTCGATGTTTCGTATTGTCTCTTGCGGTGTCATCGGTTGGTCTCCTGCCCCTTCTCCGCGATGATACGGGTCAGGAGTAAGTCCGTCAGGATTCCCGCCATCTTTTGCCCCGCCTCCCGAATGGCGCGATCCTCTGCGCTTCGTGAGAGCTTCGCGTCCGATTGCGCAAGATATTCTGCACTCTCTTCATAGGAGGTCTCAAATCTTTTCTCTCCGGATTGCTGGAGATGAACCTGGAGCCCGATCTGAATGCGGTACTCTCTTGCCTGACCCTGGAGGTTCAAGGAGATGGGTGTGCGGTGATAAAGGTTGATTCGCCCTTTCAGGACAAAGTCAGCACGTCCCGGATTGCTCTCCACCTTCCATCCTCGTGAGATAAAGGTCTCCTTAAAGATTTGACTGATCCGTTTTTCCAGGAGCGGCTCGAAGGTGTCATTCTCAAAGAAAGGGATTGCAATCGTTCGCCGAAACCTCCCCGGGTCTCTGCCGCGATTGAGATCGGCCAGACGATGATCCATGCCATTCTGGTATCCGCACCCCGCAAGAAGGGTAAGGAGAAGAAAGATTGTGAGGTGGAGAGACGATGGCGTCCTTGGCTGCTTCATAAAACGATGTTGACCAGTTTTCCTTTCACGACAATCACCTTCTTAACCGTCTGTCCCGAAATCCACTGGTCTATTTTTGGATCGGAAAGGCCCCGTTCCCTCAGAACATCATCATCCAGACCTGCTGGCGCGGAAAACCTGCTTCGAATCTTTCCATTAATCTGAACAACAACCTCGACGGTTTCCCCTTTGACCAAAGCAGGGTCGTAGGAAGGCCAGGAAACATCAAGGATTGTGGGAGCGTGTCCCAGGGTCTCCCAGAGCGCCTCAGCAAGGTGCGGGGCGAACGGCGAGAGAAGAAGGACCAGGTGCTTAATCGCTTCCGAGAAGGCCGCCGTGTAAAGAGGGGTCTCGTCTTTGGTCGGCCCCGGCATGGCTTGATCGCGTGAGAGGTCATTGTAAAAAGACATGAGTGCCGCGATCGCCGTATTAAACTGGAACCGCTCCAGATCTTCCGTAACTTTTTGGATCGTTTGATGGGTCCTTCGGCGCAGTGATTTAATGCGTTCAGAGGCACCCGAAAAATCGACCGGTCCAGAGGGAGGATCGGCCCAGGGGGAATTGGTATAGTCACAGACGATCCGCCAGACCCGCTGGAGAAAGCGATAGCCTCCCTGTACTCCGTCGTCACTCCATTCGAGATCCTTTTCAGGGGGAGCGGCAAAGAGAGAAAAAAGGCGCGCGGTATCGGCTCCATATGCCTCGATGAGATAATCCGGATCGACTACATTTCCCTTCGACTTGGACATCTTTGCCCCATTTTTAATCACCATCCCCTGGGTCAGGAGGTTCTTGAAGGGCTCGTCGATCTTGATTAGCCCAAGATCGTGGATGACCTTTGTAAAAAAGCGGGCATAGAGGAGGTGAAGGACGGCATGCTCAATCCCCCCGATATACTGGTCCACAGGTGTCCATCCCTCGGCAGATTCCAAATTGATCGGTGCCGCCGTCTCGTGCGGAGAGGTGTAGCGTAAAAAATACCAGGAGGAGTCCACAAAGGTATCCATTGTATCGGTTTCCCTTCGCGCGGCCCCCTGGCAGAGCGGGCAGGTTGTATTCAGGAAACGCTCACTTTCCGCAAGAGGAGAGCCTCCCTTCCCTCCAAAGGGGACATCCTCCGGTAGGGTTACCGGAAGCTCTGATTCCGGCACTGGGACCGTCCCGCAGCGGTCGCAATAAAGGATCGGGATCGGAGTGCCCCAATAGCGTTGTCTGGAAATACCCCAGTCGCGAAGCCGGTAGTGGACCTTTTCCAGCCCCAGATTTTTTTCCTGAATAAATCGGGCTATCTTTTTCTGCGCCTCCTTTGGAGAGAGGTCGCTAAATTGATCCGAGTGAACCAGCCGACCTTCTGCTTCGGTATAGGCCGCGGACAGCGGTTCGCTTAGCGATCCGGCCCGGTTTTGGATCACAAGCCGAATGGGGAGATGGTATTTCTGGGCAAATTCAAAGTCACGCTGATCATGTGCCGGGACTGCCATCACAATACCGGTGCCATATTCCATCAGTACAAAATTAGCAACCCATATCGGGATCTTTTCCTTCGTGAGAGGGTGCAGGGCGTAGGCACCGGTAAAGACGCCTTTTTTTTCTTGATTGAGGTCAGTCCGCACCGTTTTATCTTGTGCCTTCGTTTTTTCGACGAAGGCCTCTACCGTTCTTTTTTCAGGTTTATCGGAGACCAGTAATGGAAGAAGGGGATGCTCCGGGGCGATGCTCATGAAGGTGACGCCGTAAAGCGTGTCGGGACGGGTAGTGAAGATGGCCAAGGGGGGGGACCCATCGAGGCCCTGGAATTGAACCTCTACACCCGTACTCTTTCCGATCCAGTTCTTCTGCATGAGCAAGACCCGTTTCGGCCAGCCCGTCAAACGGTCACAGCCGGAGAGGAGCGCTTCCGCGTAAGCCGTGATTCGAAAGAACCATTGCTTCAGCGTCTTTTGCGTCACGGCTGTATCGCAGCGCCAGCACTGACCCTCAATGACCTGTTCATTGGCCAGAACAGTCACACAATCAGGACACCAGTTGACCGAGGCCTCTTTTTGATAGGCCAGACCCCGCTCCAGCATCTTAAGGAAGAGCCACTGGTTCCAACGGTAGTAGTCGGGCCGACAGGTTGCGATCTCTCGACCCCAATCGTAGGAGAATCCCATCTTCTGGAGCTGAGAGCGCATGTAATCGATGTTCTGGGTGGTCCAGGCCGCCGGGTGGGCCTTTTGTTTGATCGCGGCGTTCTCTGCAGGGAGACCGAAGGCGTCCCATCCCATCGGATGGAAGATGTTATATCCCTGCATCCGCTTGAAGCGGGCGATCACATCCCCGATCGCGTAGACGCGAACATGCCCCATATGTATTCGGCCCGATGGATAGGGAAACATCTCAAGTACGTAATACTTAGGACGGCCGGACTTGCTGGCGACCTTGAAAGTCTGATGGTCCCGCCAGTAGCGCTGCCACTTCGGCTCAATTTCTTTGGGTCGATAAACGTTCTTCACGCAAACCTGCTTCTAGATCGAATGGTAACGGAGGTTGTCACCGGCAGCTCATTCATGAAAAGACAAGGAGGAATCTTATCGGGCATATCTCAAGGTATTCCATTGAAAAATCTGGGTTTTTATAGTATATTGTCTACAATGAAAAAAGGCAAGAAGAGATTTTTTCTCGGATTCATACCGCTTTTATCCCTCCTGTTCCTTGTGTCCTCCGGATTGTATCTCTATTCCCTCGACAACCTCGTTGCAAAAAAATTTGAAGGACAGCGCTGGAAACTCCCTTCCAAGATCTATTCCGCGCCATTTATCCTTTCTCCAGGGGTCGATATCGAGAAGACCGGCCTGGCATCCCGCCTGAAGCGGCTATCCTATCACCCCGTCGATTCCCCTGTGCGAAATCCTGGCGAGTTTTTTTCCAATGATCATGAGATGCAGATTTATCTTCACGAATTTGCCTACCCGGACCATGTCGAGAGCGGTTACCCGGTCAGTCTGAGTTTCTCAGAGGGGAAGAAGATCGATCAGATCATGGACCTGACACTGGCCATTGATGTGGATTATGCCGTGATCGAGCCTGAGGTTATCGGCGGTTTCTATGAAGCAGAATGGGAGGAACGGCGGCTTGTCCGAATCGAAGAGATCCCACAGAGTTTGATAGATGCCGTGATGGTCATGGAGGATCGACGGTTTTACGATCATGCAGGAATAAACTTCAAGAGCATCCTGCGGGCGGCATGGATTAACTTAAAAGCGGGAAAAATTGTCCAGGGTGGGAGTACCCTGACCCAGCAATTGGTGAAGAATTTCTACCTGGAGAGTGATCGCACCTGGAGAAGAAAAGCAAATGAAGCACTGATGGCCCTTCTTTTAGAGAGACGTTACTCAAAAGAGGAGATTCTTCAGGTCTACCTTAACGAGATCTACTTTGGTCAAAACGGCGTCATGGGGGTCTATGGCGTTGGCCAGGGGGCCATGTTCCATTTCCGGAAACGGCCTTCAGCGCTCACTCTGGGGGAAGCGGCCCTCCTGGCCGGGATTATCCGGTCTCCAAATGTTTATTCTCCCCAAAAAAATATCCGAAGGGCGGTTCGACGCAGAAACCTGGTTCTCGAGAACCTCTTTTCCGAAGGGAAGATTGATCTTCAGGCCTATATGGAAGCCCGGGCTGAGAAGATCTTAGGGCGGAAACTGAAACAGCATCTGAATGCGGCCCCCTACTTTGTCGATGAGATAAGGAAACGGATGGCAGATATTTATCCGCCGCGGGTCTTGATCTCTGGTGGACTTCAGATCTTCACCACGCTTGATGTGGAGCTGCAAAGGATTGCAGACGAGGCCCTCCAAACGGGCCTTTCTACCCTGGAAGATCGGAAACCTCGACTGAAGCGGGACGATCCGAAACAGCAGCTTCAGGGGGCACTGGTCGCAATTGATCCGGGAAGCGGTGCCGTTCGTGCCATGGTAGGGGGACGGAATTACGGCGTCAGTCAATTCAATCGGGTGACACAGGCCCGGCGGCAGCCGGGTTCACTATTCAAACCTTTTGTCTACCTGACCGCTTTTGAGCAGGCCGCGACGGGCGGCGCACCCTATACGCCAATCAGCCTCGTGGATGATGCCCCAATTACCCTTCAAGTGGGAGGGAAGGAGTGGTCGCCTGAGAACTATGACAAGCAATATAGCGGCCCGGTCACCCTCCAGGCGGCCCTCGAACGCTCTCTCAATACGGCCACCGTCCGCCTTTCACAAGAGGTCGGCATCGGAAAGATTATGGAGACGGCTCAGGCCATCGGCATTACCAGTGCGCTGACGGCAATCCCTTCCCTCGCCCTCGGAAGCCTGGAGGTCTCCCCCCTGGAAATTGGCGTGGCTTATGGGACTTTGGCCAATCAAGGTATCCGGAACGGTCCCAAATTTCTTCTGGGCGTGATCGATCCGGCCGAGTTGCCCCTGGAACCGGAGAGAGAGGGAGAAGACGATCCCGCGAGGGGCGTTTCCGCGCCGGCGGCCTATCTCGTGACACACCTTCTTCAGGGGGTGGTCGAGTCGGGAACCGGCCGGGGCGTCAGGCGACTCGGCTTTGAAAAGCCGGCTGCCGGCAAAACCGGGACGACGAGTGACGGCAGAGATGCCTGGTTTGCCGGTTATACCCCCGATCTCGTCACGGTCGTCTGGGTCGGTTTTGATCAAGACCAGCGCGGCGCACTGTCGGGGTCGTCTGCGGCCTTGCCGATCTGGACAGAATTTATGAAAAAGGGTGATACCGTAGATCCGTCCAGCGATTTTCTTGTTCCGTCGGGAATTATATTTCGAAGCGTCAATGAAAAAGCACAGGTCTGCCAGGAGCATGGGGAAGAAGTTCCCTTCATAGAAGGAACAGAGCCGACAGAATCCTGTAAGAAGGGATTGTTCAAATGGCTGGAGGGCCTGTTCTTTTAGATGATGTCTCTCCTAGAGGACTGAATGATCTCTCTAAAAGATAAAGTCATCCTGATTACGGGCGGAGGACGCGGGATTGGCCGGGCGGCCGTCAAACGCTTCACCGCCGAAGGAGGAAAAGTCGCTTTCTGTGCGCGGAGCGAAGGCGAAGTGGCCGGTACCGCGCGCGCGATTGAAGAAGAAGGAGGGCGGGTCCTTTCTTTTCGGGCCGACATTTCTGTCCGTCGGGAGGTGCAGCGTATGGTCTCTCAGGTCATTTCTGACCTTGGGGACATTGATCTCTTAATTAATAATGCGGGGGTACTCGGTCCCTCGGAAACAATCGCGACCTATAACCCCGAGGCCTGGGAAGAGGTCATTCGGATCAACCTGAACGGCACCTTTTTAATCACCCATGCCGTCGTCAGGACCATGATCCCCCGCCGCGCCGGCACCATCATTTCGATCTCCTCCAGCGTCGGACGAAAAGGCAGGGCCAAATGGGGCGCCTACGCCGTTTCCAAATTTGGACTGGAGGGAATGATGCAAACCCTTGCAGAAGAAGTTGCCCCGTTTCATCTTCGGGCCATCACGCTCAACCCAGGCGCAACGCGCACAAAGATGCGTTCAGCCGCGTATCCGAAAGAAGACCCTGACAGTCTTCAGGACCCCGGCGAGATCGCCAAGGCGCTTCACTATCTAGCAGTTTCAACAGATGCGTCCCTTCACGGTCAATCACTCAACATGTCGGACCTGCCGCTTGAGGCATGGTTGTCCATAGATTCCCAGGAAAGGGGAGCCTGATGAAGGCAGTCCGCTTCCATGAATTCGGCGGTCCTGAAACGCTTATTTACGAGGACGCGCCCTTACCGGTCGCCGGTCCGGGGGAGGCCGTCATTCAGGTCAAGGCCTGCGCCCTCAACCATCTCGACCTATGGACCCGGAAAGGAATCCCGTCATACCATATCAACCTTCCCCACATACCCGGCTGTGACGTCTCCGGAATGATTGACCATGTGGGTAAAGGTGTTGAGGGATTCATGAAAGGGGACAGGGTTTTGATCGCGCCCGGCCTCTCTTGCTTTCGCTGTCCGCCCTGTCTCTCGGGCCGTGATAACCTTTGCGAAAAATACCGAATTTTTGGGGCGGGATGCGATGGCGGCTATGCCGAATTTACCAAGGCACCGTCATCTAATCTCATCCTGATCCCGGATCAGCTTTCTTATCACGAAGCCGCCGCCTTTCCATTAACCTTTTTGACCGCATGGCACATGCTCATCAAACGGGCCAGGCTTCGGCCCGGACAGGATCTTCTGGTTCTGGCGGGTGGAAGCGGCGTTGGAAGCGCGGCGATCCAGATTGGAAAACTGGCCGGAGCACGCGTGATTGCCACTGCGGGGACAGAGGGGAAGTTGGATCAGTCTCTGATGATCGGGGCCGACTTTGTCATCGATCACTCAAGAGGAGATTTCACAGAGGAGGTCCATAGGGTCACGGAGGGCCGGGGAGTCGATGTTGTTTTTGAGCATGTCGGACCTGCGACATTCGACTGGAGCCTGCGTGCGCTTTCGAAAGGCGGGACGCTGGTTACCTGCGGGGCAACGAGCGGTCCAAAGGTTGAACTTGACCTCCGCTACGTCTTCTCCAGAGAACTTACCCTGATGGGCGCCATCATGGGGACGCATGCCGAATTACTGGAAATTACGCATCTCATGGGACAAAAAAAACTTAGGCCGATTATTGATTCAGTCCACCCTCTCTCCGAAGCGCGAAATCTCCAGGAAAAGATGGGATCGAGAGATCTCTTCGGAAAACTGATTCTGGCCCCAAGCCTCGAAAGGTAAGACTTACGAGATGGAGATCAAAACCTGATCACCCTCCTGCTTCACCGGATAGGTCTTGATTTTCAACTTCGGACTGAGGGGAGATGTGCCGTCCTTGATATTAAAACGCCATTGATGCCATGGGCAGAGCACCTGTTCGCCGCAGACCTTACCCTCTGCCAGGGCTCCTCCCTGATGCGGGCAGATATTGGAAATCGCGTAAATTGCGCCATCCAGCCGGAAGAGCGCGACTTCAAGGTTATCAATTTCGACTAACTTCCCCGAGCCATCAGGGATCTCATCCAGCTCTGCCACACGAACAAAAGACATCTTGCCTCCATCGGTTTTCTGCAACATATAAATGGCGGTGATTATAGAGGAGATTGATTCATCGGGTCAAATGGACAAGACTCCAAATTCGAATTCCGGGTATTGGGAAGTTTGTCGGAAAAGTGGGACCTATGCTACAATCCTGTCGTCGGAGGATGAGACAATGCCGAAAACCATTATGATTGTCGATGACGAACCGGATCTCACAAGATTGGTTGCGCATCACTTGAAACAGGAGGGGTTTGTGCCGGTTTGCGCCTCCAATGGTTCGGATGCCCTCAAGAAGATCGCCGCACACCAGATTTCTCTCGTGATCCTCGACGTGATGATGCCGGAAGTAGATGGTCTTGATGTCTGTAAGCAGCTACGAAGCCGCGCCGAAACGACCTCCCTCCCCGTGATCCTCTTGACCGCCCGGGCCGATGAAAGCGACAAGGTGATCGGTCTGGAACTGGGCGCGGATGATTATGTCACGAAACCGTTCTCGCCGAAGGAATTGGTGGCCAGGGTCAAGGCCCTCTTGAGAAGATCAAAAACCGAGGGGGAGGAACCCATCTATCATTATCGGCATCTCATGCTTGATACGGCCCGTCATGAGGTCAATTCAGATGGGAAAAAAATCGTGTTGACCGCCAAAGAATTTTCACTTCTGGAGGTGCTTCTCGAAAAAAGAGGGCGGGTCCTGACACGGGATTCTTTGTTGAAATCGATCTGGGGCTACGATTATTTCGGCACCACTCGAACGGTAGACGTTCACATCAGACGCCTTCGTGAGAAAATCCCATTTCTTTCAAAGGCTATTGAGACCCTCCCGTCTCTTGGATATAAATTGACCGATGAACAGTGAGCAAGCAAATCCAGCCGACGCCGATATTTCACGGCAATCCCGGCACAGGGAATCTCGACAGGATGCCCCGATCTTCCCCCGATTTCACTGGGAATCGCTTGCTCCTTTTCTGCTCCTGGCAGTTCTGCTCCTCTTTCTGATGAGTGGTTTCTTTTTATTGTTTTATGATCTATCTGACCTGGAAGGATCATTCTCGCAATTTCTTCTCCTCTCCTCAACCGGGTCCCTAACCCTTTCCCTCTTACTTGGATTTTTTTTCGCGAGGCGGCGTTCAGCGGCCCTTCATCAGATCACCTTTTTTGTCCAGAGATTTCTGCAAGGAGAGACAGGCAATTCAACTCTGATACACCGAACCGATGAAATGGGGGACCTTGCGAATGCACTCAACCGGATGACAGCCGATGTACAGGAAAAGATCGAAACCTTATCAAGCGACAAGGCAAAAAGTATCGCAATCCTTTCCGGGATGGTCGAAGGCGTCATGGTCCTGGACGGAAAGGGCGAAGTGGTTCTGACCAATGCCCCTTTTGAAAAGATGTTTGGCTTTTCACCCACGGACCTGTCCGGAAGATATTATTACGAACGGCTCCGCCACCACACCTTGAATGAACTGATTAAAGAAGTGATTCACACTGGCCGCTCCCTTTCGAAAACCATTGAATTAGAAGGTCCCCCGCCTCAATATTTTCAAGTCCAGGCCTCGGTTGCCATGTTTCCTCCCCATCGCTTTGTCGCACTGGTCTTTCACGACATTACCGAAAACAAGCGACAAGATCAGATCCAAAAAGACTTTGTGGCCAATGTCTCGCACGAGTTGCGAACTCCCATCTCGGTCATCAAAGGATATATCGAGACCCTTTCGGAGGGCAGGGTAGAAGACCAGGCACAGGCAAAGACCTTTCTCGACATCATCGAAAAAAACAGCACCCGCCTGGAGAATATTGTCCTGGACCTCCTTCAGCTTTCCCGGATAGAATCCGGCCTTGATCCCGTCCGTCCCGGGCAGGTATCTCTTCTGGACGGCGTTCAAAAAAATATTAATTTGTTGACCTCCCTTGTCCGGAAAAAAAACTTGCGCCTTACAGTCACTGTACCCCCGACCCTTCAGATATGGGTTGATCCTGAAAAGCTGGACCAGGTTTTGACCAATATCCTGGACAATGCCATCAAATATACGCCGGAACAAGGGGAGGTCAAAATTCACGCGCTGGAAGAAGAGAGCGATATCCGAATCACAATAGAAGACAATGGCATTGGCATTCCCAGGAAAGAACACGCCCGAATCTTCGAGCGCTTTTACCGTGTGGACCGAACCCGATCCCGTGAACTTGGCGGCACCGGACTCGGTCTGGCCATCGTCAGACAGGTCGTAGAAGCACATGGGGGGAAGGTAAGGGTCCAAAGTGAGATCGGAAAAGGCTCCAAGTTCATCCTTAAATTCCCAAAACATTCATCCATCGAAGGTGTCAATCGGAATTGATATGCCGAAAAAAGTCCTCTTTCTTTGCACCGGGAATTCTGCCCGAAGCCAGATAGCCGAAGGGCTGATGCGCCACATGGCCAAAGGAAATATTACAGCGCTGAGTGCCGGTCTGGAACCGAAGGCACTGCATCCTCTGGCCATCACCGTTATGGATGAACTTGGCATTGACATCAATGACCACCGCTCAAAAAAAATCGATCCTTCTCTTTTAAATCAGGCCGACTGGGTCATTACGCTTTGTGGCAATGCAGATGCCCGCTGTCCTGCCATCCCATCCCGCATGCGCCGGGAATACTGGCCGACCGAAGATCCCGCACAAACCTTAGGGAATCCAGAAGAAAATCTCTCTGTTTTCAGAAAAATACGCGATGAACTGAAAGAACGGATCATTCATCTTCTGGAAAAGGTTTAGTTCCCTTTGAGGGGTACTTCATTTCCAGGACCCGGGAGCAAAGGCTCTTGTGCCAAAAAATAAAACATCCGGACAAAAAGCATGGGTAAAATTCATTCTTTGGGGCGCCGGGATTTACCTTGCCCTTTTTGGCCTTGCCTCACAAAGACATGGAAGCCGGATGGATCACTTCGAGGACCGGGCCGATAAAATTTATGTGCAACTCGGTGCGAAAGATTCAAAAAAGGCGCAAGGCCTCATCCCAAATGCACTGGGAATGCCCCGTCCAAAAGGGCCGAGACTATTCGATCCGGGTTCAGTCTTTTGTTCTTTCTTTTGTGCCGAGAATATTGATTTAGAACGGGTGAAGGCCCTCAGAAGTATTGTCATCTCCTTCAAAGAAGACCTTTCTGGAGTCGATCTGTCTGCAATAGACCTCAGCGGTCTTGATCTCAGCAGGGCAAGGATGATCGGTACCAAACTCAATAAAGCGACGCTCGTTAATGCAGACCTCAGCGGCGCCCTCCTCAGGGAAGCCTTGCTCAACAAGGCCGATCTCAGAGAGGCCAAGCTCATCAATGCAGATCTCACCAGAGCGGTCCTAAAGGAAGCCAGGCTCAGCAGGGCAGACCTCAGCGGAGCGGTTCTCTTTAATACGAACCTATTCAATGCGGACCTCAGGGGTGTCAGGCTTCGCGGGGCGGACTTAAGCGGGGTAAATCTTTTCTATGCAGACCTCATCGGAGCGGACCTCAGCGGAGCAAGGCTTGTAGGTGTGAGGTTGAGCGGAGCGGATTTTAGAAAGGTGAAATTCGCCAAAGCGGACCTCATTGGAGCCGTCCTCACCGGGGCGAGACTCAGCGATGCCGATCTCAGCGGCGCCGACCTCAGGGAAGCGGACCTTCGCCATGCCATTTTGAGCGAGGCAATAGGCCTTACTCAAGACCAACTTGAGCATGTCATCATGGATAAAAACACGAAGCTCCCCCCTGGACTGAAACAACTCGAGGGATCGTAATAACAGATGAAGAAGGTCGGGTGGGGGCAGGCTTGCCCCACCTATTTTACAGGGGCTTGATCTCAACGATTAAAGGTAAGTGATCAGAGCCAATATTTCTCCCTGTCCTTACACCCACCACTTTCAATCCTTCCGTGACAAATCCATGGTCTATAGGAATCATCATCAGCCTTGGCAAGAAAGCCGGCCAGGTTGGAAGTAGGCCAAATCCTTCACGAACACTCAAAAGACCCGAATCTTTCAAGAATTTTCGGTAATAAGGAGACCACTTTGTGACGTTTAAATCTCCAATAATAATGGCAGGGAGGGGAAGAGTCTTTGCGAACCGGACCAAGCCTTCAAGTTGCTGATTTCTTGCCTGAAAATTTGATCTCAACCTCGGAGAGGACAAATGGGTGCTCAGTAATGAGATCTCCCTTCCCTGCAATGTGAAATTAATATGGATACTGGGTGCTCCATCCCCCCCCGCCAGATGAAAGACTTCTTCCTGGCTCAATGGAATACGACTGAAAAGAGCAATACCAAAATCATCAGAACGAGGAGAAGAGAGGAAATAAGGAAAGGTTTCTTCTAAGGGCTCCAGGGCTTCCATCCAATCTTCATTGGTTTCTTGAAGGAATATGATATCGGGTTTCTCCTCAGAGACCAGGGCGATGAGTTTTGAGTATTGTTTATTTGAAGATAGGACATTTGAATGGAGGATCCGTAGGGAGGGCGCATTGCTGGCCTCTGATACGGCTGGAGAAAAAAGATGCCAGGAAAATACGCCAACGCTGTTTATTCCAATCGCGAGAAGTCCAATAATCAGCCATTGCCAATCTCGGCGTAGAAAAAAGACCAGAGTTACGAGAAGAGATAAAATGAAATATTGAAGCCTGAAGTGCGTGCTTAACTCAATATAGTGAGGCAATGCCCCCATATAGGAAAAACAGCCGAGTAAGAGCACTAAAATGCCCCCAAGCTTTGTTCCCCAAAAGAAGAAGTCAAAACCTGTTTTCAACATTTGTCCGATTCCAAGGGTGGGTTTAAATATTCTGTTCTAAATGTCGTTCCGTCATTATCGAGTTTGGCATACCAAAGGTCAATCCCCTCATTAGAGGGGGGGGCTTAAAAAGCCGTGGCTCATGGTTATCCTTCCACTGCTTCAAGGGCCAAGGCCTTGAGCGCCCGCAGGTCACGTTTTCCTGTTCCTAATACTGGAAGCGCTTCAACCGGGTAGATATTTTCCCGTTTGGGCAGCCAGAGTTTTGGAAGGTTGTGTTCTTTCAATTGTCCCCACAAGGCCTCGGGTGTCGTCTCCGGTTTCACGTAAAAAACGATGATCCTTTCCCCTTTTTGCTTATCAGGAACAGCAGTGACCGCGCATTCTTCACCTTCCAAGATCCCGCTGATGACTTCCTCTATCTTGATGTGAGGGACCATCTCGCCGCCGATTTTACTAAATCTGGAGAGCCGGTCCGTGATCCGGACAAACCCATCCCCATCAACAGAAGCGATATCACCGGTGTTGTACCAGTGTTCCTGAATCACCTCTGCCGTTTTTTTAGGTTGATTGAGATAGCCAAGCATCAGGTTCGGCCCCTTTACAAGGAGTAAACCCTCCTGGCCGATCGGTTGGGTGACGCCGGTATCAGGGTCAACCACCTTCACGGCGATTCCCGGAACCGGATGGCCGACCGTCTCAGAAATCGATCCTTTTTGAAATTCAGGTCCATGCTTCACATCGTCGACATTCACACAAACCACTGGGGCGAGTTCCGTGCAGCCATATCCTTCCAGCAGGCCAAGATCATATTTTTCTCTGAAGGCGAGGGCAACCTCCTTTCTTAATTTTTCCGCACCGACCATCGCATAGCGCAGCGAGCCGAATTCTTCTTTCGAGCAGCGTCGGATATAAGCCTTATAAAAGGTTGGGGTACTGATCAGGATTGTTGCCTTGTGTTTCAAGACCATCTCTCCAACCTTCTTAGCCTCCATCGGATTCGGATGATAAGCGGCCCCAAACCCAGAAATCAGTGGAAACCAGAGGGTTCCGGTAAAACCGAAAGAATGAAAAAAGGGAAGGACCCCCATCATCGTATCTTTGCGGGTTACCCAAAAGAGTTGCGCGAGCGACTCCACGTTTGAAAGAACATTGTGGTGAGACAACATCACACCTTTCGGTACGCCAGTGCTGCCACTCGAAAAAATCACCGTTGCAAGACGGTTCGGATCGGCCTCCTCCGGACAATACAATTTTTGAATGAACCGTGCCGGCAGAAGAAACAAAAGGATTGCATGGCCGATTTTTTCGATGGGCTTCATCGTTTTAGAAAAATCTTCCAGGAAAACCATCTCGTCACGATGTTCAAGCTTTGCCTTCGAGATAAACATTTTCGAAGTCAGGACCGTCTTAATCCCGCATTGCTGAATGGCAGAATCGATGGCCTCATGCCCCGAAGTAAAGTTCAGATTCACAGGAACCTTCCCGGCCAGGAGGGTGGCTATATTTGCAAGCGCACCGCCAACCGAGGCGGGAAGCATGAGCCCGACCATCTCTTCTTTCCCGCATTTCTGACGAATCCTTCGCGATAAAAGAAATGCCCCAATCAAGGCTTTCCCATAGGTCAAGCGTTTTCCGCTTGAGTCGGCCATGCAGGGCCGTTTCCACGCCGACTTTGCTGACCTGATAAATTTGAGGTGCAGGAGGTCGTCTTTTGTTCTTCTAAATTGGACGGCCTCGCTCCCAAGTTCCATCACGGCTTGCCGCACTGTTTGGGCTGTGGCCGTTGACGGAAGAGGCTTTCCAAAAGAGATCGTTACCGGATAAGGGATTCTGCGCGGCCATTTAAGAAAAAACCGACCTTTTTCAAAACTGAAAATGCTTCCCCAAAGACCATCCAGATGGACTGGAATGATCGGCACATCGAGTTCTTTCCCCATCCGTTCGAATCCCCGCTTGAAAGAAAGCATGTTCCCCGTTCGGCTGATCGCCCCTTCGGCAAAGATACAAACCACATGTCCCTGCTTGAGCGACTCGCGTGCCCGTTCGATCGATTGAACGGTCCCTTTCCGGTTGCCCGCCGAGATCGGTATGGCCTTCATTTTTTTAAGAAACCACCCCAGTCCTTTTATGTCAAAGAACCCGCTAAAGACCAGGAACCGGATAAAGCGTTGTATGCAGGCACCAATCAAGAGGCCATCGACAAAAGAGACGTGGTTACAAACGAGCAAAGCCGGACCCCGGAAGGGCACATGTTCCTGGCCCTGGATGCGGATCCGATAGATTGTGTGGGTCAGGAGCCAAAGGCTAAATCGGATCAGAAAGTCCGGCAGGATCGTCAGGATATAGACCGTGACCAGGAAGGTAAAAAGTCCGAAGATCAGGATGATGCGATCTGTTTCGATCTGGAGCAGATCCCGAAAGGTCCAAAGCACTCCCGATGCCAGGAGGATCCCGATAGTGTCGATAAAGTTGGAGGTGGCAATGACTCGGCCCTTCTCCCCGCGGCCGCTTTTTTGTTGAATGAGCGCGTTCAGTGGCACGATGAAGAACCCGGCCGAGAATCCAAGGAGACTGAGTGCCGTCACCGCGCCCGGAAAGGAAGGAGGAGAAAAGGAAAGAAGGATTGAGAAGATTCCCATTCCGATTGATCCCAAGGGCACCAGTCCCAGTTCCACCTTGTCCCCAGAGAGGCGCCCCGCCACAAGGCTTCCGAGACCAATGCCCACGGCAAGGAAGGTCACCAGGATTCCAATCTGGAGATCATCCAGGGCCAGGACTTCTTTTCCAAAGAGCATGATCACCATCTGGAGAAGCGCCCCCAGGAACCAGAAGTAGGAGATGCCGATCACGGTATGCCAGAGGACCTTCTCGCCGTAAAGTCGCTTGATGCCTTTACTGATCTCTCCCCATGGATTCAGTGGGAAAGGTTTGTGGACACCTGAAGCGGGAACCCTTGAGATACCCAGGCTGATCAATGTGCCGGAGACGGCGATCGCAATCAGGAAAAGACTGATCAACCCCAGACGGTCCTTCCAGGCTGCGAACATCAGGCTCCCGATGGAGGTGCCGAGAATAATGGCCAGAAAGGTACTCATTTCCAAAAGCCCATTGGCCCGGGAAAGATCTTTGTCGGGGAGCATCTCAGGAAGGATGCCGTATTTGGCCGGGCTAAAAAAGGTGGACTGTAGGGCCATCAGAAACAAGACGCCGAGCATCAGATCGATCCGGCCGGAAAGGAAGGCAAGGAAGGACAACCCCATCCAAATGATTTCAAAGCACTTGGTCACGATCAAGACCGACCGTTTACTGTAGACATCGGCCAAGTGGCCTGCGTAACCGGAGAAGAAAAGGAAGGGGAGGATGAAGACGGCACCGACCAGAGAGAGCGCCCCGCTTCCTCCCCCGGAGGCGGCCGCCATGTTTACCGCGATCATTGAAACCACGATCTTGCAGACGTTATCGTTAAAGGCGCCCAAAAATTGCGTCCAGAGGAAGGACTGGAAGCCGAGGGATTTCAGCAGATCCTTATATCTTCCGCCGGCCATACTTACGTGCCTCCAATACGGCATTCTAAGCGTTTCAAATGCCGTATCTGCGGAATGGAGGGAGACCCCTCACTTTCGAAATCTCCAGAATTTCTCAAACTGGTGCATATTTGTGATCTTTGCTCTTTACGGTGAGGACGGGGCAAGTGGATTCCCGGATGATGCGCTCTGCCTCACTCCCAATGATGGTTTGCGGAAGGCCGCTTCTCCCGTGTGTTCCGATTACAATCAGGTCTGCATTTCGTTTTCTGGCTGTCCGGATGATCTCAAGAAACGGGACCCCGTCGACCACCTCAGTACTCCCTTCCAGACCGAGATTTTTTGCCCTTCGAACCAAGGCACTTAAAAGCGCACCTGCATCCTCTTTTTTGTAGGCGCCGTACTCATTATGGAGGGGCGCCGTCGTGTCTGACTGGTCGGGCCATTCATCTACGTATAGAAAAATCATACGCAGCTTCATCTGTTTGCTCATTACAAATGCGAAGTCGACCGCCTCGGTTGCTAACTCGGAAAAATCGGTTGGAACCAATATCGTTTGAATTGGCATGATAACCTCCTTTTTCTCTGGGACGACTAACTATTTTCTATATGGTTCTCCTTGTCTTTTATGTCTTAATAAGAGGTTTCTTAACAGGTATCAGACGTCCTAATAACGGCCATCTCTACGCCTACTTAATATATAGGATTTTTATCTTGATAAGTCAAATTCTGACATATTGCTGCAGGAAATATGTCTCTTATTATTTCAGGGTTTTGTCGGTTGAAGCAATCGATCGCAGTCGTTAGACTTTTTCAGGCGGGGGGGTGGTGAAGGTAGAACTATGTCCGATACAAGGCATTTATTTTGACGTAGTCTAGGCTCAGGTCAGAAGTCCAGACGGTTGAGGTCCCTTTCCCGGAATTGAGGGA
This sequence comes from Nitrospirota bacterium, assembly GCA_029261165.1. GTDB lineage: Bacteria > Nitrospirota > Nitrospiria > SBBL01 > JAADHI01 > DUAG01. Next base: position 80,294 of record JAJDBV010000042.1, on the reverse strand, counting down.
GAGCGTCAGGCAGAGTTCTCGTTTTTTGAGGTAAGCTGAGATCTTTGCCTCTGCCGCCTTCCCAAGGTAAGTCCCTTTCTGTACCAGCGGAATCTGACCGAAGCGCAGATCTATCTTCTCCGGGCGAATCGGAATGCCCGCATTGCCGATGGCCGCGACAATCCTCCCCCAGTTTGCATCTTCACCATAGAAGGCGGTTTTTACCAGGCTTGAGCGGGCAATCGTCATTGCGATTTGATGTGCGATTTGATGGCTCCGCGCCCCGGCCACATTGATCTCGATAAACTTCGTTGCCCCTTCGCCGTCCTTCACGATCATCTTGGCAAGTGACAGGGAGGTTGTTTCCAGGAGCGTGACGAATTGTCGAAAGGCCCGTCCCTTTGACGTAATCTTCTTGCCTTTTGTCCCATTTGCAAAAAGGAGGACCATGTCATTGGTGCTTGTATCTCCGTCAACAGTGATACGATGAAATGAGTGGTCTACGGCCTGGCGTAAAGCTTCCTGTAGAAGATCGGGGTCGATGCTGACATCGGTTGATAAAAAGGCGAGCATGGTCGCCATATTCGGATGGATCATGCCTGACCCTTTGGCCATACCCCCCACTCGGATCGTATCTCCTCCGACCTTTGCGGAAAATGCGATCTCTTTTGGGAAAGTATCCGTGGTCATAATCGCCTCTGCCGCAGCCTTGCTCCCTTGATCCGAAAGAGAAGGCGCCAGTCGCGGAATCGCCTGCAAAATCTTCTTCATTGGGAGGAACTCGCTGATGACGCCGGTTGAAGCGACATAGACCAAGTTGGCGGGAATGCCTAAGGTCTGTGCCGTGGTCACGGCCATCGCTTCCGCATCCTGATAGCCTCGTTCGCCGGTAAACGCGTTGGCATTCCCGCTGTTTGCCACAATCGCCCTTCCTAGTCTGCTGCGAAGGTGCTTCTTGTCCAAAAGGAGGGGCGGGGCCGGGAAACGGTTCTGCGTGAAAACCCCTGCAACGGTGCAGTCTGTTTCGGAAACGATCAGGGCAAGGTCAGGCCGCCCGTTCTTTTTGATTCCAGCGGAGAGGCCGGTTGCCTTGAAGCCACTGACGGCCGTGACTCCGCCTTTGATGGTCCTTGGCGATTTGTTTTGTGGCTGCATTATTGAAGACCCAATCCTTCTAACTACGGGAAGAGACCCGGGGCGGAAAGCCCGAGAGACTCGTCCCAGCCCATCATTACATTCATATTCTGTATGGCCTGGCCGGAGGCCCCCTTTACCAGGTTATCAATTGCCGAGATGAGAATGGCCGTACGGCCGGAGTCGGTCGCAAATCCGGCGATGTCACAAAAGTTGGAACCCCGGACATGGGCCAGATCCGGCGAATCTTCTCTCCTCCGGATAAAGAATTCGTCCTGATAAATATTCAGAATGGCGTCGATCTTCTTTTGTGAAAGTTTCTTCTTCAGTGGAAGATAAATCGTTGTCAGAATCCCGCGATTGACCGGAAGAAGATAGGGGGTAAACAATGTCTTCATCTTTTTCTTGCCGATGCGTGACAGTTCCTGCTCAATCTCAGGCAGGTGACGGTGTCTTCCAATGTTATAGGCGGCCATTCCTCCACTCAGTTCAGGGAAATGTGTTTTTGAGCTCGGCTTGGATCCTGCCCCGGAAACTCCCGATTTGGCATCAATAATTAACTCCTGTGATGTATCGATGACACCTTCTTTCAGGAAAGGATAAAGGGGGAGAAGTGATCCGGTTGGATAACAGCCCGGATTGGCGACAAGGTCGCACCGCCGAATTTTATTACGGTAGACCTCTGTTAAGCCATAAACCACTTTTTTCAGGAAGGCAGGGTAGCGATGTGCTGTCCCATACCATTTTTTGTAGAGGGTCGGCGACCGAAGGCGATAATCTGCCGACAGGTCAATGACTTTCTTCCCGCTGTTGATAAATCGCTGCACCGGATCAATTGCTTGTGTGTGGGCAAGGGCAATAAAGATGAGGTCGGCTTTTTTTGCAATCTTTTTGATGTCGAGCGCTTCAAGGGTCAGATTGTATTGTCCTTTCAAAAAAGGAAGTCGGCTCGCAAGCGGTTCTCCGACAGAGTGCTTAGACGTGACTGCCACGACTTCAACTTTGGGATGGTGTACCATAAGCCGTAACACCTCCCCACCCGTATATCCCGTCGCGCCGACAACAGCGACTTTCATTTTTTTTGCCCCTTCACGCTGAAAATCTTAAAAAAAAAGGAAGGTCTTTCGACCTTCCTACAAGAAATACTAAGGTTAAAAGAAAAGTTACCGTTTGGAATATTGAAACTTTTTGCGGGCTCCCGGCTGGCCACATTTTTTCCGTTCTTTCACTCTGGGGTCGCGGGTCAAAAGGCCTTCTTTCTTGAGGCTGGCCCTTAAATCAGGAGTTGCTTCCAGGAGTGCCTTGGAGATTCCGTGCCGTATCGCGCCCGCTTGCCCCGTAAGACCTCCCCCCTTCACATTTACACAGGTGTTATACTGACCGACCGTTTCTGTTATTTGAAAAGGCTGTTGAAGCAGGAACTGCCAGGCATGTCTCGGGAAATATTCGTCCGAAGGCTTGCCATTGACGACAACACGTCCGTCTCCCGCCTCAAGCCAAACGCGCGCTATCGCCTGTTTCCGTTTTCCCGTCGCAATATATCGTGCTGTCCCTGTCAACCCAAACCCCTCCCTTAGACTTGTAACGACTGTGGCTGCTGGGCTTCATGAGGGTGAACCTCTCCGGCATAGACCCTTAACTTCTTTGCCATTGCCTTGCCCAGTTTTGTCTTCGGAAGCATCCCCGTGATCGCTTTTGTCACCAGGCGTTCCGGCTTTTCTTTAAGCAATTTTGCAGCCGTTGTTTCCTTTATTCCACCAATGTAGCCGGTGTGATGGTAATATTTTTTCTTCACGGCTTTTCCAGCCGTCATGACGACCTTTTCCGCATTCAAGACAATGACGTGGTCGCCAAGATCCTGGTTCGGTGTAAATATGGGCCTGTGCTTCCCGCGGAGAATTGCCGCGATCTGAGTTGCCATCCTCCCAAGAACTTTTCCATTGGCATCAACGACAAACCATTTCCGCTGAATATCTGCTTCTTTGTAGGCTACTGTTTTCATTCCTGATCCTGACGAAGTCTCAATCATACTATTAATAATATCTCAAGTGAACCTATATTTCTAATATATGCCGCTTGTCCTTGTCAAGAAGAAAGTCGCCATCCTCACTCCACATCGGATCTTCGTTTGTCTCGGATCATCCCCCCGAACCGATGACATGACCAAGAGATTGATAGACGCCTAAGCATCGTATGGGCCAAAATCTTTGGGCTTGAGTTTTTCGAGCCAGGCATCTAGGTTTTCCGACCCCTTCTTATGCAACACTTCTTCCGTCACATAGATGGGGACGCCCATTCGAAGCGCGAGGGCAATGGCATCACTCGGCCTGGCATCAACGGTTAACTCCTCATGGGGCTCTTCGTAGGGCTTTTTAGGAGTCGATTGTACTGAATCATCCAAATATTTTGTTTTTTTTCGAATGAGATAAAGCGTCGCAAAGTACGTACTGTCATTAATGTCATGGATTAAAACCTTATCCATCAAAACTTTCAGAGACTTCAGGAGGTCATTCAACAGATCATGTGTCAGCGGTCTGGGTGGGGAAACCCCTTCCATCGCAAGACGGATCGCATTTCCTTCTGCGACACCGACCCATATGGGCAGGAGTTCCATGTTCTGGGGGTCCTTCAGGATAACAATCTGAGCCTCCGTGTTTGGATCTGAAATTACGGAATGGACTTTCAATGGGATATTCATCGATATATGCGATCCCTGCCTGCAGTATAGTGTTTTGTTGGGACTTGCTCAGTTCCCTTTTATAAAGGCCTGGATGAAGGGAGAGGGGCATTTCAAAAAGACCCGGGAGTCCTGATCAGGTATCGTATTTCCCAAAGTCTTCCGGCTTGAGGTTCTCAAGCCAGCGGTCCAATTCTTGAGAACTCTGTTTCTTGATGACCCCCTCCGTCGCGAAAATAGGGGCCTCAACCCGCAAGGACAAGGCAATCGCATCACTCGGCCTGGAATCTATTGTAAACTCTGAGTCTTGATACATCAAGTGTGTTTTGGAAAAGTATGTATTGTCATCGAGGTCTGTCACGACGATGCTGATGACTTTTGCGTCAATGGTATCAAGCACATTCTTAATTAAGTCATGCGTCATCGGACGCGGTGTAAAGATGCCTTCCAAAGCCAGACCGATCGCGTTCGCTTCCGGTTTTCCGACCCAGATGGGCAGCACCTCCGTATTCTCTTCATCCCGCAGGATCACAATATAAGCGTTATTGTAGGGATCAAATATCAACCCCCGCACCTTCATTTGGACCAGCATGCCATCAACCCCGTAACGTACTGAAGAATCTATCACCTTCCCTGAATCATTGTCAACGCACAGGGGGCGTTCGCTCAATCCAATTCTTGTGTGTCCGTCTGGGGTCGGAATGAACTCAGGTGAACAGGGAACCCGCTTTTTATCAGTCGGGATGGCAGAAGAAAAAAGGTGCTATAGATCAACAACTTTATTGATGCATGCATTCGATTTCTGTCTGAATTCTCCTTGACTTGGTAAAAGGGGCTATGCTATTTTTCTAGGAATAGAGTGGTTTTTACAGCGTTGCCAGCACCATTTATTTAGGCTATACTTCACCTATATGCGGAGATTTTGATTTTATGGGAAATTATCGTGTCTTAGCCGGTCCAGAGGCATTTTTACCCCCATCGGCTGCGTGTGCCGGGGTGGTTCTCCCCGACCCTGGGCAGGCCCATATTCATGGCGAGATCTTCCATGAAGACGTGGCAATGGAAGAGGCTGCGAAACGCTTCCTTTCCGCAAAAGTTCCGACCATCTTTCCTGGCCCGATGGTGCTCTGGAACTGGAACCCGAAGTCTGCAAAGAAGGCTACCGCAATCAAGGCGATGTACGATGAATTAAAAGACCATAACCCAGGGGCGCTGCTGATTCCGATGCCTGATTACCGTCCTAAATATCCTAAGATTAATCCGGAAATTGAAATCAACCCGAATCATCCGAATTTAACCGTTTGGCATAATAAGATTGACGTCTGTATGTTTGTCGGGGTCCATTGTCATCAGGCCAATCTCTCCTTGAAAATTATCCGGGGCGGGACCAACTGCTATACGATTGCAATGTGTGCCATGGCCGGACATGAGGACGCGATGTTGTCATTCCGGGATGCGACTCCGGACAAGATATGGAAGCTGGTCGAAGTGATTAAGGACGTCAGGAAAAGCTTATAAACTATTTGTTTAGGGTATCTCCCCCTTCTGAGACGTCCCGAAGGGAGAATATCACAAACCGAAAGGGGGAGGCATGGATCCAAAATCTCTCGTAGGGACCTTCAATAAGAAAGGCCAGAAAATTGTAGAGCCTGAGTATCTTCTATTTGAAGCGCCCAGAACACAACATTTCATGACAGGCAGTGAGGTGGTGAAAGAGGCGATCCGGCGAGCCAGTATCGACGTCTCTATTGCCTATCCCATTACACCCCAGAGTGAAGCGGCCGCGCTGGTGGGTGAGTTGTACGTGGAAGGCTATGTTGGAGAATACTTCAGAGGAGAGAATGAGTTTGCGGTGATGTCGGAATGTGCCGGGGCTTCGTTTGGGGGCGCGCGCGTCTTTACCACAACCTCCGGACCCGGAACCTTACGCGCTTATGAAAACTTTCCGATGTGGGCGGGTTCTCGCCTTCCAATTGTCATTAATGTGATGGTCCGAGGCGTTAATTCTCCCTTGAGTATTCAGCCCGATACCCTTGAGATTGGAATGATCCTTGAGACAGGGATGCTCATATGGCATGCTGAGACGGCTCAGGAGTTTCTTGACTTCCTCCTGGCGAGCTTTATTGTGGCAGAGGAACCCGATGTCCATTTGCCGGTTGCCGTCTGTATCGATGGGTTTTTTGTGAGCCATACAAAGGATATGGTTATGATGCCGCCTGCCGATATCGCCCTGACCCCTTATGATCCCTATCGGTCACCGGTCCCCTGTATGGACATGGAGGTTCCTCCAATCCGAATGATGCGGGATCCTTTTGTGATGAAGAGCAACTACATCAGCTACGCCACCCATGCCAGTTGGCAGCAGGAGGTTCGGGCCGCGTGCGAACGCTCCCGAAAACATACGATTCGCCTCATTGGCGGACTGATCGAAGAAGAAAACGCCGATGCTGAAATCCTGATTGTTTCTTCCGGAACAGCGGTCGCGCAAGGCCGGGAAGCGGTACGACTCCTGGCAGAAGAAGGAGTCGATGTCGGCATTGTGAAGATTAAGACCATTCGTCCCTTTCCGCATCAGGAGGTGCGACAGGCGCTCAGGAACGCAAAGCATATCTTTGTGCCGGAGTTCAATGTTGCGGGTTGGATGGCCCGGGAAATCAAGGCCTGTATTCCAGACAATGATCGTGTTTATGCGGGCCCACATGTTGCGGGTGGGATGACGATGCCTCCTGAAGTCATCGTCGAAGAGATCAAAAAGGTACTTTCGGGAAGGAAGGAGGCCGTTCATGGGTAAGGAAAAGATAAAAATTAATGATGAGTTTTACGATATCATGCCGCCGGAATACCAGGAGCTGGTGGAAGAGGCAACCTATGGCAAAGAAAGCCGGGGATGGAAAGATGTGGGTGAGGCCAAGGAGCTCATTGAGGAACACTCCCTCTGCGCGGGGTGTCCGGAGTCGATCGCGTTTCGATACGTCCTGGCCTGTTTGCCCAAGCCGGAAGATACTGTTATGGTCGGTTCGACCGGGTGTACCAGTCTGGTTTTTCCCCATGTGGCGGTGCACAATATCCACTCGCTTTTTGGGAATCAGAATGCCATTGCCTCCGGCCTGAAAAGGACACTCGCCCTCCGCTTTCCTGAGAAGGTCAAGGATGTCGTTGTCCTGGCTGGAGATGGTGCCACCGTGGATATCGGCCTGGACATGACACTGCAATCCTGGTTTCGCCAGGAAAAGTTTACGACAATCTGTTTTGACAATGAGCTTTATGCCAACACCGGCGGTCAAGAGAGCGGCCTGATGCAAAAAGGCTTTGTTGGGAAAATGGCCCCTGCCGGAAAAAAGTTCGACAAGGTCCCCCTTCCTGAGATCGCGCGTAATTCCGGTTGTCACTATGTTGCCGTTATGACGGTCAGCAAGCCGAATCGTGTAGAAAAAGCGATTCGGAACGCAATCCTGGTTGCGAGAGAAATCGGCCCGACCTATATTCAACTCTACACACCGTGCATTCTCGAGATTGGGAAGCAGATGATGGAAGGGCTTCAGGAGATGCGGGATTCCGAGGGTCCTGGAAAGCGTTTCGAATTCAAGGAATATGTGTCCGACGAGGCGAAGGTCTTCCTGGACGAAATGGATGCCGAGAGAAAAAGAAAGAAGAAGGCCCTTAGAGCAGCACGCGCCAAATAAGGAGTTGGTTATGCGAAAACGTCTGAATCTCAGAATGTCCGGTTTAGGAGGGCAGGGGGTTGTGACCTCTGCTCATGTTCTTGCCACGGCAGCGTCGTACGATGGCCGACATGCGATCTCGAACCCCTTCTTTGGTGCGGAAAAGAGGATGGCCCCTGCTGAAAGTTATGTCCGGATTGCTGGCGAACGGATTTATGATCGCGGTGAACTGGTCTATCCCGACGTCATTATGGTGTTTCACCCGCAGGTTATCACTCAGGGGAAGTGCTATACAATGCCGTTTTATTCCGGGATTAAGCCGGGCGGCCTCTTGATTATCAATTCAGATTCACCGCTTCCCCTTCTGGATTCGGATCTCGAGTTTCTTGATAGCCAGAATGTCCCTATTTTTTATATCGCTGCAACGACCCTGGCTGTTGAGATTGCCGGGACCGAGCTGGCCAGCAATATGGGGATGTTGGGAGCCCTGATGGGAGCCACCAAGCTGGTCAGTATGGATTCCATGGAGTCTGCCATTAAAGATCGCTTTGGTAAGAAATATGTGGCTTCCGGGGGAACCGCCACATTAGATGAAGCGATCAAGAAGAAATTTGCCAAGAAAGAACAACTACTAAAGAAAAATATGGAAACGATTCGTCGTGTGTATGATATCGGTGCGGAATGGGCTGAGACAATCAAGTCTCCCATGTTGGTCTAATCGTTACCTTAATCTTCAAGTACAGGGAGTCTGTTTGAATGTATGCCGTTGCTGAAGTTGTTGATGAATCATGTGTTGCGCACAAAGGTTGTCGTTTATGCATTATGTATTGTCCTGAAGCGGACACTATCCGTTTTGATAAGGAAAAAAAGGTCGCCTTTGTTGTTGAGCAACGGTGTAAGGGTTGTGAATTGTGTGTAGTAGTTTGCAACGCTGCGAAACATAATGCGATTGAGCTTGTACACCGATAAACCAATTGTCATTACTGTAAAAAAACCCTATCGCCGAGGTGCGATAGGGTTTTTTTGTATGGAAAAAAGACAGGTGGGTTGTGTGAACCCTCTGGAGAAGGAGAGGTCATGTCGGACAGCATAGAGGAGTCATTATCAGATGTACTAAAGGCGATGGATGCCCTGAACCATCGTTTTAAGGTGGCGATTGAGACCCTTGAAGGGAAAGGAACGGATGAAGATGAGGTCCAATCGCTTGTCAAAGGCGCCTTGGCGATGAAAGATGCTGGAGGGCTTTACTTAACTTGGTCCCGCCATTTCATCGATCGGCTAGACGAGATTGAAGGAAGCGATTCCCCAGTGTGATCATCACGCTTTAGGAAACGACCGTAATAAATCCGCTCCTTCTTCCGGCGGGGATTTGCCTAATCGTGTAACGCATGGTATAAAATACAGAACGGGTTCTAAAAAATACGAGGATGAAACCTGAAGTGTTGAATACCAGTATAGAGATATATGAGGAGGACTTCAAGGAGATCGACGGAGAACTTGGTAAGCTGAACCAGCTTGCCAATGCCAAGGTCACTTTTTTGGTTGACAAAAACGGCCAGCTTATCGCCAGCGTCGGCGAGACACGCGATCTCGATACGACTTCTCTTGCTTCTCTGACGGCAGGAAATATTGCAGCAACCGGCGGCATGGCACAACTCCTTGGAGAGAAAGAGTTTTCTATCTTGTTTCATGAGGGAGAGAAAGATAACATCCATATCTCTCTGATCGGACAGAGGGCGATTCTGGTGGTCGTGTTTGACCATCGCTCTTCTCTCGGACTCGTTCGTTTACGCGTAAAAAGAAGTGTGGTGGCACTGACCAATATCTTCAAAAATATCTCAGAAAAGATGAATGAAAAAAATGGGGATCAGGGAAAACCCACTCCTTTTACAGAAATTACGGACGACGATATTGAGAACCTGTTTGGATAACAACAAGGCCTGTGGTCTCACCCATCTTGCGTCGACCCTTTCCTTGATTATTTTGCGATCCCGCGACGTTCTTCAACCAGCATACAAATATTCCATAAGGATAGACGATGTCTTTTATTAATTATTCCTCCCGTGAAATCAGTTGCAAAATTGTATATTATGGTCCTGGTCTTTGTGGGAAGACAACAAACCTTGTCTACATTTATAAAAAGATTAACCCGGACAGCAAGGGGAAGATGATCTCCCTTGCCACGGAAACCGAACGGACCCTCTTCTTCGACTTCCTGCCCCTGGCCCTTGGGAGCATAAAAGGCTTCAAGGTTCGGTTCCACCTTTATACTGTTCCGGGACAGATTTTTTATGACGCAAGTCGAAAACTTATCCTTCGCGGTGTAGATGGCGTCATTTTTGTCGGGGATTCTCAGGTGGAACGAATGGAAGCCAACCTCGAGAGTATGGATAATCTTGGGAAAAACCTGAAGGAGCAAGGGCTCAATTTAGATGATATCCCTTTTGTCATTCAATACAATAAGCAAGATCTTCCGAACGTTGTTCCTGTTGATGAGTTGAACCGTGCTCTAAATCCCAGGAAAGTCCCTCACTTTGAAGCGGTTGCGGCCACGGGGAAAGGTGTGTTCGACACGCTCAAAGAAATCGCAAAAATAGTGATCTTCGAACTCAAGAAAAAATCATAAGAAACGTCAAGAAACCTTCTCGTTAAGCCAGGAACGGATGAGTGCATAAGGGCTTCGTTTCCGTTTGTAAACCGCTTCAATTTCATTTTCTGTAAATGGAATAGCGACAGCTCCCTCGAATAGACTCTCCCGGAGTAGACACTTCAACTCCTCCATTACAAAGCTGACCTTTTTTTTTCGGGACACTTTCTTTGGGAGTTCTTCCCGTTCCATCAGGGCCACCAGGGATGAAAGCCCCTCTCCTTTCGTAGCCGAAACCTTGATGATGGCGCGAGAGGCGTCCATCTCTTTTAGTTCTTGGACAAGACGTCCTGCGCCCTTGAGATCTCCTTTATTCACAACAATAATATCGCCAATCTCAAGGAGTCCTGCTTTTAAAATTTGAACCGCATCTCCAAAGCCGGGAGAGAGGACGAGAACAACCGTCTCAGCCAGACAGGCAATCTGGACCTCATCCTGACCGACACCGACCGTCTCTACGAAAACATTCTCTTTCCCCATTGCATCAAGGACATGGATTGCATCAAAAAGGGCTGGACTGATACCGCCCCATGCACCCCGAGTCGCCAGACTCCGGATGAAGACCTTCTTATCCAGAAAATGAGGTTGCATCCGAAGCCGGTCTCCCAGGATCGCCCCTCCGGTGAAAGGGCTGGCCGGGTCGATCGCCAGGACACCGATTGATTGTTTCTTCTGACGGAATGCGGAGATCAGGCGGCACATCAAGGTGCTTTTTCCAACGCCCGCCGGTCCCGTGATTCCAATAAGTTTGGCTTTGCCGGTATGAGGATACAGTTGTTTCAGATAGAAGATTGCGGCAGGGTCACGCCGTTCAATTAAGGTGAGGAGCTTTGAGGCGGGCCGAATGTTCCCCTTAAGAATCTTATCGACAAACACTTTTTTATCGTAGGAGTTCCTTTGCAATCACTCTCCTCTGGATTTCAGAGGTTCCCTCTCCGATCTCGCAAATCTTTGCGTCGCGGAAGTAACGCTCAACGGGGGCTTCCTTCAGATAGCCCACACCGCCATGGATTTGAATCGCCTGGGACGTCGCACGCATCGCCATCTCTGAGGCGAACAGCTTTGCCTCTGAAGCGGCGAGTTTAAAATCATCGCCATGATCTTTTAGTAAGGCAGCGCGATAAACCAGGAGCCGCGCAGCTTCAATCTCTGACGACATGTCGGAGAGTTTCGCCTGAATCGCCTGAAAATCGGCAATGGGATGTCCAAATTGCTCCCGTTCCTTCGCATAGTGGATCGACTCTTCCAGTGCCCCGCGCGCCAGGCCGACGGCCATCGCCCCGATCCCGATCCGGCCGCCGTCCAGAATCTGAAGGACATCCTGAAAACCTTCGCCACAGGCGCCGATTAAATTCGCCTTGGGAATTCGGAGATCCTCAAAGTGGAGAGCGGCGGTATCCGAGGCCCGGACGCCGAGTTTGTTCTCGACTTTGCCGACAGTCAGGCCGGGCGTTCCTTTCTCAACAACAAATGCCGAGATCCCTCCGGCTCCTCCTCCCGGAAGCGTTGATGCCATCATAACCGTGATCCCCGCCGTTGCACCCTGAGTTGTGAAGAGCTTGCTCCCGTTGATCACCCACGCATCACCGTCCAGTACCGCCGTCGTCTGCAGAGCCGCCGCATCAGAACCCGATCCCGCTTCTGTCAAGGCCCAGGCTCCGAGCTTTTCCCCTTTTGCCAACGGAACGACATATCGTTCTCGTTGAGCTTCTGTCCCGAAGCGATAAAGATGCGCGGTGCAAAGCGCGTTATGGGAGGCAACTATCAGTGCCGTCGCCCCATCGACGCGTCCGATCTCCTCCAGAACAATCGCCGTCTCCATCGCGCCAAGACCGGCACCCCCATACTTTTCTGGAATGGCGATCCCCAGGAGTTTCATCGCTGCCATTTTTGGAATCAGTTCGTGAGGGAAGGACATCTTTTCATCCCGATCCGCCGCGCCGGGGGAAATCTCGGTCTTTGCAAAATTCCGGATCATCTGTTGAAGGCATTTCTGCTCTTCGCTTAAGTCAAAATCAATCATTCCTGTCTGCTTTCAGAACAAAATAGACATCGGTTACTTTGAAGCGGCTTTTTCTTAAGAATCGAGCCTGAACCGACATTCCGATCCGGATTCCCTCTGAATGCTCCCCGATTAACCGGGATAGGAAGAGGGTATCGACCCCCGTAAATTCCACCAGAATCAGTGTAAAGGGGGTCTCTTTCAGAAAGGCCTCACCGCCGAAAAAGCAGGTTGTAAAGGTGTGAATCTTCCCTTCATGCGGCAATTCAAACCATTCAGTCTTCGCCCCGCAAGTCATGCAGTGTGCACGGGGCGTGGCGAACCTTGAAGGACATTTCATACAGGCACTCCCGAGGAGTTTTCCCTGAGAGAGCCCGGCAAAGAAGGGAGAGTCCTGGGCATACGAATGGATATAATCAACCTCATAATGCCACTTCATGATCATCGGATCGATGTTGAAAAGGGTTGCCCCTTCATCTGTCTCGGGAAGGTTGGTCTTTTTAGACATTGGTTTTCCTTTCGAAAAGATCAACGCATAAAAGGTCACCAACGGAAATGGAACGCCTCAGCTTGCCTGGAAAAGGCTTCAGGGCATGGCAGAAGGAGCACAAAACCACTGCGTATGCTTTATGGTGAGGGTTCGAGCACCACAGTAACGTCGCCATGGGCCTTAAATAGGAGGCGTGAGCCGTTACAAACATTCTACTTCGGATTGGTTTGATATGCAAGGAGGTCGGGCGGACTCAAGACCTGGGATTGGGTCTTAAAATGACGATTGGCTTGGGGGAAGTTTATTATTTCTCGTTCAAGAAATGCTCGATCTCTTCCAAAGGAAGGGTGTTAATGACATCTTCCTTGGTAAGCCATCCCTTTCGGGCAATACCGACTCCAAAGGTCGCATTTGAAAGGCCATCGATCCCATGCGCGTCCGGATTGATGCTCAGGCGAACGCCGGCTTCTTTCGCCATCTTACAGGATCTCCAATCGAGATCAAGGCGGTAGGGACTTGCATTCAATTCTATGACGACCCCGTGCTGGCGCGCGACATCAATGATCTCCGGTATATTGACAGGGTAGCCCTCTCTGGATAAAAGAATCCGGCCGGTGGGGTGTCCTAAAAATGTGACACTCGGATGACGCATTGCATGTACAATTCTCTGAGTCATATCCTTCTCTGACATATTGAAGTTGGAATGGACTGATGCAATGACAAAATCAAATGAAGAGAGCGTATGGTCGTCGTAATCAAGTGCGCCATCCGGTAGGATATCCGATTCTATCCCCTTGAAGATCCGAATCTCTGGGAATTTTTTTTGAAGCTGATCAATCTCTTCATGTTGTTTCTGTACGCGATCTTTTTTCAGGCCATTTGCGTAGAAGGCGGTCTGGCTATGGTCCGAAATGCCAATGTATTCATACCCCAAACGCCTTGCTGCCTCGACCATTTCGGAGAGCGAGGATGCCCCGTCGCTGTAATGACTATGGACATGGAAGATCCCTCGAATATCTTTTTCTTCGACCAAAACCGGCAAAACGTTCTGCGCCGCCGCTTCCACTTCCCCCATGTTTTCCCGTAATTCAGGTTCAATATAGTCGAGTCCCAAAGTTGAGAAGATCTCTTCTTCATTTTTACAGGGGAGGATATGATCCTCAAGGATCAAGCCGAAACTGCAAACTTTCATTCCCATTGTGCCGGCCCGATCAGATATGGTCTTTCGATAGGCCTTGCTTCCGGTCGTGTCATGCAGCAGATAAGGGAACTGCTCATCTGACACGATATGAAGATTCACAAACATTCTATTCTTCGTATAAAACGAGAAAAGCTTCCTTGTTGATTCCGTCTTCGCTTCCCCTCGACCCGTTATTTCCTTGTCTATCTCCGGCAACGCACAGAAATCGTCTGCCAGTGCGGAAGGATCTTCACTACTTACAACAAGATCTATATCTTCGACAAGTTCGCTCTTTCTGCGAAGCGCTCCGGAGACGCTGACGCGGATGACTCTCTTGTTTTGACGAAGGGCCAAAAGGAACTTTTCTCCCTCAACGCGCGTTGTATGACAATGGAGCAGTCCCTCTACCTTTTTAAGATAGGAAATCTTCTCCTGAATCATTTCTTGTGTTTTCTTTCCGAACCCAGGAAGGGCGATCAGCCGATTTTCAATGCAGGCGTACTCCAGTTCGACAATATCCTTCACACCCAATTTCTGGTAGATGGTCCGGATCTTTCGCGTTCCAAGTCCTTTAATTTTTAACATTCCTAAGAGTCCGGGCGGTGTTTCTGTCCTTATCTTTTCAAGAGCCGAGAGCTGCCCCGTCGCCATAATTTCCGAGATCTTTTCAAAGATGGCCTTCCCGATTCCTTTGTGATTCAACAGAGAGCGATCTTGAATGGCTTCTCCTAAATCGCCCTCAAATTGTACGAGAATTTGTGCCGCATTGGTGTAGGCCCGACTCTTAAATGGATTCTCGCCCTTTAACTCTAGGAGCGTCGCCAATTCCTCAAGAAGCCTGATAATATTCTCTTTCACCTTCTCTTTTCCATGCAAAAACTGGTTTTCTTTGTCAAGACGTTTCGGGTCAATTGCTTCGTTGGCGGCCCCTGCGAGAATCTGACTCCGAGGCCTCATCAGTGAAAGGCAGGTGGCAGGGGGTGAACGGGCGGGGTTATGATGTGGGGTTCTTTTTTTTACGATGGAGGAACCAACTGATCAGCATATAAAGAAAGTAGGATCCGAAAAAGGTTCCCGCCAGGAAATAAAAATTTCCCAGGATATGGGAATAATTCTCTGCCAAAAAGAACACGCCCGATAAAACAACCGTGCTCCCGAAAACGACTAACCAAAGGGCCAATAGTGGGTGCATTTAGTTCTCCTTAATAAGGTGTAACGACATGAGGGCTCAGGCACCACAGCAACGCTGCTGTGAAGGAATGGGTTTCGCTGAAGACAAAGAGGGGTGCCCTGGTCGTTTGATCTTTATCCATGTGAGATTTTCCCTTGTGTAGACGGTTTTACAATAAATCCGGCATCCGCAAAGCTGAAATAAGAATCACTTCCAATGACAACATGGTCGAGAACCTGGATCCCCAGCAATGATCCGGCTGCAACGAGCCGTCCCGTCATCTTCTTATCTTCAAGGCTTGGAGTTGGATCTCCACTGGGATGATTATGAAGAAAGATGACCGAGGCCGCAGAATCACGCACTGCCGGATTAAAAACTTCTCTTGGGTGAACAACGGTCGCAGTTAAACTCCCCTGGGAGACCGTGACATCCCGGAGGACCTTATTTTTTTGATCCAGCAAAATAATCTTAAAGATCTCCTTCCTGGAATTTTGAAACAACGGAGAAAAATGCCGAAAAACATCCTTACTCCTGGTGAGACTTACTCCGGGGCATAGAGGGATGAGCGATCGGCGGCCAAATTCAAGCGCCGCCTTTAAGTGGGCCGCTTTTGCAGGGCCAATTCCCTTCATCGAACAGAGTTCGGAGATGCTCAGATTTGAAATATTCTGTAATGAGAGAAATTTTTTCAGAAGATCGATGGCCAATTGAACCGCATTTGTCTTCACAGACCCGGTTCGCAGGAGAATGGCCAGAAGTTGTGCATCTGAAAGAACTTCCGCCCCATCCTTGAGTAGTCTTTCCCTTGGTCTCTCTCCCTGAGGCCATTCTTTAATCTTTGATATCATAAGGACTCAGGATCGGTCGATTGCGCTTATTGACAACTCCCGCCACAGAGGGACAAGGTTTTTCTCTTTGTCTGTACTCAGTCTCCGGGCGGGATGTACCGGAAAAAATGACGTAATTAAACGACAAAATTTTGTCACAAGTGTCATTTTTTTGCATACTGAGAGGAGCCCCGACGAAAGATACTCTTACATTACAATAAGTTAGTAAAATATCCACATTGGCACATATATTGCTTTACCTATAAAAGGTGACCGCTATGAACCTTGAAACAAAGGAGATGACAATGAACTGTCCTAAATGCAACGGGCTAATGTATATGGAGCGTCTTTCCGACTTCTTTATCATTTTTCACGCCTGGAAATGCATCAACTGTGGAATCGTTGTCGACAAGACCATCCAGGACAACCGGGCGAAAAGTACGGCTTCCGTTTAATCTTCAAGTTAGCGTTTTCTGCCTTGATCAAGGCAATGCATGGTTCTGCGTCGTTGAATCATTGCCCGTCGCGGCTTGACTTCCCGCTCCCCACACCTAGCTTCGAAGTCTTGCCCGGTCAACCTGAATTCCTATTCCCTCGCTTTACAACTCAATGGAAACGCAAAGGGTTTTTCTTCCTTGGTTTCAACCACTGTAATTCCATTCAAGGTTAAGACCACCTTCTGACATTGATCAGTACTCATCTTCTTAAAAAGAAGAAGCCCCTCTTTTTGTCGTCCTGACTGAATGATCCCCCCGGTAATGACCCTGCTTTGTATTTTGTCTGTTTCTTTTGCAAGCTGCCATCGTGATTTTGGAATAAGCGTAAAGAGTGACCTCTGATTCCCCTCCGTGTAATACCGAATACTGTCTTCTCTATCCAGAGGGGGATGTTTCCGATTTTGATCGTCTATCAGGAATGAGTGCAAGGGT
This sequence comes from Nitrospirota bacterium, assembly GCA_029261165.1. Lineage (GTDB taxonomy): Bacteria > Nitrospirota > Nitrospiria > SBBL01 > JAADHI01 > DUAG01. Next base: position 63,596 of record JAJDBV010000042.1, on the reverse strand, counting down.
TCAAAAAGGATATCCTTAGGGGTATTATTTATGACACGGACATCAAACGCGGTAAAATGGGCTGAAAGATCAATGCCCCACTTCAACTTGTCCTCTGAGCCAATCCCCCCTGTACTTATTGGTTTGACAAAGACCCGAATGACTTCCGAGCCGGAAGCACTCGGCCCTTCAGCCGTCGGGATCAATGTCGGAGATGCACTGACGCACCCCGCCAGTAATATTGTGAATAAGATTAGTCTTTTCATCACCTTCGCTTGATAAAGAAAGTATTATAGTTTATAACCCTGATAATGTCAAAAAGCACGATTTCCCCTCATTCCGAGATTGGAACTTAGAAATTTCCGGGATTTTTTGTCATGGATAGAGGAACGTGGAGCGTGAGGATGTTTGCACGGAGGAATAGTTTTCTTCTGTTACTCTTCTTGTCAATAGCAACGCCGTGTCCTAATTCCGCGATTACGGAATTAGGAACCGCCGATTCTCCTGAATATACTGCGTTATCGGCCAACAGGCTCCTCACCGTACAGATGAGTACGCCTCGCTCGCCCTTATGGCCTCTGGCCTTGTCCTTCAGGAGACTTGGTGGTTTACCCCAAGATCCAATCGCCAATCTTGGGCCACAGGTGTTCGCAAAGGGAGAAGATCTCTCGCCGGTCATATCCAATCTGGAGATCCACCCGAAAAAAGGCCCCGCTGGCACAACCTTTACGATTACCCTCCGGATTACGGATCCACAGGGACCTGATGATATTATGAGGACCCTCTTTCAGATGAGAGAGGGGAGGGAATCCATTGAGATCGTTATCAATGATGACGGTCTCAATAGTGATGTTTCTAAGGGTGATGGGATCTACACGGGGAAGGATCGTGTCCCTAAAACTGCAGCAAAGGTGGCTCATCATTTCGAAGTTTTTGTCCGTGACGCGTCAGGACACCGGAGCAACCTCCTGGCGTACACCTTCACCGTTCTGGAAGGGGTGGTCATCTAGCAGCAACAGGCAATCGCAAGGAAAACCAAGCGACGCCGTCCCGGGCCGCGGCCAATCCTCTTCCGCGACCCGCCGTTATATGATCTGAAAAACCCCACAGGCTGTTAAATGATGGGTCTCTATTGTCGCCTCTGTCGCCTCAGGCCGCCATCGGATATTCGTAGGGTTTCTCTTCTTCCTTGACGCCATGCCGTTCAAGGTCGATCGCAACCCAAGAGGCCATCCACATGACGTAGGCGAAGGCCACGAGACTGAAGAAGCCATACTCCGCAAAACCACCCCATCCGGCACCCGTGTAGTTGTTTGCCCTGGAAGGTTTCGGGGTGAGTGGACCTGGAACGAGGTGCGTCATTGACTGACCTCTTTCTTCCGATAAGAGGGTCAGGGCCAGTCGAAAATCATCCAGATGTCCAAATCCTCCTTCTGACTGGACGATGTAAATCGCGTTGGCCGGGATCGGAGCCGTTTCTTCACCCCGGACGGCAGCAAACAGGGCTTTCCCCATCTCTGCGGTTGCCCAATTCAACTTCGCGGCCTTTACTTCCTGAGAGGTCATATTCGAAACCTGTAAAAGCGGCACGGACGCGTTTTGCTGCCCAATTTCTCGGAACAGCGCCTCATCACTCACGGCCTTTTCCGAAGAGACCGTCGCTGTCTGTGCCTCAGCACCATATGGGAACAGGCCTGAAAGAAGAAGTATACTCACACCGATTAATCTGAAGAATCGTCTTGTCGTTTTGGATTTCATGTCCAGACCTCCTTTCTAAGGCTTGTTCCTTATGAATAACCAGCCTGACGGATGGAACCTTCTGGATAGAGATACTGACTACAACCCCCTAAGCACCCTATGTTTACTCCGGTTGGAAACGATCAGGCGATCAATGACCTCCCCACAATAGATACAGTGCCACCCCTGAAAACTCCAATAGCCTCCCTCGTCATCCCGGCTCGAAAACCATTCAAACGACATAAGACTCCTGCAGCGGTCGCATCTCACACGATGAATCTCTCCTCCCTGCTGCTTTGACCTTAAATGTCTCAGGATTTTCCGGGGTCCCGCCGTGCTCATGACACCCGTATACAGAGCAAAGACGATGCCGTTTGTTTAAACGGTCTTGTGTTATTTTTATGTTGTTATTTCAATGGGTTATAAATAAGATGGTATTGAGAATCGTGGAATTATTCCACAGTTTGTGGAATAAAAAGACCTGCTGGACTATTTCTTCGGAAGACTTTCTGGAAATTTTGTGCTGATGTCGAAGAATATATGGTCAATTTGATCGTGCGTGAGACCGATTGTGTTGCTGAGATCCGTGTAGCGGAAGTCCGCTTAGATTCGCACCGTTTAGATCTGTCTCCGCACCGCGAAGGTCTAGTGTTGATAAATCGACCCCAGAAAGATCGTCTTTGAAGGATACGATCGTATCCTTCAAAGTTTTCTTCCGTTTCAAATCCGTTCCTTCGACACAAAAGAAAGAACAAAAGACCGAACTGGGAATGAGTAGTTCTGGGCCCCTTGGCCGGACCATTTCCTGCGCGTCTGGTATAAGCCCCTGCGTTTCCTTGGTCTCCTTTTCACGGAGTTGTGCGTAAATTTTTTCGGCCTTCTCCTCGAAACGCTCCATACTGCCCTCATATCTTTGCAAAGCAATGCCAAAGAAGGCAATGTAAATTCCGGCACTCCAAAGAAAACCGGCGGTCCATCTTTTCGTGGGTGACTGTCTCAGTGCACAGAACCCTTTCCGCTCCTCCTCCGCTTCAATGTGATGAGAAGGTCATCTCCAATTGCGAAGAGTGCGGGGACGAGGAAGAGGGTCAATCCGGTCGCGAAGAGGAGTCCCCAGACGATTGAGATCGCCATTGGGGCAAGATAGCCGGCCTGCCCCGTGGTCTGAAAGGAAAGCATGGCGAGGCCGAGGACCGTCGTCAGCGTGGTCAACAGGATCGGGCGCATCCGGATCCTGCCTGAAACCACGATAGACCGCCAGCGTCGTGTTCCCTTTTCTCGCGCCTTGTTGATGAAATCGACCAAGAGGAGGGAATCATTGACGACGATGCCGGAAAGGGCCACCACGCCGATGAGGGAAAGGAGACCTAATGACTGTCCCATGACAAAATGACCGATGATCACTCCGATGATCCCGAAGGGGACGGCAAACATCACGATAACCGGTTGAAGAAAGGATTTAAAAAGACCTCCCAGGATGGTATAGATAATCAGGGCGGTGATGGTGAAGGCCTTCAAGAGAGAGCGCATGGATTTTCGTTGCTCTTCGGTTTCCCCCCCGAAGTGAAAATCATAACCCGGAACGCGTCGATCCAGGTTTCCGAATTCTGCTTCGATCTTCTTGACGACTTCTCTGGAGGTGATGATGTCGGTATCGACATCGGCCAGAACCGTGACGGTTCTCCGGTGATCCTTTCGGTTGATTGCGTTTACCCCCTCATATAACTTCGGCACAGCAACACTCTTGATCGGAACGAGAACGCCCGTGGGGCTTGCCACCTTAAGCTGATCCAGGGCGCGGAGATTATTTCGGGTGGGTTCGGCAAACTTGACGACAATGTCAATTGTTTCATCATCACGCCGGATTCGTGTGACTGTCTCTCCATGGAAAGAAGCACGGACTGCCGCTGCGACTGCCGCCGTATCGAGGCCGTACAGGGCGGCTCTTTCCGGATCAACCTGAAATTGAATCTCCTTCTTTCCGCGTGCATAGTCATCACGGATATCCCGGACGCCCGGTATCCCCTCCAAAAAATAAAGGACTTCGTCTGAGATCTTTTGCAGTTGCCCCAGATCCTCTCCCCGGATCTTCATTTCAACCGCTGCCCCGACGGGCGGTCCTCCCTGTATCGCCTCTACTTTTAAAGATTTCAAGCCTGTAATCCCCACGATCTTTTCCCGCATCTCGGAGAGGACTTCATAGCCGTTTCTACGGTCAGGCGTGTCAAAGTCGGCCAATTCGACATAAACCTGGCCGAGGTGACTCCCAGTCTTAATGCGGTTGGTCTCCGGATCGAGTTGCCGGCCGATCAGAGAAACGCTGGCATTGATGTCTTCGGCGCGAAGCGTGGCGACCCGCTGTTCAATCTCAGCAACTCTCCTTGATGTTTCCTCAAGTTTCGTCCCGGTCGGCGTTTCCAGCATAATGACAAAGCCGGGAATGTCTTTCACCCCGAAGAGGACGAATTTCCCGCTTTGGTAGGCCGTGGTCAGGAGTGTGGCGGTCAGCGCCACCACGCCGGCCACAAGCCAGTAGCGTTTTCGCAGCGTGATGACAAGTGTTTTTTGGTAGAGTCGTCTGAAGCGGATAAACCATCTTCCATCATGGTCGGAGGGCAGTGATTTCGTTGGCAAAGGACGGGAGAAGTCCGCCAGGTGGGAAGGGAGGATCACCAGGGCCTCCAGAAGAGACATGACAAGCACCAGAGAGACGACAATTGGGATGACCCTCATAAATTTTCCGAGAATCCCTGTCATCATGAGCAAGGGGACAAAGGCTGAGATGGTCGTGGCCACGGTTGCAAGTACCGGTTTGACAACCTGTTCTGTTCCGATGATGGCAGCCTTGATGGGAGAGTATCCCATACTGATATAGCGGTAGACATTTTCCGTGACAATGATGGCATCATCCACGACCATTCCCAGGACGACAATGAGGGCGAAGAGTGAAAGCATGTTGATCGATTGACCGAGGAGGGGCATCAGGAAGATTGCGCCCAGGAACGAGGCGGGGATCCCGAGGGCCGTCCAAAGGGCCATCCGCCAGTTCAAAAAGGTGAAGAGGGTCAAACAGACGAGTGTGAAACCGATTGCTCCGTTGAAGTAGAGTGTCCGAAGTCTGGATTGAATCCATATGGCGCTGTTTTGCGTCATGCTGATCTCTACATCCTCCGGGAGATCCTGTTGAAGTTGGTCGCGTGCTTCCTCGACCGCCTCCATAATGCTGATCGCGTCCCCGTCAGCGCTCTTGGTCACATTCAGGGTGATGGATCGTTCCTTGTTGATCCGCCCATAGTTCTCCTCATTTTCATAGGTCAGCCGCGCGTTTCCGATATCCTGAAGTGTAATATGGCGTCCGGCTCGATTTTCTCGGACGACCATCCGATTGACCTCTGAAATATCACGGAATTCACCAACCGTTCGAAGAAGGAGTTCTTCCGTTTTCCCTTTGAGTCGCCCCCCGGAAAGGTCGAGATTACGCGATTTGAGTGCCTGAATGACCTCGCGAATCCCGATTCCGAGGGGATACATTCGCTCCGGATCGACTTCAATCCAGATTTCCCGGTCGCGATAACCGCTTAATCGAACCGATCCGACCCCGTCAATTTGTTCGATTCGATCTTCCAAGGCATCGGCCACTTCACGAAGTGTGGACTCACGAACCGGGCCGCTGACCCCGACCATGACGACAGGGGCCTCAAATTCAATTTCAATCACGAGCGGGTCATCGGCTTCTTCAGGGAGGGTTTCCATCCGCTCGATCCGGGAGCGGATATCCTCCGCAACCCGCTTCATATCGTGTCCCGGTTCGAGTTCAGCCTCGATCAATGAAGTCCCCTCCAGGGAGGCCGATTCTAGATGTTCGATACCCTTGACGCCCTTGATCGCCCTCTCGATGGGTATCGTGATATTTTTTTCGATCTCCTCAGGAGAAACCCCTGAATAAACCGTGGAGATGGCGACCCGGTCGATCGAAACAACGGGAAAGACCTCTCTCGGCATTGAAGCGTATCCAATGATCCCACCCGCCACCATCACGATGAGCAATAAGTTTACCGGCACCCGGTTGTTAATTGAAAATCGTGCAATGCTCAAGATGCTTCCTCATTCTGTTTGACATACTTTGTAACGGTTCAGATTGCCTAGATAAGGCTTCAGGGCAAGGCACGAGGCGCGCAGAACCCGGAGCGTATGGTTTATACGTGAGGATTCGAGCACCACAGTAACGCCGCCATGGAGCCTTAGATGGGTGGGCTGAATCGTTACTATTTTATGATTTTGACGGTGTTGCCTTCTGCTAGTCGCCTCTGGCTCATGAGGATCACCGTGTTTCCTGCTTCAATTCCTTTTTGAATAACGACCCGGTCCCCCAGAACCTTCCCCAGGTGAACCGGTTTTTTTAAGATACGGTTTCCCTCCACAACATAGACCACCTGGCCTTCTAATTTTTGATGTACCGACATGAGCGGAATGACGATTTGATCCCGATGGGTTTCTCCCAGAAGCTTAAGGCGACCGATCATCCCCGGAAGGATTTCAAGTTGTCGATTGGGAACCTTGACCTCGACCGCAAAGGTTCCTGTTTTCGGGTTTGCATTTCCGGAGATCCGGACCACATGACCTTTGAAAAACTTTACAGGAAAGGCGTCAATGGTGATTTTCACAGGGTCTTTCAGATGCAGGTATCTTAACGCTGTATCTGAGACCCCGACCTCAAAGATGATCTCTGTCGAATCGACGATCCAGGCAAGGACGGTTCCCTCCGGAAGCACTTCTCCGGGATCATGGTAACGTTCCAGGACCATTCCGGAAAGCCTGCTTCTAAGAGTGGTTAAACGGAGATCACGTTCGGACTGATCGAGCGCGACACGCGCCTGATCCCTTTCAGCACGAGCAAGCGCGAGGTCAAATTGGTGTTGATCCCAAGCCGTTTCCGAAAGCGTTCCTTCCTTATAAAGGGATTTTTTCCGCTTTTGCTCTTTTCCCATGAAGTGAAGTCGCGCTGTAGCGCGTGCAAGATTGGCCTTTCGATCCTTGACCTGAAGTTGAAACGCCTCTGAATCAATCTCGAAGAGGACATCCCCTTTGTTGACGGAGTCTCCGCGGTCCACGTGCTGCACAGCAAGCATCCCGCTGATCTGCATGCTTACACGGTATTCCATGTGGGGTGCTGCCACGGCGGATGAAGAAATAGTTTCCTGAACGGTTTCCGGCGTTACGATAAAAACCTCAACGCGGTTCTCTGCTGTTGGAGGGGGTGAGGCATTCGGCTTCTCTTCGCAACCGTATGTTAGGCTCAGAGAGACCAGGAGGGCGATGCCGAGACATGTGGCTTTTTGAATGGAAGGTCTATCAACCCACCAACAACGTTTTTGGGAGGATGTCATAAAAACCCTTGCTGATTAGATTAAACGGGTAAAATTTTAGGCCCTTTCAGAGGAGATTCCATCCAAAATTGGTATTATAGGCTACCATATTATGTTGAAGTGTTCAAGTTGGAGGTCGCGGTGAAACGCGCCTTGCCTCCATCATGAGATTGTGCTAGCTTTCTTGTCACAATATCGATTTTTTTATGGGAGAGTTCATGGGATGGGCGTGATTGAGATTGTCAAATATCCGGAGCCGGTTTTGGAGAAAAAGGGAGAGCTGGTCACAGAAATTGACGGGGTGCTTCAGGGAAAGATCGAGGATATGTTTGAAAGTCTTTACGCGGTGTCGGGGCTTGGATTGGCGGCCTCCCAGGTGGGTCACCCGCTCGCCCTTTTTATTTACGATCTTTCTCTATCTGACACGATACCGTCTGAAATAAAGGGGCCTGCTGCGATCTTGAATCCTGAAATCGTCGAAATGGAAGGAGAAGTGATTGGAGATGAAGGCTGTCTTTCTATTCCCGGCTATTTTGAAAAAGTGAAGCGGGCCGTGCGTGTTCAGTTAAAGGGGCTGGATCGTGAAGGAAAAGAGGTCCGAATTGAAGCGGAAGGTTTGTTCGCCAGAATGCTCCAGCACGAGGTGGATCATATCAACGGTGTGATGATGGTTGACCATTTCAGCAGCCTGAAAAAGGACATCTTCTTTCGGAAATTAAAAAAAAGGATGAAACGGGGAGGGACATGGTGAGATGCCAAAGCATGCCCGAACCCGTGATAAGCAACGCGTCATTTTTATGGGAACCCCCGACTTTGCGCTTCCCTCTCTTCATGCGATCTGTAAGTCAGAAGAGGTCATCGGGGTGGTCACCCAGCCCGACCGTCCAAAGGGTCGAGGCAGGACCCTCACCCCGCCACCCATTAAGGTGGCTGCCCTGGAGAAGGGCATCGCGGTCTATCAGCCTGAACGCCTGAAGAAGGACCCTCATTTCACGAAAACCCTCTCTGATCTGTCTCCAGATCTGATCATCGTCGTCGCCTTCGGACAGATTCTGCCTGAAGTAATTTTGAAGATCCCCAAGTATCCATGCATTAATGTCCATTCGTCACTCTTGCCTTTATACCGGGGTGCCGCCCCGATTCAATGGGCGCTCGTTCGGGGAGATGCGGAAACGGGGGTTACGACGATGCAAATGGATGCGGGGATGGACACCGGTCCGATTCTATTGCAGCAGTCCCTACAGATTGCTCCCGATGAGACGGCGGACATGCTCTCCTCCCGCCTGGCCGACCTCGGGGCCGCATTGCTGCTTGAAACGGTCGCCTCTTTAAAAGAGGGAAAACTCAAGGCCGTTGCGCAGGATGAAGCAAAGGCCACGATGGCGCCGCTCTTAAAGAAAGAGGACGGTTTGATCCGATGGGAAGGGAGTGCGCAGGCTGTCTACAACCGATGGCGGGGACTGATGCCCTGGCCAGGGACGATGACATTCTTTGGATCTGATCGCTGGAAGATCGCCTCTTTGCAGGTGGGGGACGCTGAAGGGGAATGGGGTGGGCCGGGAGAAGTACTCAAACTCTCCGAGAAAGGCCTTGAAGTGGCCGCAGGGAGGGGTTATATTTTAATAAAGGGACTTCAGCCGGAGGGAAAACGAAAGATGACGCCGCGTGAATATGCGGTGGGCCATCACATCGACAAGGGGGCTTTCCTCTCGTCGTCCAGAAAAGAATAGGATGTGAAGCCACCTCTGTGCAGCCATTATCCAATGTTTTCGAAGCGGATTGATCAAGAGAGAGTAAGGAGATAGACGATGAATATGTTGAAAACAACCTTTTTGTTGACCTTGATGACGCTTTTGATGATCTTTGCCGGTCAGGCCCTTGGCGGTCAGGCGGGGGCGATGTTTGCTTTTGTCCTTGCCCTGGTCATGAATGGGGTCAGCTATTGGTTTTCCGACAAGATCGTTTTGAAGATGTACCGCGCCCAACCGGTCACCGAGGCGGAGGCGCCGTTGGTCTACGGCATCGTTGCCGATCTGGCGATGCGTGCCAAAATGCCGATGCCCAAGGTTTATGTCATCAACAATGCCACGCCGAACGCCTTTGCCACCGGGCGCAACCCCAGCCATGCAGCCGTTGCCGTTACCACGGGTATTGTACAGATTCTCAATCGTGAGGAGTTAACCGGGGTTCTGGCGCATGAATTGTCTCATGTCCTTCATCGGGATATCCTGATTGGCTCGATTGCCGCGACGGTGGCCGGGGCCATTTCGATGCTGGCCAATATGGCGCAGTGGGCCATGATCTTTGGCGGCTTCGGGGGGCGCTCGGACGATGATGATGGCGGCGGTTTCCTGGGCATGATTGTGATGATGATTGTGGCACCGATGGCGGCCATGCTAATCCAAATGGCGATCTCCCGTTCCCGTGAGTTTGCGGCCGACGCGGGCGGCGCAAAGCTCTGCGGAAATCCCCTCTGGCTTTCAGAGGCCCTGCGGAAATTGGAGAACGCAAACAGACGTGTCCCGATGAAGGCTGCCAACCCGGCGACCGCCCACATGTTTATTGTCAGCCCTTTGCGAGGAGGGGGCATGCGTTCCCTCTTTTCAACCCATCCTCCAATGGAGGAACGAATTTCCCGCCTGGAAGGAATGGTCTACGGTCAGAAATAATAGAAAAAAGTTGATTAAAGTAAAGAGGAAGCCCCCATCTGCAAGAAAGGGGGCTTTGTTTCTTTTGACTGAGGGAGAAGAGTGTCGAGAGGATTTAAGCTTTCTCCTTGATCGTTACCTTCAGGTCCATCGGCTGGAGCAGAAGGAACGGGCTCTTCTGACGGAGTTGGTCTATGGGATCTTCCGCCAGAGAGCTTATCTTGATTGGCAAATTAATCACTTTTCTAAAGTTCCCCATATCCAGGCACCCATAAGAAATATTCTCCGCCTTGGACTCTATCAACTCCTCTTTTTGGATAAAATCCCCTCTTTTGCTGCCGTTAATACATCGGTCGAATTGTCCAAGGAGACCGGAGGCATTGCAGCCAGCCGTTTCGTAAATGGTCTTTTAAGGACGGTTCTCCGTCGAGAAAAGGAGCTTCCGTCACCTGATCCGGGCGACCCCGTTTCCTTTATTTCTGCCAGATATTCACATCCGGCCTGGATGGTTCGACGATGGGTCGATCGATGGGGTCAGGACAAGACGGCTGATTTATGCCGTTCGAACAACACAGTCCCGCCGATGACGCTTCGGGTCAATTGCCTTAAGAGTGACCGAGAGGGCCTGATCAAACAATTGAAAGAGGAGGGGGCCACCGTCACTCTGACCTCTGTTTCGCCGGTTGGGCTTACCATCAGCGGCGTGCCGCTTCGAACGCTCCCGTCATATCAACAAGGGCGTTTTTACGTCCAGGATGAGGGGGCCCAGTTGATTTCAAATCTGGTGGACCCTCAACCGGGAGAAAAGATTTTAGACGCCTGCGCGGCTCCGGGGGGAAAGTCCACCCATCTGGCGGAGCTGATGGAAGGAAAAGGGCAGGTCGTCGCGACCGATATCAACCCGGATCGGATGGCCTTGGTGAGGGAAAACGTCAAACGTCTTCAGACGCCGGGCGTTTCGGGGGAAACACCGGAAAAGGCGATGGCCCCGGAGCGGAAATACGACCGGATATTGGTGGATGCTCCTTGTTCAGCACTTGGGATTTTACGAAGAATCCCTGAAGGAAAATGGCAGAAGAAGCCTGAGATCATACAGTCCTATGCAAAGATCCAGATTGAAATCCTGGAAAAGACACTACATCATTTGAAGATCGGCGGCAGGTTGATCTATGCGAGCTGTTCTACAGAACCGGAAGAGAATGAAGTCCTTGCTGAAGCCTTTTCTAAGGCGCATCCGGAGCTAAAGCTAGAAGATCCATCCGAAGGACTTCCCCCCGCCGCAAGAAAATATCTGAACGAAAAACGTTATTTTACAACGCTCTTCAATTCGGATAGAATGGACCGATTCTTCGCCGTCCGATGGATAAGGACGGCTTAGTGCTTTGCTTCGAAAACAGGATATTTCGAGAATATTAGGTGAGATAAGATGACATCATCCAATACAGTCAAGATCGCCCCCTCAATTTTGGCGGCCGATTTTTCCCGGCTTGGGGAAGAGATCAGGGCGGTGGAGGCGGCGGGTGCCGACTGGATTCATATTGATGTCATGGATGGGCGTTTTGTTCCGAATCTGACCATCGGGCCGCTCATTGTTGAAGCTGTCCGAAAGGTGACGACGCTGCCGCTTGATGTGCATCTGATGATTGTCGAGCCGGATCACCTTATTCCTGAATTTATTAAAGCAGGGGCCGACTCGGTCACCGTCCATGTTGAGGCCTGTCCTCACCTTCATCGGACCACCCAGATGATCAAACAGCATGGGGCGCGTGCGGGGGTGTCTCTGAATCCGGCCACGCCGATTTCATCGGTGGAAGAGATCCTTGGTGAGATCGATCTTCTTTTGATCATGTCGGTCAATCCCGGTTTCGGCGGACAAGGTTTCATCCCAAGTGCTCTTAATAAGATCAGAGAAGCACGAAAGATGATTGACGCAAAAAATCTTAAAATGAACCTGGAGGTGGACGGCGGCGTGAAGGTGGACAATACGCAGGTGCTGGCGAAGGCGGGAGTGAATGTTTTCGTTGCCGGATCAGCCATTTTTCAGAGCCCGGACTATGAACAAACAATCAAGGCCATTAGAGAAAAAGGAAGCACAATAGGGAAATCATGAATGATGATGTATTGACAAAGCTGGCGGAGAGCCTTCATCCTCTTGAGAAAAAGGTCCTGGTCCAATTTTCCGACCAGGATAAGCTGACGGAAGATGCGATTCTTGAACGGGATGCTTCATTGCAGGCCTCGCAGCTTTCCATGGCGCTTGGATGGCTTCTGACGAAGGAAATTGTGAAGGTGGTCGAAGAAAAGGTTGAGGCCCTTGTCTCCCTGACCCCGACCGGTGCCGCTTACGCAAAAGAAAAAATCCCTCTCCTGCGTATGGTGGAAGAAATCAAGAGCAAGGGGCAAGTCCCGATCCGTGAACTACAGAAACGAACCGATATGGAGCCGGAGGAAAAGAGTTCCGCCATTGGAGCCCTCAAAGCGTGCGGGGCCGTGGTGATTGTTTCCGGTGGGCAACTTGAGCTGACGGATCGGTCGAAGCTGTCCGAATTCGAGTCCCTTCAGCGTGTCATAGAACAGCTCAGCAAGATGGAGGATGCCGTCCCCCTGGCCACCCTGCCGCCAGAAGATCAAGCAGCCATTGAGGCCCACCATCGAAAACGGGGCAAGGCAAAAGGGATCTTCCGTGTCGATGAACGGGCCCACCGGACCTATGCGCCCACCGACGACTTTGGGCCGATCTATCAGAAAATGATGGCAGTCGGGTCGGTGGAAGAGATCGGAGGCCTGACGCCTGAGATGCTCAAAGAAGGAAACTGGAGAGAGAAACAATTTCGAAAATATAACATCCAGCTCCTCCCTCCTCGGATTACCGGCGGTCGAAAACATCCTTACAAGCGTTTCCTCGACCAGGTAAAGTCAAAATTTGTTTCGATGGGTTTTAGCGAGATGCGGGGGCCGCTGGTGGAGAGTGAGTTCTGGGATATGGATGCGCTTTACATGCCGCAATTTCATCCCGCCCGGGAGATTCACGATGTCTATTTTGTCAAAGGCGACCTTCAGGATCAGACAATTTCAAAAGAGACCATCGACCGTGTTGCCGCGACGCATCAGAATGGCGGGAAGAGCGGGTCGCGCGGCTGGCGCTACCCCTTTGATGTGGAACGGACCCGCCGCTTGATCCTTCGCAGTCAGGGAACTTCTGTTTCGGCTCGGACGCTCGGCGAGGGTGCGAATATCCCTGGAAAATATTTCTCGATTGCCCGCTGTTTTCGCTATGATCAGGTCGATGCGACCCACGCCCCGGACTTCTTTCAGGTTGAGGGGATTGTCCTCGGTCCTGAAATTCATTTTCGGACTTTGCTGGGGCTCCTGACCCTCTTTGCCAAAGAGGTGGCCCGTGCTGAGGAGATTAAATTCCTCCCGGCTTACTTTCCTTTTACGGAGCCCTCGGTCGAGATGCACGTTCGTCATCCCAAACTCGGTTGGATGGAGTTGGGAGGCGCTGGTCTTTTCCGACCGGAAGTGACGGAACCGCTGGGGGTGAATGTGCCAGTCATTGCCTGGGGACTTGGCTTGGATCGAATGGCCATGGTCGCGTTGGAAATTTCAGATATCCGTGATCTTTTCTCCTCCGACCTTGGTCTGATCCGTGAGAAACAGACTGTCTTAGAAAAACGAGGTGAGGCCATAAATGCCGACGATTGAAGTGACCATCAGCGATTTTGAATCTCTCCTGGAGGAGAAAATTGACCAGGACCGTCTGGAGTTACTTCTGGAGCAGGTCAAGGGGGAGGTGAAGGAGTTTCTTCCGGCACAGGACATTGCCAAGGTGGAACTGAATGACACCAACCGGCCTGATCTCTGGTCCCCCGAGGGGATCGCCCGGCAGATCCGCCTGAAGAAGTCGAAAGCAGGGACGCCTTATCCCTTTTTCGATCCGAAAAATAAGTCGGATCGGGAGGTGATTGTCTCAAAAGAGGTCGCTAAGGTTCGCCCCTATCTCGCTGCCTGTATTGCCCGTGGCATGGTGATCACCGAACCGATCCTGGAGCAGTTGATCCAGGTTCAGGAAAAATTGGCGGATTCTTTTGGCCGGAAACGGAAGACCGTTTCGATCGGTCTCTATCGTCTCCAGAAGATTAGCTTTCCGGTTCGTTATGACCTGGTCGATCCGGAGACCACTCGTTTTGTTCCCTTGGGATTTAACGAGTCGATGTCCTTGAAGGAGATCATTGCGCGCCATCCGAAGGGGATGGCGCATGCGGATACGCTCTTCGGGGCGACGCAATACCCCATCCTCATCGACGCGAAAGAAGAGATCCTCTCTTTCCCTCCGATCATCAATAGCCGTGAGGTTGGCGAAGTGAAGGTCGGGGATACGGAACTTTTCGTCGAAGTCACCGGAACCGACATGCGGATGGTGATGCTGGCCCTGAATATTTTTGCCTGCAACCTCGCGGATCGCGGCGCAGCCATTGAACCGGTTTCCATCCGATATTCGAATCTTACGGATTACGGGAAGGACATCCGGATGCCTTATGATTTTTCAAGTAGCATCGATCTAAACCTAGACGCTTTTGAAAAGGTCCTGGGGGAAGCCGTGAAGATGGAAGAGGCCGTCGCAGAGCTTTCAGCCTACGGCTACACTGTTCAGACGAAAGGGAAGAGCCTGAAAGTCACCGCACCTCCCTATCGGGATGACACAATGCACCCGATTGATGTTATCGAGGACTTTGCCATCTGCCGGGGTTATGGCTCTTTCAAACCGGAGATGCCGTCTACCTTTACCGTCGGGGCACTTTCCCGGGTCGAAAGCCTTTCTGATTTTTTGAGGGATGCGATGGTGGGTTTTGGATTCCAGGAGATCGTTTCAAATATTCTGGGTTCGCGGCAGGACTTCATCGAAAACATGAAGCTCACGGCACTGGATAAGACGAGGCCGGAAGCAAAGATCGTCGAGATTGGGAATCCGATGAACGAACGCTTTTCTCTTTTACGCTCCTCATTGCTCCCTTCCCTTTTGCGTGTTGAGGGCGCGAGTTCAAAGGCTTTCTATCCTCATCGGGTCTTTGAGGTCGGTGAGATCGCCAGACTGACATCGCCTGGTCCAGGAAAGAGAAAAGCGGAAGAGGCGACGACAACATCCATCCACCTGGCGGCATTGATCGCCCACCCCAACGCCACCTTCTCCGAGCTTCATGCCGTACTGGAAGCCCTGTTCTTAAGTTTTTCCGGGAGGTGCCGTTTGGAGTCGATTATCCATCCGAGCTTTATTCAAGGCCGGTCCGGGAATATTTTCTCAGAGAAAGAAGAGGTCGGGCTGATCGGTGAACTCGACCCCGAGGTCCTGACCCGCTGGCAGATTGGTATGCCATGCGTCTCATTTGAGATTGAGATCGAAAAGCTCTGATTAGGGACTCTACCCACCCCTCGCAGGACAACACCGCCTGGATTCAGCATTGCGTCCATCACCATTTTCCGACCCGTGTCGTGGTTTTTTCCATGGCAACCCGGTTCATATTTATCAGGATATCCAAAGACGGAGAGATCTGCAGGGAAGATCGTTGAAAGCCAAACCATGAACCACTTTCACTGGAAGGAGAAAATTTCATGAAAATAAAAATTATCTTTCTTTTAAGTATCGTAAGTATGGTCGGTATACTAACGGCTTGCGCCACAAGTGTGAAACGCGTCAGCCCCGATGAGATCATTGACCTGAGCGGACGTTGGAACGATACGGATTCCCGTTTGGTGGCCGAAGCGGTCGTGAAAGATGCCTTGACCCGGCCATGGGTGGACAACTTCGTCAGCAAAAATAGTAAACCGCCGACGGTGATCGTTGGGACTATTCTTAATCGGAGCCATGAGCACATCAATGTTCAGACATTTACCAAGGATCTTGAGCGTGAACTGACCAATTCGGGCAGGGTCCGATTTGTCGCTGCCAAGGGCGAAAGGGAAGAGCTCCGTCAAGAACGTGCGGAGCAGAAGAAACATTCGAGAAAGGATACGGTAAAAGCCCCTGGTAGAGAGATTGGTGCTGATTACATGTTGAAGGGAAGCATTAACAGCATCCAGGATGAGGAGGGAGGAAGGAAGGTGGTTTACTTCCAGGTGACGCTTGAAATGATCGATATTGAGGATAATATTAAGGTCTGGTTTGGAGATAAGAAGATCAAAAAGTTTGTCAAAAAAAGACGTTTCGGCTTCTGAGAGCGTGATGGTTTTCAAGAATAAAGAGATATGGATGGCGATATTTTGTTTTCTTTTCGGTATTTAAGAATTAAAGGGTTTTGGTTCGTTTGTTCTTGTTCCTTATTGGTGATCCTTTCTGCTTGTGGCCCTGTGACCAGGCACTATGTTCGAGTGGATCATTATCTGGCTCAGGGAAAGTATCACGAGGCGGATCTTCTTATCGAAGAGAACCGGGAAGGGTATGGAAAGAAAAATTTTGTGCTGTATAACCTGGATCGGGCCATGACCTTGCATCTTGCGGGCAAGTATACGGAGAGCAACCGCTTTCTCGATGTGGCCGAACGGCGGATCGACCAGTTGTATACAAAAAGCATTACAGGTGAAACAGGGGCGATGCTCACCAATGACAATATGCTTCCATACGAAGGCGAAGACTTTGAAAAGGCGATGATCAACGTTATTTCAGGGCTCAACTACGCCTATCTTGGTCAGTTGGACGATGCGCTTGTGGAAATGCGTAAGGTCGACCATAAGCTGAATCTGTTGAATGATAAGTATGAAAAGAGAAATATCTATAAAGAAGATGCTTTCGCCCGTTACCTTTCCGGTATCCTATATGAAGCCAAGGGAGAGCTGAATGATGCTTTTATTGCGTACAGGAAGGCCTTTGAAACATATAACGATTACCGGGAAGACTATGGCACTGCCCTGCTCCCCACGCTTCCGGGAGACCTCCTCCGAGTTGCCGAAGCAATCGGATTGACCGAAGAGTTCCGATTCTATCGGGAGAGGTTCCCAAACGTAACATGGGTCTCTCAGAAGGACCGTGACCGGCAGGCCGAGGTGGTATTTCTCAGTTATGACGGTCTCTCTCCGGTAAAAGAGGACTTTTTTATTGATGCCCCTGTCCCGGATGGTGAAGGAGGGATTTATCTCATCCGTGTGGCCCTTCCTCGGTATACCCGGCGGTTGACAGACCTAGCCTATGCCAAGATCCGTTTGATCGGTCCTCGGGGTGAGGCCGTTTCTCAGCGGACCTTCCTGGTCGAGGATATTGATGCCATTGCAACGAAAAATCTGGACGACCGTATTGCCAGAATTACGATCAAGGCAATTTCCCGTGCGACGACCAAATACCTTGCAGCACACAAAATTAGAGAAAACACCAAAAAGGATCCCCTGGCAAGGGTATTAACCGATTTGGGGACGAATCTTTATTCTATTGTGTCAGAGCAATCTGATAAGCGAAGCTGGAGGACCCTACCAGGAAAGATTCGGATGGCCCGACTGTTCGTCCCGCCCGGATCATACACGGTTTCTGTAAGCTACTATGCAAATGAAGGAGAGTTAATTGCATCGAAGGAATACCAGGTCGCAGTAAATACGGGGGAGAAGCGGTTCTTGAGCCACCGTGTGCTGGGGCGTACCCTTCCATGACCGGGGAGATTACCGGGCAACTTACCCGGTGCGCAGAAGTAGATAGGGTCTGCGTCTTTGAGGAAGGCAGGGTAAACTTTTTAAGCCTTTGCCTTTGCCTGGACTGATTCGATGATTTGCGTAAAGGTGGCTGCGTCGCTCGCGGCAATTTCGGCCAGGACCTTTCGATTGAGGGCGATCCCTGCCTTTTTCAATGCTTCAATAAAGCGGCTATAGGTCATGCCGTGGCTGCGTGCGGCCGCGTTGATTCTCGCGATCCACAATCTTCTGAAGTTTCGCTTCTTTGTGCGACGGTCCCGATAGGCATAGAGGAGCGATTTGTCTACGGCCTCTGTTGCGGAACGATATAGTTTGCTCTTGCCCCCGAAATATCCTTTGGCCATCTTGAGGCGGTCGTTGCGCCGATGCCTGGTTTTAGGGCCTCCCTTTGCTCTTGGCATTCTACTTCTCCTTCATGATCCGTAACTTGCGTTACAATTGGTGTATGGTTTAATTACCGTATGGAATAAGTCTTTTGATTGTTTTTACTTCTCCCTTGTCCACTGCCACGGCCCCGCGAAGATTACGTCTTCGTTTTGCGCTCTTGTGAACAAGCAGATGCTGTGTTCCGGCCTGCTTCCGTCTGACTTTTCCGGACCCGGTCACTTTAAACCGCTTTGCCGCGCCGCGATGCGTCTTGATTTTATTCTTCACGCTTACTCCTTTGTCGATTTCGGGGCCATGATCATGACCATGTTCCGGCCTTCCAGCTTGGGCGGATATTCTGGTTGTCCCACCTCCTGAAGTTTTTCCTGGATCTTCGTCATGATGGCCCAACCTTTTTCACGGTAAGGCATTTCCCTACCGCGGAACATGAGGGTCACCTTTACCTTGTTTCTCTCTTGCAGAAAATCCTGGGCGTGCTTCACCTTAAAGTCGAGATCATGTTCCCCCGTAAAAAGCCTGAACTTGACTTCTTTGAGGTGGCCTCCCTTCTGGTGGGATTTTACGGCACGATCTTTCCTGCTTTGCTCATACTTGTGCTTGCCGTAGTCCATCACCCGGCAAACTGGAGGACGCGAGGTCGGGGCAACTTCTACCAAGTCATGACCAGACTCCTCCGCTTTGCTAATACCATCCTGGACCGTCATGACACCCAGTTGTGTTCCATCAGACCCGATCACCATGACTTCAGTCGCCCGGATCTGTTTGTTCACTTTTAATCTAGAAGCGATAAAAGACCTCCTTTAAAAATTCTATCCAATATAGTAGATTTCTGCTCTGTGATCAAGCCCCAAGATCTTGTATTGGGATCAGGTTCCGGTGCCTTTTCGTGTTGACGCTTCTTCCTGGAGTTGATTCAGGAAGGCATCGACGGCCATGAGACTGCTTTCTCCCTGCCGGGTCCGAACGGAAAGGGTTTGATCCGCCTCCTCCCGGTCTCCAACAACCAGCATGTATGGGACTTTCATCAATTGTGCTTCCCGTATCTTTAGGCCCATTTTTTCATTCCGGTGGTCAACTTCGACCCGAATACCGGCCTCATGAAGCCGGGCTTGGATCTTGTCGGCATATTTTTTCTGGCGTTCCGTAATCGGAATGACTTTTACCTGAACCGGCGCAAGCCAGGCTGGAAAGGCTCCGGCATAATGTTCGATGAGAACCCCAAAGAAGCGCTCAATCGACCCCATCAAGGCCCGATGAATCATAATGGGCTGATGCGCCTGACCGTCCTCACCGCGATAAGACATTCCAAAGCGGTCAGGGAGATTAAAGTCCACCTGGATTGTCGTGCATTGCCACGAGCGCCCCAGGGCGTCTTTAATCTTCATGTCGATCTTGGGTCCGTAGAAAACCCCTTCGCCCGGATCAATCTGATAGGGGAGTTCCTTCTGCTTCAAAGCCCCTTCAAGCGCCGAGGTGGCCTGCTCCCAGCGGTCGAGGCTTCCGACATATTTGTCGGGCCGCGTAGAGAGATAGATTTCATATTCTTTAAAACCGAAGGTCCCCAGGACAAGGGTCGTGAAATCAAGTACCTTCAGGATCTCTGCCTCAATCTGGTCGGGACGGCAGAAGAGATGGGCATCATCCTGAGTGAAGCCCCGAACCCGCAGCAGGCCGTGCAGCACGCCGGAGCGTTCGTAGCGGTAGACGGTTCCCAGCTCTGCCCAACGAAACGGGAGTTCCCGGTAGCTTCGAAGGCGCGATTTATAAATCAGGATATGAAAGGGGCAGTTCATCGGTTTGATTTCGTAGGGAATATTGTCCACTTCCATCGGCGAATACATATTCTCTTTGTAAAACTCGAGGTGGCCGCTCTGTTTCCAGAGATCCAGCTTCGCCATATGGGGGGTAAAAACGAGTTCGTACCCGGCTTTCAAATGGGCATCCCGCCAGAAATCTTCCAGCGTCTTTCGAATGATGGCCCCTTTCGGATGCCAGAGCACCAGCCCGGCACCAATCTCATCCGTAATAGAGAAGAGGTCCAACTCTTTTCCGAGCCGCCGGTGATCACGCTTCTTGATCTCTTCCAGGTTTTTGAGATGCGCGTCGAGGTCTTCCCTTCTGGAGAAGGAGGTCCCGTAGATCCGCTGCAGCATCTTGTTTTTTTCGCTCCCGCGCCAGTAAGCACCGGCGCTGGAGAGAAGCTTAATCGCCTTGATTTTTCCGGTGGAGGGAACATGAGGACCGGTGCAGAGATCGATAAAGTCTCCCTGCTGATAAGCCGAGATCTGAACATCTTCCAGTTCCTCGATCAATTCTACCTTGTAGGGTTCCTTTCGTTCCCGAAACAACTGGATTGCCGCCTCTTTTGTCAGCTCCATCCGGGAGATGGAAAGGTTGCGCTTGACGATCTCCTTCATCTTTTTCTCTATTTTTTTGAGATCTTCTGGGGCAAAGGGGCGTTCAAAATCAAAATCGTAATAAAAACCGTCCTTAATGGGCGGACCAATGGCCATCTGCGCCGAAGGAAAGACCTCTTTGACCGCCTGAGCCATCAGATGGGAGGAGCTATGCCGGTAAATCTCTTCTCCCTCGGGGGTGTCAAAGGTAAGAAGGTCAACCTCCGCATCCCTCAAAACCTTTGAGGAAAGGTCTTTTGCTTCGCCATTGACGCGGACGCCGACCACGTCTTTTATCTTTCCAAGCGATTTGAGAACTTCAAGAAAGGAGGTTCCCTTCTCAACCATTTTCTCTTCGTCGGATTTAAATTTAAGGGTAACCTCTGCCACACGCAATCTCAGTGATTGTTATTCTAATAATGAAGGTTGGGGAATAAAAAAAGGCATCATCTTGTTTCGTTCTGATGCCCTTCGTCCCTCTGTGCATCGCACGCGTTGCCTCCGATGGGCGACGGTTCTGATGGTGTCATGGTAGGCACGGGCGGTTTCGAACCGCCGACCTCTTGCGTGTCAAGCAAGCGCTCTCCCCCTGAGCTACGCGCCTATGTCGTCCAAATCCGATATATCGTATAGAAATCAAGGGTTGGTGTCAACTTATTTTGGGACAGAGTATTTTGGAACAGCGGTGGTGGGGCGGTATTCTGGCACCGGATTTTCGAAGATGTCCAGGATTTGCGATTCGCGGCTTACATCCAGTCCATTCACGAGATAGGTTTGGACAATGTCGAAGAGGTGTCTTGCATAGAGGTGGCGGGGGAGGAGGACATAGTCGGCCCCGCTATTATAAAGCGCGCGCGCGCCGTGCAATGAGTCCGATGTCACGATGACACGGCTTTCCGGGGAGAGCATTTTTACTTGTTTTAGCAGCTTCAGGTTGGAGGTCCCTTGCAGAAAACTGTCTGATATGGTTGAGATGATCAAGTTTGCCCCTTCGATCCCTGCGTGTCTTAAGGTTTCGGGATGTGCGATATCTCCATAAACACACGCAACCTCGTGCTTTTTGAGGATTGCCAGCGTCTGCGGGTTGAAATCGATCACAAACAGTTGATCCTTGAGCGTTGGCATCTCTTCCTTAATCCGATGGAGGAAAGGACTCGCCTCTTTAAAAAATCCGAGGAGGACAATCCCCTTCTTCGCCTCTTTTGGAGCGTGAAGATAAGGTTTTCCAGAATCATGCCTGGAAAGGCCTTTGACTTGCCAGACGACCCAGCCGACCAAGTGTTCCTTTGCGAGGATGAGATAGGTTGACAAAATTGAACTCAGGACGAGGCTTAGGATGATGATTTGGACAACTTCCTCACTGACATGTCCATAGGAAAAACCGAGGGTGACGATCACCATAGAAAACTCGCTGACCTGAGAAAGGTTGATCGATGTCAGAAGTCCTGTCCGCAGATCAAGCTTCAGGGTAAGGAGTGCCGGTAGGAGCGTGAGGAGGCGGCTGGCGAGGACGAAGGCCGTTAAGGAGAGCGCAAAGATGGCAAGGGTTGGGGTCAACGAAGGGGCCCTTAATCCGAGTGATACAAAGAATAGGGTGATGAAAAAATCCCGTATTCCGGTAATCTTCGCAATGACGTCGATGCTATACGGAAAGGCGGCTATCGAAAGCCCGGCGATCAGTGCGCCCATTTCCTTGGAAAGACCGACGGCATTTGCAGTGCCTGATATCAGAAAGCACCAGGAGATCGATGTGATGAGCATCAACTCAGGTGACTTGGCAATGAAGGTGTAGAGTTTCGGAAGGATGTGCTTGCTGATCAAAAAACAGGAGAAGAGGAGGCCCATTGCAGAGAGAAAAGAGTTAAAAATACCAATGATTTCAGGGTTTAAAAGATTGGGTTGGATGGTCAGGAAGATAATCGCCCAGATATCCTGAAAAATCAGGATGCCGAGGGTCACGCGCCCGGAGTGAGAGTCGATTTCATGCTGGTCATGAAGCAGTTTGACGACGATCATCGTAGAGCTGAGGGAGAGGGCCAGGGCCAGGTAGCCGATGTTGAACTTTGTCATACCAGAAGAAAAGCCAAGATAATGAAAGAAGCCGTATCCGAGCAGGATTGAGCCGAAGAATTGGACGGTTCCCGCAATGCCGACCATTTTTCCCGCATCGAGCAATTTTGTCACGTTGATTTCGAGGCCGATAATGAAGAGGAGGAGGATCAGGCCGATCTCAGAGATCATCTCGATGCTGCCTTCATCCGAGATGATGCCGAAGCCCATGTTGTGGCCGAGAAGAACCCCGCCAATGATATAACCGAGGATGAGCGGCTGTTTGAATCTCTTTGCGACGAGGGCGGAAAGGGTCGCAAAGATGATGCTGACGGCGATGCCCGTCAGGAGGTTCATTTGCATAGGGGCCTCAGGAGGGGTGCGATGAATCGTTATATTTCAATTTTAGCAGATAATTCTCAGGGTAGAATCGTACAATATCTAGAAAAGAGGGAAAATGATTACTGGCGGGATGAAAAAACTTCAAAGTTTCCAAAAAGGGCATCTTCCCAGAATGTAAACAAGGTATTGTTAGAGGCGGTGATGGCGGTATTGCCGATGGTGCTGCTGGAGGAGATGAGGGTTTGTGTATTGCCGAATGTTACCCCTCCATCTATCGAATTTGAGAAGAGGACGAGCGGGCCGGTGCTGGCATCTTCCCAAGCGATAAAAATATCTTGACCCGAAATAGCGATTCTTCCTTTTTTTGACCGTCCGGTATTGTTGGAGAGGTTTCTGGCTGTGGAGAAAATAAATGGTGATCCTGAACTCACATTTCCTGCCTGTCTTAAAAAGATCTCTGAGTCTGACTCATTCGGATCTGGATCCGTTCCCTCCCAAATGAGATAAACGTTGTCCCCTTCCGCCGCAATTCCAGGTAAGTTGGAGTTTGCAATTACAGGTTTCCCTACTAGATCTATTTGATCGGAGAGGGGCAATCCTGGACTCGTTATTGGAGGTGTGTATACCGAAGAAGCAATCTCTAAACTCCGGAATAAGATCTTGGGAATTGTAACATCAGGCGGTGGCGTGTCTTCCCATGCGATAAAAAGATGGCCACCGGTGGCGGCAAGGCTTGGGTTTTGTGAAGGGGATTGTGTTCCGCTAAAGGAAATGCTGGGGAGAGACAAAACCTCTGGGTTGGCTTTGTTAAAGTTGATCCCGTGGTCGGAGGACTTTACCATCAGTATGTCGGAGTTAAATAACTGAAATGTGGAGCTTGGATCACTGGCGTTTGGTTGTGTATAAAATGTGGATTCCATCCAGGCAACGAAAACATGGTTATTAAAGGTTGTGATCGCAGGGACCTGCGAAGGGCACGGGAAAACTGACGCTTGGGATGGCCCACAAACCGGTAGAGATGCGGAGAGGTTTTGAGGTGATTCAAAAGTGAGGCTTCCTGTTAAACCTTCCACCGCCCGGCTATAGAAGATATCAAATTCCAACTCGCCTGAACCCGGGTTTGAGATAAGTTCTTCCCAAACAACATGAACGATATTACTTGTCCCGTTATTGGAGAGGGCTATTTTCGGGTTGCCTGAGAAATCAGGTGATTTGGACACATTGATCGGGGTGCCGAAGCTCATGCCGCCATTGTCCGAACGGGCCAGGAAGATTTCGTCGTTCACGGCATCAATGCCTTCTCCCCAGACCACGTAGATAACACTTCCGATAGAAGCGGCTGATGGCGCAAGAGAGACAGCAGTGGTCTTCGAAATATTTGTCACACCGGGAGGGAGGGTCGGCGGGGCTGTATTGCTCTCTCCCAGGCATCCCGCCAATGAGAGGAGAAAGAGAGCGAGGATGGAGAGCCGTTTTCTTTTAATTGTCAATCTGGGCTTTTTGTAAGGTGCCGCTGAAATCACGGTAGATGACCTTCCATTTGGTATAAAGGTTGAGCGCCCCACCTCGGCCGCCCGCCTCCCGTGGACCGAGTCCCGTTCGTTTCGTGCCTCCGAAGGGGAGCTGAATCTCCGCACCAATCGTTGAGGCGTTGATATAGACGAGGCCGGTATCGAGATCCCTTTCGGCAATGGCGGTCTTATTGACATCTTTTGAGTAGATCGCGGCAGAGAGGCCGAAGGTGACATCATTGGCGACTTCAATCGCCTCAGTAAGATCTCTGACGCGAAAGAGAGAGACGACAGGGCCGAAGATCTCTTCCTGGGCAATACGCATTTTTGGCCTTACGTCGACAAACATGGTCGGCTCGATAAAGAGGCCATTGGCGCAATCCCCTTTTTCGTAAGCGCGTCCGCCCAGGATCAGTGTTGCCCCCTCACCCTTTCCGGTCTCGATATATTTCAAGATTTTCTGGTACTGAATGTCGCTGATGACCGGGCCGATCTCTGTCTCGGGATCGAGGCCGTTTCCGATCCTCAGTTGCGAAGCCCGAACGGTAAAAGTTTTTAAAAACTGGTCAAAGATTCCCTCCTGGATGATCAGCCGGCTTGACGCGGTGCAACGTTGTCCCGTGGTTCCGAATCCGCCCCAAAGGGCGCCTTCGATGGCAAGATCGAGATCGGCGTCATCCATAACGATGATTGGATTTTTACCGCCGGTTTCCATCATGAAGTCTTTATGTGTGCTCCCGCAGATGCCGGCCAAGCGCTCCCCAACCTCGTTGGAGCCGGTAAATGAGACGCCGTCAACATCGGGATGCCGCACCAGGGGTTCTCCCGCGGTTTCTCCATATCCATGTACCAGGTTAAGCACCCCCGGAGGGAGACCGGCTTCGTCAAATATTTCAACCAGGTGTGTCGCGGCAATCGGCGTTTCCTCTGCCGGTTTGAAGACAACGGTGTTACCGGCGATCAGGGCTGGTGTGATCTTCCACGAAGGGATGGCCGTCGGAAAATTCCAGGGTGTGATCAATGCGAATACCCCGATGGGGAGACGGACAGACTTGGCATCCTTATAGGGCAACTCGGAAGGGACGGTCTCTCCGGAGAGACGTCTTCCTTCTCCGGCCATATAATAGGTCATGTCGATGGCCTCCTGGACATCGCCCATCGATTCCGAGAGAATTTTCCCCATTTCGCGGCAGACCAACTCCCCCAGGGTATCCTTTCGCTTCACCAGGAGTTCGGCGGCCCGATAGAGAATTTCTCCGCGCTTTGGGGCCGGGGTGTCACGCCATGCCGGGAAAGCGGCCCGTGCCGCGGTAACCGCCTTATCGACATCGACCGCATCCGAATCGGGAATGAGGCCCAAGAGCTCACAGGTGTCGGCCGGATTCCGACTTTCAAAGGTTAAGCCCCGAACAGAATCGACCCATTTTCCCCCGATAAAATTCCGAATCTTCTCAGCCATGAAGTCACCTCCAATTTGAGAGTCTATACCACAATATACGATTGGATCTTGGGATATTATTAATTGTATCCCACCCGCGGGATGAAAAACAAGACAGTCGAGGTCAAGTTCTTCCACGTGCCCGTTGAGCAAATGCCCTCACACGAAGGTTCCGTTGCTGCTTATATTTAATTAACTGAGAATAGAGGTATAACACATATACTTGTTGGTCTGGGCGCCGTCCCTTACCGCATCCCTGACACCGATGAGGCCCGTCTGGCCTCATCACCCGCATGCCCAAGGAGTCTGTCGGAGAAATAGGATCGTAGCGAGGTGAGTGGAAAATGGAGGCAAGTTTGCGGGTGATTTGAGGCGAATAGCCCGGCTATTTAACGAAAATAACCTGGAAAATGGGCCTATTTGCCATCACCGCAGCAGATCCTTTATTTCTCCGACAGACTCCTAATTCCTCCACCTCCGTATTCGGGCCTATTCTAGGGATAGAGGTGTTACGATTGCGTTTTGATAAGGGATTCACTAAGATGTCGGAAACGAGGTGGTATGGCTAAAATCAAGACTGTCTTTTATTGTCAGAACTGCGGGTATCAAACGCCGAAATGGCTCGGTCGATGCCCTGATTGCGGGACGTGGAATTCCCTTATTGAGGAGCGCGTTGAACCTGAGAAAACGGATCAGGCGGTTGACCGCTGGGTTTCTGTTGAACGCTCCGATGGCGGGGGTTCTGATCCGAAACCGATTTCAGAGATCGATATCGAATCAGAACCGAGATCCAGGACCGGATCGCGAGAGTTCGACCGCGTGCTGGGAGGAGGCGTCGTCGCCGGATCGGTGGTACTTATCGGCGGAGATCCCGGCATCGGAAAATCGACCTTGATCTTGCAATCTCTCAACCAGATCGGAAAGGGCCGGGGAAAGGTTCTTTATGTCTCCGGCGAGGAGTCTCCCATGCAGATCAAGCTTCGCGCAGAACGCCTGGAGATTTCATCCGACTATCTCTACATCCTGGCAGAAACCGCACTGGAAGACATTGTCCGTCAGGCGGAGGCACTCGCGCCCGTTGCGATTGTCATCGATTCGATCCAGACGATCTATACCCGCCAGCTGAGTTCCGCGCCGGGAAGCGTGACGCAGATTCGGGAGACCGCATCCCAATTGATGTTTTACGCGAAACGGGCCGGTGTTGCGGTCTTCATCATCGGACATGTCACCAAGGATGGCGCGATCGCGGGCCCGCGCGTCCTGGAACATATTGTGGATACGGTTCTTTACTTTGAAGGGGACAAGAGCCATTCATACCGGGTTCTCCGTGCGGTGAAAAACCGCTTTGGATCGGTCAATGAGCTCGGTCTCTTTGAAATGAAGGGCTCCGGCCTGATGGAGGTGGAGAATCCTTCCGGTCTTTTTTTATCTGAGCGACCGAGGGATGCCTCCGGTTCAGTGGTTGTTGCCGCCCAGGAAGGAACGCGGCCCATGCTGGTTGAACTTCAAGCTCTGGTTAGCACATCGTATCTGGGAACGGCGCGCCGGATGGCGCTTGGGGTTGATGCCAACCGGGTCTCCTTGCTCCTGGCCATCCTGGAGAAGCGGGTAGGACTTCAACTGTCGGGCCAGGATATCTTTGTCAACGTGGTCAGCGGGATTCAGATCAGTGAACCGGCAATCGACCTTGGAATCCTGGCGGCGGTCAGCTCCAGCTTCCGGGAAAAACCGATCGATGCGGAAACGGTCCTTTTTGGTGAGGTGGGTCTTGCGGGGGAGATTCGCGGCATCCAGCAGGCCCTCTCGCGACTCCGGGAGGCAGAAAAGCTAGGATTTAAGCGGTGTATTCTCCCCAAGAGGAATGAGGAGACCTTGAGGAAGGAGGGGGGGGCTGATACTTCAGTCCAAACAATCGGGGTCTCTCACATTGGAGAGGCCTTGGAGATTCTCTTTTCCAATTAAGCATAATCTTTCGCAGGAGCTTAGGTCTGTAACCGCCGACCGAGTTTTTTCTCCACGCTTTTGATTTTGCTGGTGAGTCTTCCCATTTTTCCTTTCCGGTAATCGATTTTCACCACAGTAGAGACGCGGTCGCAATCTTCCTTCATCCGTTCCCAGCAAGCCTTTACGACCCCCATCACCTCGTCCCACGGACCCTCAACAACGGTGCCCATAGGGTTGAGACGATATTCAAGCCCGCTCTGATCAATGATCTCAAGAGAACGTGAGACGTATTTGCTCACACTCTGCCCCTCTGTCATGGGGGACATCGAAAACTCTAACAAGATCGTGGTATCCTCTCTTTTCTGATCGGTCATGGGTGCTCCTTACGCAGCGCTTCTTTTAATGGGAAAGGGTCGCGCCTGGGCGGCTGTCCGGGTGCCGCCAACGTCCACTTCAAGGCTTGTACCCGGAACCGCAAACTGTGGGCGCAAATAACACATGGCAATAACTTTTCCTGTAAGAGGCGACCGGGTTGTGCTGGTAATCCAGCCCACCTTTTTATCGTCGACAAAGATCTGACTTTTTTGATCCGGAAGTTCGGGCCCTTCCAGGCTCAATCCATAAAGGTTTTTGTTCACATGGCCGTAGGTCTTTATTCGGGCGACAACCTCCTGGCCGGGATAGCATCCTTTTGTATAACTGATTGCTTCTTCCTGCAAACCCGCCTCAATAGGGAGAATATCTTCATCGATCTCAAGCCCGTAGCGGGGGATTCCGGCTTCAATTCGAAGGATTTCCAAGGCTGTCTGGCCAATGGGCCGCAGGCCAAGATTTTCTCCGCTTGATGAGATTTTTTCCCAGAATAGCGGGAGGCCCTCTCCAGGGAGATAAAGGTGGTAATCTTCTTCTCCTGTGATCGATCGCTTGATACAGAGGAGAGAGAAACCTTCCCATGCTCTCGTAAAGAAGGATCTCTCTTCCATAGACGGGAGGGGCGCCCCAAAAAATTTTTCGAGCATCGTCTTCGCGCGCGGACCCGATATCATGAGCCTTCCCCAGGGAAGCGTTTCAATCTTAATCTGGGAGCGTAACTTAAAGCGGAGCAACTGTTCCTTCGTCTTTACGGCATTCGATGATTCGACCTCCATGAACAAGCCATCGGATAAAGAATACAATGTGAACTCGGATAAGACCTTGCCTTTGGCCGTTAACAGGGTGGTATATATCCCCCGATCTTTTGAAAGAAGGGCCATGTCGTTGCTGATCAGTTTTTGCATAAAGGGGACATGGTCCGATCCGCTCACCAGGAAGTGGCCCTGATAGGAAAGATCCGCGAGTCCGACGCCGTTCCGAACAGCATGATATTCCTTGTTCAGGTCGCCATAGTTTTCCGGAAGCTCCCATTCGCCATAGGGGGCGAAGCATGCTCCAGCTTGTTGATGTTCGTCACGCAGTCTCAGTTTTTGCATCGTGTAAGGATCTCCCTGGGAAATGAACTCTGCCACATTGTATAGCATGGCTTTTTCTTTAGGGTCAAACTGGAAGACTTCAACAGGGAGGTTCGTCGGAGGATGGACTTTGCAATTTCTCTGAGTTTTTGGTATATCGTATCGTCGTTTATAGGAGGATGGGGTGAAGTTTTTCATATTTTATAATACAGCTCTTGTCGTCGCGAGTTGTTTCCTTCAGTGGATACAGCCGAAAATTTTTATCACGAACATAAAAGGAATCGAAACCTTTGATGGAAAGCTTGTTTTCGGTCTGGGGGTCATCGGCTTCCTGGCGGCTTCATTCGACCTCATCATCAGAACGGAACTCTTAGCCTGGGTCACCGGTCTCGTCGGCTTTATTGTGTTTATCGTGATTGCGATGCTTTTTTATGATTATTCACGTAATGAATATGTATTAGGGCCGGGGATGTATCTGGTCGCCCTGGGAAGCCTGCAACTGACGGGAGCCTATGTGATTTCTCTCTTTAAAAAGGCGGGACAACCCGCTGCGGATGGGTGAGCGATATTATCGGAGAGAGCGCGCTTGCCGGCTGAGTGTTGACTCACAGGGCTTAAATCACTTACGCTATCCTGTATAGGGGAGGGAAGAGATATGTTAAAAATGAGATCAATGGTTTGGACGTTTGTCTTCGTTTTCGGTTTATTGGCGGCGGCGCCAATTGCCTGGGCTTGTTTGAATATGGGGCCGGGAAAGCATGTGGGTGTCGTCACAAAAAGCGATCAGGTCAACGGGCTTCTGGTGATTATCGATGCGGAAAGCCAGAAACCGATTCGTTTTTTGAGCTCGGGTGAACTGCTTAGGAAAGTCAACACGGATGATACCGTGATTGTGACGTTTACGACCCACAAAGATCAACTTGTTGCGAAGGAGGTTGTCGTCCATCTTGCCAAAAGGAACCCGGTGTCCTAGGGCGTTTTTTTATCTGCCGGAATTTCAGGGGAGTGCGTAGGCCGGGGCCCGCGTTATGGGGTTGTCGTTTCCTGATCCAGGTCAATGATCCCGTCCTTAATCCCCTGAATGGCAGCCTTGGTTCGGTCGTCGACTTTCATTTTGTAAAATATTTTTCGAATATGGTTCTTGATTGTTTTATCACTGAGCATTAAATCCACCGCAATTTCTTTGTTTGTCTTCCCCGTCGCGACCCGTTGTAAAACATCGATCTCTCTCTCAGTCAAGTTGTATTGATTGCCGACTTTTTTCTTTTCTCGTACGTT
This sequence comes from Nitrospirota bacterium, assembly GCA_029261165.1. Taxonomy (GTDB): domain Bacteria; phylum Nitrospirota; class Nitrospiria; order SBBL01; family JAADHI01; genus DUAG01. The sequence continues at coordinate 33,402 of JAJDBV010000042.1, read as the reverse complement.
CCCTTTTTGAGTGAATTCTTCGAGGATTTTTTTTGCGATAAATGGATGAATGACCGATTCTCCTTTGTAGATTGATCGGATGGCCTTTACAATATCTGCGGACTCCGAGTCTTTCAGGAGATATCCATTGATGCCGGAACGAACCAGTTCGAAAATGGTCTGATCATCGTCATGCATGGTCAGCGCGACAATCCCGATGTGCGGGAAGGCTTTCTTGATTAAGCGGGTGGCTTCAATGCCATTCATTTCAGGCATGGAGATATCCATCAGAATGACTTCCGGTTTCAGTTTTTTGGCCATCTGCAGTGCTTCAAGGCCGTTCTTGGCTTCCCCCACAACATTCATGTCGCGCTTGGTCTTGAGTATGGCACCCAGTCCTTCACGAACCACACGATGATCATCTGCAATGAGAACCTTGATCTTCTTCAATGGGTGGTCATCTCCTGTGTGTAAAGCTCTGAATAAGTCATGCATTGTTTTTTGAGGGCAAAAATGTCCCGCTTCTGCGTTGTAAATCTTAACAATAGCGAGCTATGGCTTCGCGAGAACCATCCTCTGCGATTTTTGCCTTGAATCGAAACATTTTATCTCCTGAAAAACTCAACCCAGACTTAGTCAGAGCTTCCTATCGGGATCTGAATAGCAACACGCGTCCCCTTTCCCAGTCGTGTTGTTATTTTTGCCTGTCCGCCCAGCAAACGGGCCCGCTCGGTAATGGCTTGAAGGCCGAATGAGCGTTGTCCATTCTGATCCCGTTTTACCTTCTCTTGATCAAACCCGACGCCATTATCGATGATGGAAACATGCATCGTTTCATTTTTAATGCTGACCTTGACGTCGACCCGTTTGGCACGCGCATGTTTTTGCACATTTGCCAGGGCTTCCTGGATGATTCGGAAAACAAAGATTTTTGTTTGGGATGCGATTAGTCGCTCATTGACCGCCGTCTTCAAGGTGGTCTTAATCTGATATTGCCGGTGATAGGTTTTGAGATAATTTTCCAAAGAACGGGAGAGACCTGATTGGTCAATCAAAATCGGGCGTAGATTAAATATCACTTCCCGTGCCTCCGAGATCCCTTCCTTTAACAGTTTTTTTGTCTCGTGGAGAGATGCGATGGATCGTGCGCGGTTTTTCTCCATCTGATCGGAGCAGTAATCAAGTCGATAACTGAGTCCAACCAGAGTCTGCACCAGGCCGTCGTGAATGTCGCAGGCAATCCGGGTTCGTTCTTCGGCGATGGCCAATTCGACTTCTTTTACGTAGAGACGATAGAGCGATTGATATTCCAGGAGATGTTGTTCTATCCTCTCCTTGCTCTTTATTCGCTCTTCGATTAATTGCCACATAAATTTTGCCGAAGGGCCTCCAATGATTGCTGTCCCGGGAGGCATGGCCACATGAAGGGTTTCTTCCACCGACTGATTCCCACTGACATCAATAACCAGATCGGCTTTTTTGGACTGGAGTAATTTTTTATAATTCTGGGTGACAGGGATCTTTAACTTTTTGGCGAGCCTGATTCCGGGTGCATGCTTGTCCACGTCGGCAACGCCGACAATCTGAACCAGCGGATCGTCATAAAGAATTTCTATGAGAGACAGGCCTCCTTTACCGGCACCGATTATGGCCACCTTTGTCAACATGGACTTTCCAACATCATGACGGCCTCTCAATCCGCATTTCCGGTCTTGGTCCGAACGCCGGACCCGCTGCGGTGCCGACAGCAAGGCCGGTTAAGAATAGCATCGAATGTTTCATTGCGATCTTCTTATTTTTGGCTGCGTTTGTGAAAACAAGCATTGTCGGATTATTAGTCTAAATTGGTTCCATAGTCAATACACGGTGTGGTTGCGATTTTGTCAATAACTTTCCCCTGATCTTCACATCCTATCTTCCGCAGAGGGCCCTTGATGGCACAATCGTATCCACATGGGTATTAAAAAAAGACTTGACAGTTTTGCAAATCTCTATAATATGGTGAGGGTCACTATCCTGATGTAGATCCCTGTTCACATCGATTATAGGGAGGATTGGGATATGTAACGGGTTACTGTATGTATCTAATATAGGTGTTGGTAGAGATAATCAAGATTATAGAGGAGGTGTAGATGAAATTTGGTATTACAGCATTAGCCCTGTTTACTGCCACTTTATTTAGTGTTAGTGTCGCCATGTCTGAGCCGGGGAAGGAATCGGACGTGGGCAAGGCCCGTGTTCCGGCCGATGAAATGGAAGAGGCCAGAGAGTGGAAGAATCCTTTCCCCGCCACCCCTGAGAATATTGCCAAGGGAAAAGCCCTCTTTACGGGTAAAGCGACCTGTTTTACCTGTCACGGAAATGAGGGAAAAGGCGATGGTATCGCGGGAGCGGCACTTGATCCGGGTCCACGGGATTTCCATAATCCCTTAATGAAGAATAGGCAGGCGGGTGAATACATGTGGGTTGTCCAGAACGGTATTGAAGGAACCGGGATGATTTCGTATTCGCCGGGGATCGTTTCAGAGGAAGAAGCTGCACTGATCGTCCTCTTTGAAATGAGTCTTTTGAAGTAAGCCTTTAAAACGAATCGTCGTTCGTTGGATGTGCCGAAGGTGTTAAAAGGTGTTTTGTGTGGACTCTCGGTTGTCTTGATGTTTTCGCTTTCTTATGGAGCGGAGTCTGAATTATCGAAGATACGGGTGCCGAGAGAGAGGTTGAAGGAGGCCCAGGCCTTAAAGAATCCCTATCGCGCGACTTCTGAGAACATCGCGAAGGGGAAGGCCCTTTATCAGACAAAGGCAACCTGCTTTACCTGTCACGGGAAAGAGGGAAGAGGAGATGGTCTGGCCGCACCTGGCCTGGATCCCTCTCCCCGGAACTTCACAAACGCTGGCTTTCATGGAATGAGGACAGACGGAGAACTGTTTTGGGTGATCCGGGAGGGTATACCCGGAACAGCGATGATGCCGATGGTGGGCAGCGTAATCACCGAAGACGAGGCATGGCTCGTCCTTTTGTATGAAAGAAGCCTGGGAAAGAAAAAATAACTGCGTATCCATTAAGTACTAAAAAGGGGAACCGTTCCGGTTCCCCTTTTTTATTGCTGTAGACTTCTAGGGTGGGGTTCTTCAATTAAATTTACGAGGCAGGATTGTGTCTAAAAAAGATTGGGGTCTGTTCCCGACATTTGCTCCTACAACTATTTATGGGGTTGTTTTCTTTGCATTCTTTCTTTTAGCAGGATGTCGTACCCCTTTATCGCGCACGGACAGTCCACATCTTGGCGCTTCAGCAGGTGGGGATGCATCTGCTGAAAATGAGATTTCAAAAGAAGTCCGATTCCGATTGTCTGAAATTCTCGAAGAAAAGGATGTCTTTATTGGCCGTCGCGATGAAAAGCTTCAAGAGCTTTCAGAGAGCGTCAGGGCGATGGCGGATCGTCTTGAAAAGCGCCTTCCCGGGGATAAGCTCGCGGCAAAGGCAAGGGCAGATCTGGTCGCAGGGGATCTCGAAGGTGCGGAGAAACACTTACGTGCATCGCTAAAGAAAAACGAAAAAAACTTATCTGAAACGAGGTTTTCTGCCGCTGCAGATGCATTTGATTTGGGGTCACTCAAGGCACTGAGGTTGGAGTATAAAGAAGCGCGCGACTATTTCTTGCGGGCAGTCGAACTAGAAGCCGAAAATAGCGACACCCTGTATCAACTGGGCTTGGTGTCTGACCTCTTGGGAGGTTCAACAAAGGCGGTCGAATATTACAACAAGGCCTTGGAGATTGATTTGGCCGAGTTTGGAGAGACGCATGCCAATGTTTCGAGGAGTTATCATCATCTGGGTTTGGCCTGGGACCGACTCGGGGACATGAAGAAGGCGGCGGGGTACTATGATAAAGCTCTGGAAGTTGATTTAGTCATTTTCGGAAAGGAACACGCAAAGATTGCAGTCAGTTACGACAATCTGGGTCGGGCATGGAATGCACTGGGAGAGAAGGATAAAGCACTCGGGTACTACAATAAGGCACTTCAGTCTGATTTGGCTGTCTTTGGAGAAAAGCATCCTACAATTGCCACCCGATACGACAACCTGGGTGGCGCATGGAGAAAACGCGGAAATCTCAAGAAGGCGGTCGAATATTATGAGAAGGCCCTTGGTGTTGATTTGGCGGTCTACGGGGAGAAGCACCCCAAGGTTGCGATTCGATACAACACGCTTGGCCTCGCCTGGAGCACTGTTGGTGATATGGAGCAGGTGATCAGATATTATGAAAAGGCGCTTGAGGTTGATTTGGTCGCTTATGGAGAAAATAGTCCCGAGATTGTGATCCGATACAACGACTTGGGTGGCGCATGGAGAAAACGCAGAGACCTCAAACGGGCGATGGGATATTATGAGAAGGCCCTTGCCGTCAATTTAGCCCTCTTTGGTGAAGGGCATCTTAAAACGGCCTCCAGTTATAATGCCCTGGGGGCGGCCTGGTATGCGCTCGGAGACATGAAGCAGGCGATCAAGTTTTATGATAAAACACTGAAGATTATTTCAGGCGCTTTTGGAGAGAATCACCCTAATGTGATTGCCACATACAGCAATCTCGGGGCGGCGTGGAATGCCTTGGGAGATTTGGAGCAGGCAATCCGGTATTATACGAGGGTTCAGGAAATTTTTGTCTCCATCTTTGGAGAAAAGCATCCCAATGTTGCCATCAGTTACAACAACCTTGGTGAGGTGTGGAGAAAGTCCGGGAACTTAAAAAAGGCGGCAGAGGCCTATCAAAAGGCGCTTACAATATTTCAGTCGGCATTGGGCCCAAATCATCCAAACACGAAAACTGTAGAAACAAACCTTAAGAAAGTAAGGTCCCAAACCCCTTGAGTCATAAGATGTTCTCAAAGTATTCTCTTATCTTTTGTTCGACAATCCTCTCTGTCGGTGTCGTTAGTCCAGGACCCTCCCTTTCGTCTGGTCAAAAAGAAACAGTTTCAAAAGTTGTCTCGACAAATGTGGCCGATGCCGAAAGAACGCTCATCGGGTCTGTTCTCCTGGACCCCAGCGCGAACGCAAAAACCTACAAAGTTAAAATTAAAGAATCAGAACAGGTCAAACATGAAATCCGTCTCCCGGCAGGAGAGCCTTTTCGTTTCGATTCCATTGCACCGGGACTTTATGACCTGGTCGTCGAGGCCAATGGGCATTCAACTTTTGTCGCGTCGGGTTTTGTCAGGATAGGGAACCAGGCTGTAACACGGATTACGATTCAGATGAAAAAAGCCCTGACCCTTTTCCTGAAGGGGGACGCGACAAAGACAATCATATGCAGCGCGTGTCATAAAAAGATCTATATGGAGCTTCTGCGCGGTGAGGGGAGTGATTTTCATACCTCCATGTGGCCCGGCCCGGATGGATCATTGATCGATTTCCCGGAGGATTTGTCCCATGAGTTCTATCCGGATTCTTCTCCAGTGCATCTTGCGTATGTCTCTCCGATTACGGTGGCGGCCATCGCCAGGCAGCCTGAAAATAAGCGGGATGCCTGCCGACGCTGTCATGCGCCCACGCAGATTCTCCAGGGTGGGGATCGCCCGGCACGACCCGAACTGCGTGAAAAGAACCGGATGGATGGGGTCTCCTGTGCGAGTTGTCATCTGGACCGGGATGGGAATGTTCATGGAAAATATGATGTTTCTTCTCCGCACCCCACGGTTCAGGACCCCTTGTTTACCCCGGCGCGATCCGCTGAGATTTGCGCGGTATGCCATCAGGCAGATGAAATGGCCCCTGAGCATCAAACCTTTTTGGAATGGAAGACGGATTTTGCCACGCAGGATGACCGAACCTGCCGGGATTGCCATATGCCGCAAGATGTCCGGCTTCTTTCAGAGATTTTCCCCGACCGGCCTAAGCGCGCCATCGGAAAACACCTTTTTTTAGGCGGACATTCCGTTTCAATGTTGAGAAAGGCCGCGACCTTGTCGGTCGAGCAAGATGCGTCTGACCCGCAGGTGATCCATGTTGGCATCACGAATGACGGTACAGGCCATTCTCTCCCGACCGGCTATGGTCCAAGGGCGATCCTGCTTCATGTCACTATTGTGGGTCCGGAGGCAAAGGTCCTAACCGACTCAACCGAAGAGGCTCCCGTGGCGATATACACTGTCGATCCCGGAATTTCCCCGGAGGCAGATATTCATCCTGCCATTCGAGCCAAGGTGACCGAAAAAATCAGATTAAAGCTGGGGGATCAACCAGGGGATTACAGAGTCGATGCAAGGCTCTTCTATGATCTTGACCGTCTGGATGACTATAACGATGCAAGGCTGCCTTTGATCGCGTCGGTTGAGGTTCGACTGAAACTCGGTGACTAATTTCACTGTAACAACTCAGCACACCCATCTTTGGCTTCGCGAGACCCATCCCTCCATGGGCTGCGTTGCTGTGGTGCTCGAATCCTCACGTATAGACACATACCTTGCGGTTCTGCGCTCCTCGAGCCTTACCCTTAAGAAAAATCCAGTCATGCTGAATAGTTACGAGGGTTTTATTTCTTCGGTTTTCTATTTTTCCTTTTCTTTTTCTTATTCTCTTCCCAATACGTAATGTCTTCGATAAGTTCTTTCAGGTTGTCGACGGCCTTCGGGCGATCAAGGACGTGGGTATATTCTTTTTTTCCGATCTTTACTTCTTCAATTTCCTTCCCTAAAAATTCCTGGATTTCTTCAAGGTGCACTTTTTCGTCTCGACTGCAGAAGGAGATGGCGATGCCCTTGTTCATGCCCCGTCCGGTGCGTCCGACACGATGGACATAATTCTCTGATTTTTCAGGAAGATCGTAGTTGATGACATAGTTCACATCTGGAATATCAATGCCGCGGGCGCTGATATCGGTCGCAATGAGGATTTTTGATTTACCTGTCTTGAAGTGAAGCATGACCTCAGAGCGGCCGTCCTGGTCTTTTTCGCCGTGAAGCGTTTCGGTGTTAATTTCGACCCTTGCCATGGCCTTGTTCACTCTCTCGGCGCGGACCCGTGTTCTGACAAAGACAATAATCTTGTCGTCAGGATGATCTGTGATGAAACGTTGCAGAAAAAACCGTTTGTCGTCCATCTCGACAAACATGACAAAATGAGACACATTTTTTGAGACGAGATTTTCCGGAGAAATCTGAATGCGGATAGCAGACCCCTTCACCTGTGAATACGCGAGTTTTTTAATTTCTTTATTGATCGTTGCTGAAAAGAAAAGAGTCTGGTGTTTTCGGGTCAGCTTTCTTTTAATATCTTCAATATCCTTGATAAAACCGAGGTCGAGCATATGATCTGCTTCATCAAGCACCAGGGTGTTAACACTGTTTAGAAGAATATAGCCCTGGCTGATCAGATCGAACAAGCGCCCTGGTGTGGCAATCAGAATATCGATGCCATCCATGATTTTTTTTATTTGCGGAGCCTGTTCTACTCCGCCATAAAGCGCGAAGGCTTTTACCCTGGTTTGTAAGGCAATGCCTTTAAAAACATCACCGATCTGCTGGGCCAATTCATGCGTTGGCACCATGACAATGCATTGGATGCCCAGCCAACGCTTGCTTCGCTTCTCTTTTTGAATACGATCAATAATAGGGATGGCAAATGCCGCTGTCTTTCCCGTTCCTGTCTGGGCGATGGCCAGCACGTCCTCTCCCTGCATAATCGACGGAATGGCTTTAAACTGTATATCGGTGGTTCTCTTAAAGCCAAGACGCTCCAGATTTTTTTTGATTTCTTCTGAGATATGATATTTTTCAAACTTCATCGTTCATCCATAACTTTGGGTAAAAATATGACTAAGCATAAAGTCTTTTAAACCGCATTTTAAGCCCTCTGATATTTTTGTCAGAGCCTCGAAAATATTGGCCCTAGAGTGCAGGAGGAATCTTGGTCGCCAATTGACGCGTATCGTCTCGTGGAAGTGCTTCTCCAGCCAAATAAATCGCCCATTTGAAAAAGGGAGGACCGACAATCTGGTTTAGTACGATCACCGAAATCATCATGCTTGAGAAGGCTGTTCCCCATCCTGGAAATGCAACCGCAACCTCTTTTGCCAAGCCGAGTCCGATTCCTGCCTGGGTAATATAAGCCATCCAACCAATCCGGGTATGCCTCATCGGGTCTCCCGCCAATATGCCACCTCCAAAGGAACCGAGAAAGATTCCGCTCAGACGAACGGAAAAAAGGATGAGCGCAATCATCCAGGTCTCCGCCAGGACGTCCAGCATCAGTGAAGCCCCTGTGAGTGTAAAAAATGCGGTGTAAATCGGAGGTCCGGTACGATGAAGGATTGTCATGAACTCATGCCGATATTGACTGTAGTTCGATAGCAAAAAACCGCCGATCATGCAGATAAGGAGCGGTTCCAGAAGGACTTCGAATGACCAGCGTGAGTGCGTCAAATCTCGGATGATGTCGGAGAAGAGGAAAACACCATAACCCGCCATCAGGATAATGACTGTTTTTAGGTTGCGGCCTATCCGGCGGGAGACGATGAACTGCAGGCTTTTTCCAAGCGCATAACCAAGGCTCAAGGACAAAAGCAGTTCGGTCAAGACCAGAAAGATAAAGCCGGAACTAAATGGCAGATTGGTTAAAAGTGCGTCGGCCACCGAAGAGTTAAAGGCGAAGAAAATAATGACCACCACATCCATAATGACCGTGACGCCAAGAGCCGTTTGCGTAAAAGGCCCATTTGCGCGGAGTTCTTTTACAATCGCAATGGCGGAAGAAGGGGAGCGCGCAACCAGGATAACACCTGCCAGAATAGAAATAGCGACGCGATTTGTGCCCGACATCTCTTTCATAAAAGGAATGAAATCCGCCAATAGGAATGTGCTCATACTTCCAAGCGTAAAGGTGCTGATCACCAGCCCGATAATTGTCCAGGTGATGCTCTTAAAGCGCTTTCTCAGTTTTTTTAGGTGGAGTTCGCTTCCGGCGGCAAAAGCGATAAAGGCAAGAGACACTTCATCAACAAAGCGTAAACCGTTTGCAGCGTCGACAGGGAGCAAACCGAGGATAGAGGGCCCGGCAATAATTCCGGTAAAGAGGAAACCACTGACCAAAGGAAGTTTTATTTGGACAAAAAATTGACCAATCTGCTTGGAAGCAAGGGCAACCAATCCGAAACCGGCAATCACCGCAAGTGTTTCCTGATAAGACTGCATGGGACACTCTCTAATACTAAATCATGACACTGTCTTACCAAATCAAGACTGCAAAACGGAGAATGCCGTATAGAACCTTTCTCAGATACCAAGAAGGTTTATTTTAATATGTTACCATAATTTCCGTGGCAAGGGGTGTTCCGTTGGGAATCAGAGATCTGAGATTGGCTTTCAGGTAAACCGCCAAGTTGCCTACAAGATAAGGCCGGCGCGGCGACCTTAGCACACTTACCCCTATCGTGATGGTCATAGAAGAATCTCACTCTGCACGTAGGATGGCAAGGGGTTTTTCTCCCAGGATGCGGTAGGTGGTCAGGAAGCCGGTCAGGAGGGTGAGGGCGACGGTCCCGCTGGTTCCCGTGAGCAGGACGCCCCACTCGACCTGCCACGGGATATCGAGAAAAAACCGGACCACTCCCCAGGAAACCACGATGGATAGGCTTCCACCCACGATGGCAGATACGATGCCAAGGAGGCTATACTCCACCGCCATGATGGCGATCAGGGCGGGGCGGGTCGCACCCAGCGTTTTAAAGAGGACCATCTCATGGACGCGTCTGGCACGCGTTGCGACGATCGCCCCTGAGAGGACGATCAGGCCGACCAGTAAACCCAGGGAAGCCATGACTTGAACGGTTCGCGTGATCTCCATCAGAATGCGGGCGATTGTTTCGAGGAACTCACGAATTGGGATCACGGTCACGTTTGGAAATTTTCCGATAACGGCATTTTGAACGGGGAGATCATTTTCAGGTTCTGTCGTGACCGTCGCGACGAAGGTTTCCGGTGCACCGGACAAGGCTGCGGGAGTAAAGATAAAGTAAAAATTGGTTGTCATGCTCCCCCAGTCAACTTCCCGGACACTGGCCACTTTGCCCGATATTTGAACACCCTGAATATCGAAGGTGACGTTCGACTCGACATCAATCCCAAGATGGTATGCGACATCGGAATCGACTGAAATCAGGGCTTCAGTTTCGCCCTCTTTCCACCATTGTCCGCGCAGAATGATGTTATGTTCTGGAAGGTTTTTCTGATAGGTCAGGACATATTCCCGTGTGAAATACCAACTGTCCGGGCGGTTCTCTACCCCGATTTCAGAGATCTTTTTCCCATCGACCGCGTGGAGCCGCGACCGGATTAAGGGGGTCAATTCCGGGGTGATCTCAAATCGGCGTGCGTTCAACATCGTCTCAAGGGGTCCCTTCTGATCGGGTTGAATGTCGATGAAGAAGAGTCCCGGTGCGTCTTCAGGGATGTTCTGGTCCAATTCGGCCATGAGACGCCTTTCTACCTGGAACAGGGTGAGAAGGACCATGATGCCGACCCCAAGTGAGAGGATGATGGTCATGATTTGCCGTCCCGGGCGGTATAGATTTTTAATTCCATAACGGAGGATTAATGAATTGGGGAGGGGGATCTTCCGAACCAGGGCGAGCATGCCTTTTCCTCCGGCCATCAAAAGGAGAATGGCCACCCCTACTGCCATGACCACCCATATTCCCAAACGCCACGATCCGGCCTGCCAGACCGAGAGCCCGACCCAGCAGACAGCCATGCTTCCGCCAATTAAAACCTGCTTCAACCATTTCTTTCCGGTCATTTGGATGGCCCGTGCTTCGACTTCATGGCGGAAAATCCGGAAGGGGGGAACCGAACTGACCATTCTCAGAGGCCAGAGCGCAAAGAGAAAGGTGGTCAAGAGCCCCATCGTGATTCCCCGGAAAATGGGGGTGACTGTCATTTGAAAGACAAATGCGGGAGGCAGAAATCCGGCCATGAGCGATTGCAGAATGAAGGTGATCCCCAATCCGAGGAGGACGCCTCCCAGGGCGCCAATCCCGCCCAGGATAAGGGCAAGGAGAAGGTAGATAAGGGTGAGCATTGCCGCACTGGCCCCGAGCGACTTCAGGATCGCGATGGTTTCAATGCGCTCTGTCAGAAAGGCATGGATATGACTTGCCACGCCGATGCCGCCGATCATCAGTGTAATCAATCCGACCAGGCCGAGGTAGGTCGTGAAATTTCCCAGGAAACGGCCTAGGCGGGGTTGGACCTCACGATAGGTCTTTATACTGACGGATTCTCCCGACCAGCGTTGGTCGAGCAAGGTCTTGAGTGCCTCTGGTGTTCTCGATGTGGTCTTCATTAGAAGCCGGTGCCGGATTCGGCTTCCGGTCTGGATCAGTTCGGCCTTCTGGAGTCCCGCCTGAGAGAGAAGGACTCGTGGGCCGATGCGAAAAGGTCCGACGACCCGATCCGGTTCTTTTAGGATCTCCCCGCGGATCATAAAGGAGGCTTCTCCAATCTTGAGCTGATCCCCGACCTGCATGTGGAGACGGATGAGGAGCCCTTTTTCTACCCAGACCTCTTTTGGCCCAAGCGACAGTTCGGTTGGAGGCGGTTCGATTTTAAGGCGGCCATAAAAGGGATATCCGGATTCTATTGCCTTTAATTCGACCAGTTGCGTCTCTCCGGAAGCGACGTTGATGGCCATCCCTTTTAATTCGGTGATACGGATCGATGAAAGACCTTCTCGGGTTAACTCTGCCAGGACCGCTTTTCCTTCCTCCGAAAGAGGGCTGATCAGTCGGGCTTCCACATCTGCAGCAAGGAGGTTTCGTGCCTCAAGATGGGTCATCGCGTCGAAGTTTGCGGCCATGTTTCCAACCCCGACAATTGAGGCCACGCCGAGTGCGATTGAGATGAGAAAGAAAAGAAATCGGTGCAAGGCACCGCGTGCTTCGCGCCAGACCATAAGCAGGATGAATTTAGTCACGCGATTCCCTCAGTTTATCCTCGACAATATGGCCATCTCGCAGAGAGATGACCCGGTCGGCGAGAGAGGCGAGTGCGGGGTCATGGGTGACCAGGATCAGGATACTTTCTTGCTCGCGATGGAGACGGAGGAGGAGATCGATCACACGGCGGCCGGTTGCCGAATCAAGATTCCCGGTCGGTTCATCCGCTAGGAGGAGTGTCGGGCTTCCGGCGTAGGCCCGCGCGACGGCGACCCGCTGTTGTTCCCCCCCCGAGAGTTGAACCGGGTAGTGATGCTGCCGCTCGGCAAGGCCGACCGCGTCTAATAAGCGTCGGGCCTGATCGGTGGCCTCTGAATCTCCCCGAAGTTCCAGAGGGACCTGAACATTTTCCGCAGCGGTCAGGGTTGGGATTAAATGAAAAGATTGAAAGATCATCCCGACCTTATTCCGGCGGAGGCGGGCGAGGTCATCTTCAGAAAGATCAGAAAGGGAGGTTCCGTTGAATGTAACGCTTCCAGAAGTGGGGCGATCCAATCCCGCGATCAGGCCGAGTAAGGTCGATTTTCCGCTCCCGGAGGGGCCGACAATCGCGACAAACTGCTTGGCAGGGATCTGAAGGTTGATGCCGTCGAGGATGGTAAGCGGTGTCCCGCCGCTGCTCAGGCGCATTGTCAATTGGGAGATCTCGATCATGGTCTCGTCAACCTCTTCTCTCTCTAAAAGGCAAGGGGGTTCTGGAGTGTAAAGGAAAGTCTCAATTGGACAGAGACGATTATAGGTACAACTACCGCTTAAATTGCTTGCTGAGAGAGAGGCCCTGGCATTGATATGAAGAGCCGATCCCGACTCCGTATATCTTCTCCGGCTGCTCCAGAAGTTTTTCATAGATTAAGCGGCCGACCACCTGTCCATCTTCAAGGAGAAAGGGGACCTCGTGTGAGCGGACCTCCAAGACGGCAGGGGTTCCCTTGATATCGTTGTCTCCATAACCAAAACCGGGATCGAAGAAGCCTGCATAGTGTATTCGAAATTCTCCGACGGAGGGGTCGTAAGCAACCATTTCCGCCGCATAATCAGGGGGGATCCGAAGTTTTTCCTTGGAGATCAGGATGTAGAAGTCGTCCGGATTCAGGACAAGACTCTTTGCCTTTGGACGGGTGATTGGTTCCCAAAACTCAAGCGGATCATAATGATTGACTTGGCTGAGATCTATGAGCGGGGCATGTTGCTTTGCCTTATACCCGATGATCTCAGATCCGTGTCTCCCTTCCAGATCAATCGATATGCGGATCCCTTCAGAGATCAAGGGATCTTGTGGGAGATCATTTGATAAATAAACGAGGGTCTCTGCTTTGTCTAGTTTGTCCAGTTTGGAATCATTTGGTGGGGGACCGACCCCCTTAACAAATCTCATCTGATTGAGCTTCGTTCCTTCCCTTACAAGGATGCTGAAGGTTCTTGGCACAATCTCAACATAGAGCTTTCCTTTATAACCGGCTTCAACTCGCTCGAATTCCATACCGTAGTCGCTGATTAAGCGCGTGAAGACATCCAGTCGCCCCGTTGTACTTTTTGGGTTTGCCTTCCCTGAGATCTTGGGAGGGAGGCGAAGTTCTTCCATGAGGGGAACAATGTAGACGCAGCCCTTTTCCAGGACGGCCGCCTTCGTCAGATCAATTTGATGCATCTGGAGCGATTCAATTTTCTTCTCGACAGGCGCATGCTTGCCTGTGAGAAAACTGGCCCGTACCCGGTATGCGACCGCTCCCAGTCTCAGGTCGATACTCGACGGCTGGATCTGGTCTTCCGAGATGGGGTGCTCGCTGCAAACATGTCCAGCTTCAATCAAAGCCTTTATTCTTTGGACAGGTAAGACCCCTTTAGTATATGAAATGAGATCCTTCTGGAGCTCAGGGAAGAGGCTGGCGGTTTGTTCGAACATCGGTTTTCGGCTCCTTGTTATCGCTACTTACGGAGAAGAATCTTAACGGAATGGGAATGTTTTAGCAAGTGGAAGGCTCCTAAATTTACCGAGGATCATGGGTTAAATGCTCAATGACTCCTGTAAAAGTAGCGCCACATCCATACCAAGGGTTACCCTGAAGCACATTCAGGAGCGTTGAAGATTTGTGACCTTGTTATGATGTTTGTACAGGGGAGATTATGTTATCATGTTTACAGTTTTGGAGAACCTCGGCCCAGAAGGGCGGGGATTGCGCTTGCTCCGCGAGGTCATGAGGGCGGGATGATTTGGGTCGGTTTGACCGGTGGTATTGCTAGTGGGAAAAGTACCGTTTCCCAGTTTTTGCATCAAGCAGGGGCATTCATTATCGATGCCGATGAGATCGCGCATGACCTCATAAAAAAAGGGAATCAGGCCTATCAGCCTGTCATCGACGCTTTTGGTCAGGAAATCCTGGATGACCTTGCCGAGATTAACCGGGTCAAACTCGGTGAAATAATATTTCAGGATTCCAAGCGACGCCAGATGCTCAATCAGATCATTCATCCCGGTGTTTTTGAAAGCGCCTTGTCTGAGAGGGAAGCCATTGTACGGAAATACCCGCACGCAGTCATTGTTTTTGATGCGGCGCTCTTGATTGAGACGGGTGCTTACAAGGAGATGGACTGGCTGCTCCTTGTATACGTCGACCGGATGACGCAGGTGGACCGTTTGAGACAGCGGGAAGGCCTGACCCGTTCGGAAGCCGTACTCCGCATTGAGGCTCAAATGCCGCTCGATCAAAAGCTTCCCCTTGCGGACGAGGTCATCAATAATCTGGAACCCATTTCTAAAGTTGAAGAGATGGTTAGGAGAATCTACCTTAGGCTTAGGGCTCGGGCCGTCCAGGAGTCTGTCGGAGAGATAGGGTCGTAGCCGGTTTTATTCCATAGACAGACTCTGACATTCCACGAGCGGATCTTGTGTAAAGCGCCATTTCCCTGAAGTTTGCTTGACTTTGTTCCACCACCTAAATACAATCTTCACTTTTGGAGAGAATAATGCTGGCACGTCAGATCACCAAGGCCGTCATTCCGGCGGCCGGGCTGGGAACCCGTTTTCTTCCGGCGACCAAGGCCTCCCCGAAGGAGATGCTTCCCCTTGTCGATAAACCCTTGATTCAATACGTCGTAGAAGAGGCTGTTTCTGCCGGGATTACCCATATCATTATTATTACAGGTCGAGGAAAACGGGCCATTGAGGATCATTTTGATATTTCGTTTGAACTGGAAGAATCCCTCAAGCAGAAGGGAAAGGAAGCTCTCGGCCAAGATCTCAGGAAAATATCGGAAATGGCGGATTTCTGTTATGTCCGGCAGAGTGAGGCCCGTGGTTTAGGCCATGCAATTCTTTGTGCGAAAAACCTGATCGGGGATGAACCTTTTGCGGTCTTGCTGGGGGATGACATCATCGATCATCAGACCTCGGCACTTCAGCAAATGGCCGAAATTTACGAAAGGAATCAGGCACCCCTCATCGGGGTTCAGCGCGTTCCTGCATCAGACGTACACCACTATGGTATACTTGATTCTGAGTCGGCCCTTGACGGGCTCTACAAAATAAATGGTATGGTTGAAAAGCCCTCACTGAAGGAGGCTCCTTCAGACCTTGCCGTGATTGGCCGGTACATCCTCATTCCGGAGATCTTTGAGCTTCTTGAAAAAACGGTACC
The DNA here is from genome assembly GCA_029261165.1 of Nitrospirota bacterium. Classification (GTDB taxonomy): domain Bacteria; phylum Nitrospirota; class Nitrospiria; order SBBL01; family JAADHI01; genus DUAG01. The sequence goes on along the minus strand of JAJDBV010000042.1, from coordinate 17,796 downwards.
CGGGAAGGGAAATGAGATTCAACTGACCGATGCGCTCAAGGAATTGGCAAAAATACGAAACATGTATGGATATGTCATACAGGGGAACCGTTATGATGCCGGAGATAAGTTGGGTTTTCTTAAGGCGACTGTCAGAATGGGTCTAAAAAACAAAGATCTTGGAGAGGAATTCAAGACGTATTTGAAGAGTCTTTCTTTGTAAATGGAAGGAGTTTTATTTGTCTGGATCGATTGGTCAAGAAGCAAAAGAAATTGAAATTCCCAAGAAGCTCCCGCTTCTCCCAGTAAGGGATATCGTCGTCTTCCCTCATATGGTCCTTCCGCTTTTTGTCGGGAGGAAGGCCTCTATTAAGGCGATAGAGAAGGCGGTTTCTGGAAACAAGATGGTCTTCCTTGCCGCTCAAAAATTACTGGAAGTCGAGATTCCACAACCAGAAGAAATTTATTCGATGGGAACGGTCGGCACGATTGTTCGGATGCTGAAACTCTCGGACGGAAGGGTGAAGATTTTGGTCCAGGGCCTTGCGAAGGCTAAAATTGAATCGTTTGTCAGTCTTGACCCGTTTTATCAGGTTAAAATCAAGAAAGTCGTCGAACGAAAGAAGATGAAACCCTCTCTCGAGGTGGAAGCGGCAACCCGGATGGTCAAGGAACAGGTGGAAAAGACGATCGCTTTTGGAAAGTTACTGGTTCCCGATGTGATTTCCCTGATTGAGAACCTTGAGGATCCCGGGCGTTTATCCGACCTGGTCGTCTCGAATTTGGGGCTGAAAGTTCCCCTCGCTCAGGAGGTTTTGGAAACGCTCGACCCTGTTCAGCGACTTCGTAAGGTGAGTGACATTCTGACAAAAGAACTGGATGTCCTTTCGATGCAGCAAAAGATTCAGACAGAAGCCAAGGGAGAGATGGACAAGACCCAGAGAGAGTACTTCCTGCGAGAGCAATTAAAGGCGATCCAGAAGGAGCTGGGCGAAACGGATGAGCGGGCGGAAGAGGTTCAGGAATTTCGCACCAAGATTTCCGAGGCGAAGATGCCGGAAAAGGTGTCCAAGGAGGCGGAAAAACAGCTCAAACGCCTAGAGCGGATGCATCCTGATTCGGCGGAGGCTTCCACAGTCCGAACCTATCTCGAGTGGATGGTCGAACTTCCCTGGAGTACTGCGACCAAGGACAATCTTGACACAATTTCCGCAAAAAAGGTCCTGGATGAAGATCATTACGATCTGGAAAAAGTGAAAGAGCGGATCCTCGAATATCTTGCCGTCCGAAAGCTGAATGAGAAAACGAAAGGGCCGGTCCTCTGTTTTGTCGGGCCTCCCGGTGTGGGAAAGACCTCGCTTGGAAAATCAATCGCGCGTTCTCTTGGACGGGAATTTGTCAGGGTTTCCCTGGGGGGGATTCGGGACGAGGCAGAAATTCGAGGACACCGCCGGACCTATGTGGGATCGTTGCCGGGTCGTATCATCCAGGGGATGAAGCAGGCCGGCACGAGTAACCCGGTCTTTATGATGGATGAGATTGACAAAATTGGGATGGATTTCCGTGGAGACCCTTCCTCCGCCTTACTGGAGGTTCTGGACCCGGAACAGAACAATGGCTTTTCAGATCATTACCTCGGGGTCCCTTTTGATCTTTCCAAGGTCATGTTTATCACGACGGCGAATCAGATCGATCCCATTCCGGCCCCTTTGCGTGACCGTATGGAGATCATTAATATTGCCGGTTATACCACAGAAGAAAAGGTTGGCATTGCGCGAAACTTTATCATTCCCCGACAAATCACTGACCATGGCACACCGCCTAAGAAGGTCAAATTTAGTGATGCCGCCATAGCACATACTGTATCACAATATACACGCGAGGCCGGTGTTCGCCAATTAGAGCGGGAAGTGGCCCGTATCCTCAGAAAAATCGCCCGCCGCATGGCTGAGGGAGAAAAGAAACGTTTCATGGTTTCGCCGACCAATGTCCATCGTTTTCTCGGTATTCCCAAGTTTATTCCTGAAGCGGAACAGGAGAAGGATGAAGTCGGACTCGCAACCGGCATGGCTTGGACCCCGACCGGCGGGGACATCATCCGCGTTGAAGCAACGATGATGAAAGGGAAGGGTGGGCTGACCCTCACCGGCTCTCTCGGAGATGTGATGAAAGAATCGGCTCAGGCCGCCCTCTCCTATATTCGATCTAAAGAAAAAACGCTCCGGATCAATGCCGATACTTTCTCAGAAAATGATATTCATATCCATGTTCCTTCGGGTGCCATTCCGAAAGACGGCCCCTCCGCCGGGATCACGATGGCCAGTGCCCTTGCTTCAGTTTTTACTGGAAGACCGCTCCGGCATGAGGTTTCGATGACGGGCGAGGTGACCCTCCGAGGTCGGATTCTTCCGGTGGGCGGATTGAAGGAGAAGATCCTTGCGGCAAAGCGGGCCGGGATAAAGACGATTATCCTTCCAAAGCGAAATGAAAAAGACATTGATGAGGTTCCCATCCATCTCCAGCGCGGGCTCAAATTTGTTTTTGCAGACCACATGGATACCGTCCTGAAAACAGCATTGCGCGGCAGTCCTGCCTCAAAAAAAACAAAACCCAGGAAGAAAAAATAGCGGCTTATCGGGATGGACCTTCAAGAGATCGGTGAGTTTGGTTTCATCCGAAGAATCAGAAAAAAGTTCCCCCTCCCCAACAATGTTCCTATTGGTATCGGTGATGATACGGCCGCCATTTTCTCCTCTAGGAATACCTATACCCTCTTAACGACCGATATTTTACTTGAAAGCGTCCATTTTGATCTCTCATTTTCAAGTTTTTATCAGATCGGATATAAGGCAGTTTCGGTCAATGTCAGTGATGTCGCGGCAATGGGCGGCGTTCCTCGTTATTTTCTCATCTCCCTGGGTTTGAACAAACGTGTTGATGTCAGTGATCTGGATTGGCTTTACCGGGGGATTAAGAAAGGGGCGAGAGAATCAGAAATAGAACTCATCGGAGGGAATACCGCTTTCTCGAAGGGGCCTTTCTTTATCTCCCTGACGATGGTCGGCGAGGTCCCGAGGAAAGAAGTGGTGAAGCGGAGTGGGGCAAAGGTGGGAGATGCCCTTTATGTCACCGGGACATTGGGGGGTGCTGCGGCTGGCCTGGAAATACTCAAGAAGGGGATCTCTCCGAAACTGTTTCCGCAATTGGTGCGCCGTTATCAGGCTCCGAAGGCCCGCTGGAGGGAGGGGAGGCTTTTGGCGAAGCAGGCGATCGCTTCAGCAATGATCGATCTCTCTGACGGTCTTGCTCCTGATCTGAATCACCTGGCGGAAGAGAGTGGTGTGGGGGCAGAACTCGACTTGAATACGATCCCGACGACTCCTTCGCTCAGGCGTTATGCAATACAGTCGGGGGGGAATGCAGTGGAGTATGCAATCCATGGTGGCGAAGATTATGAGTTACTGTTCTCTGTTCCTCAAAATAAAATCAGGAAGCTGGAGTGTCACCTTCAGGAAAGATTGATTCGCGCGACAAGAATAGGCACTATTACAGAACGGGGTCTTTTTTACAGGAGTGACGGGAAGTTGCAGCGGATTGGGCCACAGGGGTATGATCACTTTAAACAAAGCGGAGGGTGACCAGACAAGGCTGCTTTATGGAGAAGACATACGACCAGTTTAGAGCATCCCTCCTCTATTGCAATAAATGCGGCCGGGCGATGCCGGTTTGGGAACATCTGCTTCTCATCTTGCCGGATGGAGAACTTTACGATTATCTTTGCCAGGGATGTGGAAGTTCTGTCGGTTCTAAAACAGAAAAGACATCATCGAAGGTCGCTGTTGTGACCTCCCAAAGGATGCCAAACCTTCCTCTGTCGACAAGACAACAAAAAAATAAATAGCCCTCATTTATAGATTAGCATTCCAATTCGGGAGAAAGGGCATTGGAGGATCATTCCGAACTTTGCGGATTTGTGCCGGCGTGGTGGTGCCGTGGGCACCACCTTCAGACCGTCTGGCGAAGGCTGTTTGGCGAGACGCCAAGGCTCCCGCTGAAACGGGAGCGGTGGGAGACGCCGGATGATGATTTCCTCGATCTGGACTTCCTTGAGCCATCCTCTTCAAACAATAAGCTGAATCAGTCCCCGACCGTTCTCTTGCTTCATGGTCTGGAGGGTTCTTCCAGAGCGGAGTATATTCTGGGCATGTTTCGAAGCGCTTGCCGGATGGGCTGGCGGGGCGTAGCGCTTAATTTCAGATCTTGTTCCGGAGAGGTCAACCGCCAGAAACGATTCTATCACTCCGGGGAGACAAGTGATTTGGATTGGGTTGTCAGACGATTGCATCAACGCCGACCGGAAAGTCCCCTCTTTATTGTCGGATTTTCGTTGGGGGGAAATGTTCTTTTAAAGTGGCTTGGAGAAAACGGGAAAGCATGTCCTCCAGCGGTTCAGGCGGCCGTGGCAGTTTCCGTGCCGTTTGACCTGGAGGTTGCGGCCCATCGGGTCGATCGAGGCGTCAGTCAGATCTATGGGAGGATCTTTTTAAAAACGCTCAAAGAAAAAGCCCTTCTCAAAGAAAGGAAATATCCGGGCCTGATCGATCCTGATGCAGTCCGGAGGATCACATCATTTGCTGAATTTGATGATAAAGTGACAGCGCCCATTCATCAATTCAAAAGCGGGCTTGACTACTGGAGTAAGAACAGTTCACAAAAATTTCTTTCCGAAATTCGGATCCGGACCTTGCTCATCCACGCAGAAGATGATCCCTTTCTTCCAGGAGATTGCCTTCCCAGAGAGAGAATCCTTCGATCAAAATGGCTGGAGGCAGACATCCTTCCCTGTGGAGGGCATGTCGGGTTTGTGCAGGGCAGTTGGCCTTGGAAAGCCGTGTACTGGGCCGAGTCTCGGGCAGTAAATTTTCTTTCCTCCTTCCTGGAGGGCCAAGCCGTTCATCCGCTGAACACACATAAAAAGTGAATACAAGACCAGTTTTTTATTCCGAATTGGGTTATTTTTTCTCCTTCCAGGTCCGCTGGAACCATTCGAAAACATTAAATAAAAATACCTATTTTTTCATCTTGAGGCGGCACAGTTTAGATTCTTCGGGTATACTATTAGGCGAAAGTTGTGTTGAAGGAGAAAGCGGCAATGCAGGAAATTCGAATCACCCATCTGATGACAGAGAAGATCACCTGCGTCAGTTCTGGGGCAAAGCTGAAAGAAGTGATTCGCTTGATGCGGCAGGAGGACTGCTCGTGTCTGATCGTGACAGAAATGAATATGCCGATCGGGGTGATCACGGAAAGTGACTTGTTCCCTATTTTAGCGGACCTGCTCGATCAACCTCAATCACCGATCAATGATGCCTCCGAAATCATGTCCTCACCCCCCGTGGTCCTCAATCTAAGTGCCACCCTTTTTAAGGCGCTCGCTATTGCACGAAGCAGAACCATTCGACACTTTCCCGTGGTTAATGCTGAAGGCGAGGTCGTTGGTCTTGTGACCCGGTCTGCTTTGGACATGGCCCATTTCAATGTCATTGAATCACAGCGCGAGATCATAGAGCGCGCAGTGATCTCGCGGACGGAGGAATTACACAAGGCCAACTATGAGCTTAAGGAGCTTGCGCTGGAAGATGTCCTCCTCGGAATAGGAAATCGCCGTGCCATGGAGGTTGACCTACAGCACACGCATGAGACGACGGTGCGCTATAATCGCCCCTATTCGGTTGTTCTCTTTGAGGTGGACCACTTTCGGAAATATAACGATACCTACGGGAAGCCAGAGAGAGATAAGTCTCTCAGGGAGGTGACGTGCCATCTAAAAGGGCTAATCCGTCATTCGGACCGGCTCTACCGCTACGGGGATAAAGCTTTTCTGCTCCTTCTTCCTGAGACGGCGAGTGCTCAGGCCGACGTTCTGGCGCGGCGTATCATCAGAAGTGTTGTCGTACTTGAGATTCCAAATTGCGAGAGCCCTTTCAGAGTCCTCACCCTCAGCGGCGGTATCGGTTCTGAAGAACTTGGAATGACTGAAAAAAATTCATGGGAAGAGGTTATTTCCGAGGCGGAGGGTGGGCTGATCCAAGCCAAGCAGAACGGCCGGAATCAGATCGCAGTCGGGAAGCAAGAAGTGAATGCCGGGATGACAAATCCGGGCTTGTAACCACATACGGGGCCTTGGTCCTTTCGTCGATGCCTTATCTGACTAAAACCAAAAAAACCTAATAACAAATGATCTGTTTGATCCCGAGAGAAGGAGTCAAAACAGTAAAGTGGCTGGGGCGCCAGGGTTCGAACCTGGGAATGCGAGATCCAAAATCTCGTGACTTGCCACTTGTCGACGCCCCAAAAAAGTCAAAGAAAGTACCTGTTTTAAAGGGGTGAGCGCTTTAAAACCTTTGTCATCCAAACCTGCAATGAGGACTGTTCCTTCAAAGAGGCCGCGGCTTTTTTTGCTAACGCATAACCTGGAAAAAGGGCAAAGAGGGTTGGACCGCTTCCGGACATCAAGACCTCTTTTCCGCCAAGGCTCTCAAGCTTCTTTTTAATCTCAAGCAATGCCGGAAGTTTTTTTAAGGTGACTTTTTCTAAGTTGTTGTAAGGCTTACGAAATACTTCCTCTATTGCTGGTTTTTGGCCACTCAGATTTCCAATTCTAATAGTTGACTTCTTATTTGTCAACACGAATGTCTTTGAGAAGTCTTTAAAAACTTCTGCGGTTGAAACCGGTATGTTCGGATTGACCAGAACCGCCCACCCATTAAAGACGGCATTCACCTTTTCGACTTCCTCTCCTCTTCCGGTGACCCAGGCCGTCGGACCATAAAAGAAGAAGGGGAGGTCGCTTCCCAGGTGCTCTCCAATTTTTGCCAGTTTTTTCCGGGACCAATGGAGTGACCAGAGGCGATTGAGGCCGATTAAGGTGGCGGCAGCGTCACTGCTTCCTCCTCCCAGGCCTGCGGAAACCGGGATATTTTTGATCAAAGTGATCCTTACTCCCCCTTTCCCCCCTTTATGCGTTGTTGTCATTTCTCTTTGGAGTGATTCTGCCGCTTGAATGATGAGGTTTTTATGGTCGGATGGAAGTTTGGAATTTTCAACACATAGATGGATCCCGAAGGGTGCTTCCTCAAAGGTGAGATGATCATAGAGTCCGACCATCTGCATCAGAGAAAGGAGGTTATGATAGCCATCTTTGCGCTTATTTAAAACTTTGAGGTAGAGGTTAATCTTGGCAGGCGCCTTTATGGAAAATCTAGTCATGCGGCATGGTAACACTTCTTTTGAGGGGTGACATCAACACGGGTCAATCAAATGCCGGGTATGCCGGGTATTCTTCCTGTTCCATTGGGCCTTCTGAATCTTCCGGGTCGACTGTCTCTGCCTCGCCTCTCTTTCGTTTGATGCCGTGCTTGTCCAGTCGATAGCGAAAGGAACGGAAATTGATGTGGAGAAGTTTTGCCGCCTCTTTTTTCACCCAATGTGTTTCCTTCAGTGCTTTTAAGAGGAGCTCTTTTTCAACCTTGTCGATCAAGTCTTCCAGGTCAAGTCCCTCCTGAGGGATCGATGCCGGGATCGGAATTGAATGAGAGGGTTTCAGGAAGCAACTGCTGAAGTCTTCGGTTGTTAGGATGGTATTGGACGACAGGGCGACAGTTCGTTCAATGACATTTTCAAGCTCTCGGACATTCCCTTTCCACTCCTGATTGACTAGGAGTCGCATTGCCTCCGCCTCGACTCTCTTAATCTCTTTTCCCATGCTTTGGTTGAACTTTTGGAGAAAAAAGTCAACCAGGAGCGGGATATCCTCAGGGCGCTCCCGTAAGGGAGGCAGAACGATGGGGATCACATCAAGACGATAATAAAGATCTTCGCGAAACCGACCCTCTTCGACCAGCTTTTCGAGCTTTTTATTTGTCGCGGCAATAATTCTAACATCAACCTTGACGTCTTTGCTCCCACCAACCCGTCGAAATTCTTTTTCCTGAATCACACGTAATAGTTTTACCTGGATCGATAAGGAGGTTTCCCCAATTTCATCAAGAAAGATGCTCCCCTCGTGGGCGATTTCAAAGAGCCCTTCCTTATTGCTGATGGCACCGGTAAAAGACCCTTTCATATGTCCGAAGAGTTCACTCTCTAAGAGTGTTTCAGGAAGGGCACTGCAATTGACAGGAACAAATGGAGCATGTTGTCTCCCGCTGTTGTAATGAATGGCCCGCGCAATCAACTCCTTCCCCGTTCCGGATTCGCCATAGATCAGGACATTACTTTTACTGTCGGCGACCTTCATGACCAGATCGAGAACCTTCATCATTCTTTCACTTTTTCCGATGATCTGCGTGAAGCTCGATTGACCTTTCAACTCGCGCCGAAGCTGGGTATTTTCCTTTTTAAGCTTTTTTCGTTCCAAGGCATTTTTGATAATCAGCTTGACTTCGTCAACCTGGAACGGTTTTGTCAGGTAGTCGTAAGCACCCTCCTTCATCGCTTCGATTGCGGTTTCAGTTGAGGCATAGGCTGTCATCATGACGGTAATTGTTTCAGGTGAGACGACTTTTAGTGCTTTAAGGAGTTCCAGGCCACTCATTTTCGGCATTCTGATATCTGTGAGGACCAGGTCGAAGGCATCCTTCTCCAGGGTTTTTAGTGCTTGATTACCGTCTTCTGCCGTAGAAACAGAATATCCTTCCTTGCCCAGGACAATGGCCAGGAATTCCCGCATACTCGTTTCATTATCAACGACTAAGATTTTTCCCATATTAACGGCGACCTCAATATGTAAGGACTGAATACCACATGTTCACGGCATTACTGTCTGAAGATTTTTTAAGGAACCTCTTTGTAAAAAGCTTTTATTCGTACGTTAAGCCCTCATCCCCTGCCCATTCGCATGTCTTTGAGGGGGAAAGGTTTCCCTGTGTTCAGTTTGAACCTCTCCGGAGAGTGAATGCGCTGTTTCCGATATCGTCTGAGCGGAAATCTCATCAAGTGGAAGAACGATATGAAACGAGGTTCCACTGGCTTGACTTTGAACCTCAATCTTTCCGAGATGTTCTTCGATGACACGGAGGACAATAGAAAGTCCCAAACCGGAACCCGAGTTTTTGGTTGTGAAAAAGGGATAAAATATTTTGTTGAAATTTTCTTTTTGTATGCCCTCTCCGGTGTCCTTAAAGATAATTTCCACTTGGTCTGGATCGGCATGAATCTTTGCGCTGCTTCCTTTTGGAGCATAAGATGATTTTATTTTTTTTGATGAGGATCGTTGGGCCGAAATGGACAGTGTCCCTCCACGCGGCATCGCCTGAAAAGCATTAATTGCGAGGTTCCAGAAGACCTGCTTGATCTGATCCGGATCAATCAATATCATGAGTGGTGTACTATTCGTCAGGATGACGTTAATCCGTTCGTTATACTCGGGGTTATTCTTGATCAACTTCAATGTTTCCGATAACAGGGTATAAAGATTGACCCGTTTACGTTGCGGAGGCAAGGGTTTTGCGTAGAGGAGGAATTGCGTGATAATGGTATTCAGCCTTTCAGTTTCCTTGACAGCGATCCTGAGGAGTGTTTTTTCTTCATCATCCAGGCGAAGCTCCTTATTGAGTACTTGAATCGACCCGCTCAGGGATGCAAGCGGGTTTCGTATTTCGTGTGCCATTCCTGCGGCCATTTCTCCAATTGTGGCCAGACGTTCTTTTTCCTGGATGGCTTCTTCCAGATTCCTGATCTGCGTTAAATCCTGAAAGGTTCCAATAATGCCGATCTGTGTGCCTTGTTCACTTCGTAATGCAGAGATGGTCACGCCCAGTAAGGATCGGTCTCCTCTTTTATTAATGATCTCTCCTTCAAATCGCTGTGTCGTTCCGGCGATGGCAAAATCGCGGTAATGGTCTTGGATGTCGTCCCATGAAAATTGCTCCCACCAGATCTTGCCGAGGACCTCGTCAGATTCAAACCCGGTGATTTCGGTTGCAGACCGGTTAAATGAAGTAATTCTCCCCGTCATATCCGTCGTAATCAGGCCGCTCGGCATGCTCTGGACAATGACTTCCTGGAATGCTTGCAAGTCCAAGAGTCCGACTTCCTTTTCATGCAGCTTTTTAGAAAGCCGACCACTTAAGGTTCCGACGGTAAAAAAGGTGATCATGTAGAGAAAAAGGATATAGTAGAGATCCTTTCCCATCAAACCAGTGGAAGACTGAAAGGGAGAAATCTGGAAATATTGTAGGTTGATCAATGTTCCGAATAAAAATGTGGCGCCCGAGGCTACCAGAACACCCCCATTTCGACGGAAGAAGATGCTGCTCGAGACAATCGTGATGATATAAAGGAATACAAAGGGACTCGTGATCCCTCCGGTCACTGCAATTAAAGCTGTTTCAAAGAGGAGATCGATTGCGAGTTGGACGAGGGTGAGCGTCAGGAGTGATTTTTTCCTGAGCAGTATGAAGATGTAGGGAATGGTTAAAAAATAGGTCGATCCGATAAGGAAATAGAAGGTGGGGATGGACCATCCCTTCCGGAGTGTCTCCAGGTCCAGAAGGAGCGGTAGGCCGAGAAGCGCTGTGACCAGCACCACTCGGAAGATGATAAGCCATCTGATCTTACCGAACAGGATCGCTTGTTCTTTATCCATATATCGTATCCCGGCGGTCGTGTTGCACGTTCTATCCGACGATGGCGGCCATCTCGAAAATTGGTAAGTACATGGCAATTACTATGGTCCCGATCGTGATTCCCAGAAATACCATCATCATGGGTTCGAGCATAGAGGTCAGGGCGGCCACCGCGGCATCCACTTCATCATCATAAAAATCAGCAATCTTACTCAGCATGCCGTCGAGTGCGCCTGTCGTTTCCCCTACGGCGATCATCTGGACGACCATGGGGGGAAAGACCTTACTTCTCTCCAGTGGATCTGAGATTGTTTTTCCTTCACTGATGCTTTGACGTGCGCCGAGCAGTGCATGTTCAATGACTGTGTTCCCCGATGTTTTTGCAACAATGCCAAGTCCTTCCAGTATGGGGACACCGCTCGAAATCAGCGTTCCCAGGGTCCGTGTGAACTTGGCCACGCTTGCTTTTCGGATCAGTTCTCCAATCACAGGGAGCTTCAGAGAGAGTTTGTCCATCGTCTTCTTCCCTCCGGGGGTGCGATAGTACTTTTTAAAACCAAAGGAGAGAGCAAAGAGTCCTCCTGTGATGTAGAAAAAGTTTTTCTGCATGAAATAGCTGAAATCGATGACCATCTGGGTCAGTCCGGGGAGAGAGCCGCCAAAGTCGGTAAACATTTTAGCAAAGATCGGAATGACAAAGACGAGGAGAATGACCACGACGATGAGTGCCACACTGAGAATGGTCAAGGGATAGACCATCGCAGACTTGATCTGTTTTTTGAGCTTCATTGCTTTTTCGATATGTTTCGCAAGGCGATTGAGAATGGTATCGAGAATTCCCCCTGCCTCGCCAGCAGCCACCATGCTGACATAAAGCTCATCAAAGACCTTCGGATGTTTTGCGAGAGAGTCGGCGTAGGTTGATCCACCCTCAACATCAGTACGAACCTCACTGATGGTTTTTGCCAAAATAGGATTTTCCGTCTGATTAGAGAGGATTTCAAGGCATTGGACCAGGGGGAGTCCGGCATCGATCATGGTTGCGAATTGGCGGGTGAAGATCACGATGTCTTTATCGGTCACCTTCCTCCCTAATCCAGGGATTGTCATTTCTGTTGGTTTTTTTCGAACCGAGGTGACGAGAATATTGTCTCTTCTGAGAAGGCTGATGACTTCATCCTTATTTTTTGCCGTCAGTTCTCCTTTTTGGACTGTCCCCTGTCTGGTTCGTCCCACCCATGTAAATGCTGCCATAAATTACTCCTTATTGAGGCTTGTCCTCTATTTCTGTCCGGATACGTTTACCGGCGCACCATTCTTCCTGGCTCGCGAGGGCCCGTCATGGGATTTCCTCCGCGATTTAGCATTGTGGTGAGTTCGTCCGGCTGGCTGGACCGGGCAATCGCATCCTCGTTTGAGATATGGCGCTTGGAACAGAGATCATAGAGAGACTGGTTCATGGTCTGCATTCCATTTTTCCCCTGGCCCGTCTGCATCGAAGAGTAGATCTGATGCACCTTATCTTCTCGAATGAGGTTGCGAATGGCTGGGGTGGGGATCATCACCTCTATGGACATGGCTCTTCCGCGACCATTTATCTTGGGGATGAGTTGTTGAGAAAGAACCCCTTCCAAAACGAAAGAAAGCTGGGCGCGGACCTGTGACTGCTGGTGGGGCGGAAAAACATCGATAATCCGGTTGATCGATTGAAGTGCAGAATTGGTGTGGAGTGTTGCAAAGGTCAGATGACCCGTTTCTGAAATTCTTAATGCGGCTTCAATGGTTTCGAGATCCCGCATCTCACCGATTAAAACAACATCCGGGTCTTGTCTTAATATATATTTTAAGGCGTTTTGAAAGGACTTTGTGTCGGAGGAGACCTCACGTTGGTTTACAATACAGTTTTTATGGGGATGAAGAAATTCAATCGGGTCTTCAATCGTAACGATATGATCATGGCGGTCGGCATTGATTTGATCAATCATCGATGCCAGTGTTGTCGACTTGCCGCTTCCGGTCGGGCCAGTGACCAAAACCAGCCCTCTCGGTTTCTTAACCAATTCACTGACAACCGCAGGGAGACCCAAGTCTTTAAAAGACTTGATCTCAAATGGAATGGTTCTAATGGCAGCGGCAACGACCCCTCTTTGAATAAAGATGTTTCCTCTGAAGCGGCTAAGACCCTTCAGGCCGAATGAGAAGTCGAGTTCGTTGTCTTCTTCAAAGCGATGTTTCTGAGCTTCGGTTAAAACACTGTAAGCAAGCTGTTTGGTTTCGGCTGCCGTGAGGGCAGGGCAATTGAGAGAAACAAGTTTCCCATTGCTTCTGATCTTTGGGGGGCTGCCTGTTGTCAGATGCAGATCTGAACCCCCTTTTTCGACCATTGTTTGGAGCAACTGCTGCAAGTTGGACATAAACTCTCCCTCATGGATTATTGAACATGGATTGCGAGTGAACTCCTCACCTTTCCACAGTTGTATTTTTTATTAGTTGTCTTGTTAGGAATCGGAGAAGGTGTTGTTCAGAATTTCTTCAAGTGTGGTGACCCCTTCTTTCACCTTTTCGAGCCCACTCATTCGCAGGGTCCTCATCCCAAGCGCCATCGCCTTTTTCTTGACATCATCCGCAGAGGCCCCTTGCAATATCTGATCGCGAATGGCCTCACCGATGGGCATGACCTCATATAGAGCGACTCGCCCTTTGTAGCCCGTACTGCTACAGAAGTCGCAGCCCTTCCCTTTATAAACTGTAAGTCCTTTTAAGTCTGCTCCTTTGAACCCTGCCCGGATGAGGACATCTTCCTGTACCGGGAAGACCTCCTTGCATTTGGTACATATTCTCCTGGTGAGTCGTTGTGCAACGATTAATATGACGGAAGAGGCGACGAGGAAGGGTTCGACCCCCATGTTTAAAAGGCGATTGATCGTGCTGGGCGCATCATTTGTATGGAGAGTGGAGAGGACCAAATGTCCGGTCAGTGCAGCCTTAACCCCGATTTCCGCCGTTTCAAAATCACGAATCTCACCGACCATGACCACGTCCGGATCCTGCCTGAGAAACGAGCGAAGCGCCGCCGCGAAATTAAGACCGATTGAATCCTTCATTTGTACCTGGTTGATTCCCAGGAGATTGTATTCTACCGGATCTTCCGCCGTCATGATATTAATTTCTTGTGTGTTGATTGTGCTCAAGGCCGAGTAAAGGGTGGTTGTTTTACCGCTCCCGGTCGGTCCGGTGACCAGGACCATGCCGTAGGGTGAAACGATGGCTTGCTGAAAATAGCCTAAGGCTTTTTCTTCAAAACCGAGTTTTGTCAAGTCGAGGGACAGATTCCCTTTATCCAGAATACGCATCACTACCTTTTCTCCAAAAAGGCAGGGGAGCGTCGCGACACGAAAATCGACCTCTTTTTTCCTTCCGAGCTTTAACTTGATTCGTCCGTCCTGAGGAAGCCGACGTTCTGCAATGTCTAGTTTAGACATGATCTTTAGTCTGGCGACGACAGGGTTTTTAATGCGGGTGGGTAAATTCATCACGGTCTTCATGACCCCGTCAATTCTAAACCGGATACGAAAGACCGTTTCAAAGGGCTCGACATGGATATCACTTGCCCCAACCTTGATGGCATTGACCAGAACCCCGTTGACGAGTTTGACAATCGGGGCTTCAACGTCCTTTCCAAAGAGCTCATCCGGCTGTTCTTCAATGACGTCAATATCGTCCAGGGCATCTCCGACGACCGTATCAAAGTCATCCACAGAGACCATTGGGGCATCTTCGGTGAAAAGGTCTTCTACCGGAGCGCCATCTGACGCCGATAGGGTGTAATCCTTCGCTTCGATGGCGGATGAGGCCTTCCGATTTGCCATGCCGGCGCCATAGAACTTGTTAATCGCGGTAATGACGGTTGTTTCAGAGGCAATATACGGTTCGACGTTATAGCCGGTCGCAAATTTAACATTGTCAATCGCGTAGACATCACTTGGATCGACCATGGCCAGGCTCAGCGATGAACCGAGGCGTTTTACAGGGATGACAAGATGTTTTTTGGCGATTTCGGCCGGAACAAGCTTTGCCACGGCCGGATCAATTGTAATCTTGCTGAGATCGACCGGGGTGACGCCGTACTGCTCGCTCAAACATTGAAGCAGGTGGGGTTCATCGACAAATCCGAGGCGGATCAATATTGTCCCAAGCCGCCCACCTTCTCTCTTCTGCGTGAGCAAGGCCTTCTGAAGCTGATCTTCTGTAACGAGATTCGCGTTGAGAATAACTTTCCCAAGTTTTTCCGCAATCAATGGTATTGATCCTCTACTAGGTCAAGGCTACGTGCGTTTCTGTTCCAAAGGGGATTAAGATCTATCCTCGGGTGCGAACACACTGATGAGAGGTTCCACAGCCGGGTATTTTTCTCGCGAAAATGCGAACGAACCCGACCATAAGACAGCATAAATATTCTTAATGATGTCAATATTTTATCCGATGATCCGGACTCTGTCAACAGACTCTCCATCAACAGATTACGGGATTCTGCCCATTGAAATCGCTGGTATGGCAGAAAATACCCTTTATAGTCCCCGGGACATCTTTCTGAGCGGAGGAATGTTTCGTCGCTTTTGTGTGGATAAAAAAGGCCTACCTGGAGTCTAGAGCAGAGAGCGCGTCCTCCAGGGCTTCCTTCATGACGGTAAGAGGGGCTTTTCCCCTGGTCCATATTTCAAATGCCAGGGCCCCCTGGTGGAGCAGCATGCCGATGCCGGACACGGTAAGCGCGCCGACTTTTTTCGCAGCGGAAAGCAGGGGTGTTTCGACCGGTCGATAGACGAGGTCGGAAACAATCCAATGCGGCTCGATCCAGGAGAGAGGGAAGGGAAGGGGATCATCCTGCTTCATTCCGAGCGGCGTACAGTTAATGAGAAGTGTCTCACGGCCTTTTCTTTGAAAGGTGTGCCGTTCGGCATTCATACCCACGACCGCAATTGGTTTACGGGGAAAAAGGGAGGTAAGGTGTTCTGCAAGGGCTTTCCCGCGATCGAGATGCCTGACGACGATGATTAGCTCCGATATTCCCGAAGAGAGGACCGAAACCGCTACCCCTTTTGCTGCTCCTCCTGCACCGATCATGAGAACCCTTTGACCCGCAAGATTAATGTCCGAGGCGGTGAGGGATGCGACGTAGCCTCTTCCATCCGTGTTATGGCCAATCAGCCGCCCGGAGGAAACCTCGATGGTATTGACGGCGCCGATCTTCCTGGCTTCCTCATCCACGGAATCGAGGAAAGGGATGATGGTCTCTTTGTGGGGAATGGTAATATTGATCCCCTTGATGCCAAGTGGGAGTATCGAGGCCACCGCTTTCTTTAAATGAGCGGGATCTATACCAAAAGGAAGATAAACCGCGTCGAGATTGTTTGCCTCAAAGGCGGCGTTTTGCATAGGAGGTGAAAGCGTATGCGTGACCGGATGTCCAAAGATTCCGAAAATCCGGGTCTTTCCCGTGATCGGCTTGGAGGTCTTTCTCTGATTTCCAGTTTCTGAGAAGTTCATTGATCGCTACGGGGAAAGATGTTTATTGGTGGAGCAGTTCAGGAACATTTTGAAGAAAGTTAATGAGTCCTCCGGCATCAGATGGGACCACATGGACGGGTGATTCAATTTCTACCGCAATGTCCTGAGGTGTCGTTCCATCCAGAAAAGATTGCCCTTCATCGTTCAAGGCCACCGACGGGATCAGAAGAATCTCGTCGCTCGACCTCAAAAGCGTGTTCATCCTTCGGTTCTTGACCGCCTGGATGATATCACCCCCGGTGAGTAAACCGGTTACCGTTACGGAATCCCCGAAAAAGTGGTTTGTAACCGGGACGACTTCGAGGTTCAGACCATTCAGATCAAGGCTGTTGACGCAATCTTCTAAATAGGAAGAAAAAGAAGTCCCGGTTGCGATGGAGATCCGGGATGGTCCGGAGAACGATTTTGGTAACTCGGAAGAAAGCGATTGAAATTCTTTCATAAAAAGCGGAACCATTCCGACGCCATTTTCAAGCTGAACCAGGTCCAGGTAACTCTCCAGAGGAGGAAAAGGAACGCCCCCCTTTACAAACCATTCATCTGCGGCAAAGAGAAAGGGCGTACCGAGTTCTCCCTGGAAGCGCTCCTGCCAGGCGGGCAAGTCGTCGAGGAAGCGTTTTGCATAATCCACGGTGACTTCTTCAATTTCAGGAAGCCCCTCGCGGTGCCGTGTGAGCCCTACCGGGACAATGGCCAGTGAAGCGACTGCGGGGTAAAACCGGGCAAGGTCTTCTATGCTCTTTGTGAGGGCAGCCCCGTCGTTGACTCCTGGGCAAAGGACGACCTGTGTGTGCAGGACAATGCCATGATCGGTCATTTCTTTAATCTCAGTAAGGATATCACGCGCATGCCGGTTCTTTAAGAGTTCCCGGCGCAGTTCCAGGTCCGTTGTATGCACTGAGATGTAGAGCGGGCTCATTTTTTGCTCAAAGATTCTGGCCTTGTCTTTACGGCTGAGGTTGGTCAGGGTAATGTAGTTTCCGAAAAGAAAAGAAAAACGGTAATCTTCGTCCCGGATGTAGAGTCCTTTGCGTTGTCCTTTCGGCATCTGGTCGACAAAACAGAAGGCACATTTATTCGGGCACTGGCGAATCTTCATCTCCTCAAAGCCGATCCCCATGTCTTCGTCGTAGCCTTTTTCGACATCGACTTCCCAGACCTCGCCGTTCGGTTTGATCAATTCCAGCAGAATTTTTTCCTCGTCGGCCCGGAAACGGTAATCGAGAATATCCTTCATCTCCCGGCCGTTGAGAGTGAGCAGCCGGTCGCCGGCGACGATTCCGGTTTCTTCCGCGATACTGCCCTCCTCAACCGTCGTGATGGTCAGTCCGCTTTTTTTTGAAAATTGGAGGTGTTGGTGTTCTGCCATCGTTATCCTACGAGAAGGACCCTCTTGATTTATATCTTAGGGTACGGCATGGGGTTTCAGGCCGGTACGATTATAGGGGACGGCCTCTTAGAAAGTCAATGAAGCTGATCCGGGCGAATTGACTCAAATAAAATGTTACCGAAGTGAGCTCTGAGGAGGGATCGTTGACTCATAATAAATGTTACCCGAAGATTTCGATAAAAGGAGGGTACTATTGTGAGTCCACGATCCAAAAAGGAATACCTTCAAGCC
>JAJDBV010000041.1 GCA_029261165.1 Nitrospirota bacterium | reverse complement strand
TTCATGTGCGAAGACCAAACACTGGGGATGCGATTACGCGAAAACAGGTTCTGAGGACGAAATCACTGAGACGACGAAGACAAAATCTCATCAACCTAAAAGAGCGGGTCTGAAGGGCTACTTTTTCAGCAAACCCTAATTATAGGTGATATGTCAGATACTTTACAATAGTATTGGCCATTTTCCTGATACAGAATCCAATAAACAAATGTATGAGCAGGCCACTCAAGTGTGATCCTTGGCACACACAGATAACGCCTTGACTGGCTTTTTCAGTGTGGGATAATCCAGTAAATTTGTGGGTGTAATTCCTATCCGAAGGCTGATATGGTTTTCTGATGGACGGTGTGGAGGTTGTCATAGGGGGCTAGTGAATTTCTCAAAACTCCTCGTCGGAGAGGCGAAGGTTTTGCACGCTACGCGTATTTTAACGAGAGGAGGAGTGAAGGGTGATTGTTTCGGAAGAACTAAAAAGAATTAAAAAAACCATTCGGCGTATTAAGGACAAGGATGCAGCCGCAAGCATTGCATTCATTTGTGAGGCGCTGACAAAACTAGATAAGGAACTTTCGCTGGCGAACACGAAAGCACGCAAATTTAAGGCGCAGATTGATCGCCTCCAAGCACACGCCAAAGTAACTAAAAGAGTACTGGAGAAGGTCACCGGAAGGTCGTAAGGGGGAGAACCAGATTTCGTTGATAAAGGATCACTTCTTTCACTTTATTGAAGGCTCTTGTCGATGCCGTTCCAAAATTTCCATCCCACAACACGTTCCTGGTTTGAACATAACCTCGGCAAACCCACTGAGGCTCAGATTCAGGCCTGGCCTGAGATAAAAAAGGGTCGACACACACTGATTTCCGCTCCTACCGGGAGCGGGAAGACCCTGGCCGCCTTTTACGCCGTGATCGATGTCCTGATTACGAAGGGGCTGGACGATAGACTGTCCGAGCAGACGCAGGTTGTCTATATCTCTCCCCTGAAAGCCCTCAGCAACGACATCCATCGGAACCTTGAAGTCCCGCTGACCGGCATACAGGAAGTTCTTCGAGAGCAGGGCTTGCCACCCGTCAAGATCTCGGTGGCCGTGCGTACCGGCGATACCTCTCCGTATGAACGCCAGAAGATGGTGAAACATCCTCCTCATATCCTCGTGACCACACCGGAATCTCTTTACCTGCTCTTAACCAGTGCGAGCGGGCGGGGGATGCTTCGTACGACGAGGATCTTTATCATTGATGAAATCCATGCTCTTTTAGGAGAGAAGCGAGGGTCTCACCTCGCGCTGTCGGTGGAGCGGTTGGAGGCCTTGACGGATGCCCCGCTACAACGAATTGGCCTATCGGCGACGCAGAAGCCGATAGAGACGGTGGCGAAGTTTCTGGTGGGGAATCCAAATATACATCATGGAGAAGCTGATTGTGCGGTCATCGACACCGGCCACCGGCGGAAACTGGACTTAAGTTTGGAAGTTCCGAAGTCTCCTTTGACGGCGGTGATGAGTAATGAAGTCTGGGGCGAACTTTACGAACGGCTGGTGGAACTGGTCCAAGTGCACAAAACGACCCTGGTTTTTGTTAATACCCGGCGTTTGACCGAGCGACTGGCTATGGCCCTTTCTGAGCGGATTGGTGAAGAACATGTGACATCGCACCACGGAAGCATGAGCAAGGAACACCGTCACGACGCGGAGCAACGATTGAAATCGGGACAACTCAAGGTGCTGGTCGCCACCGCCTCGATGGAGTTGGGGATTGATATTGGTTCCGTTGATCTGGTTGTCCAGTTCTCATCCCCCAAAAGTATTGCGGCATTCCTGCAGCGGGTTGGTCGAAGTGGCCATCATGTCGGCGGCACCCCTAAAGGGGTTCTCCTTCCGCTTTCAAGAGATGACCTGGTTGAATGCGCCGCACTGCTCGATAGCGTCCGGCGAGGCGAGTTAGACACAATCCTCTTTCCTGAACAACCTCTGGATATATTGGCCCAACAGATTGTCGCCGAAGTTTCAGGTGGGGAGTGGGTGGTCGATTCCTTGTACGACCTCTTCCATCGTGCCTATCCCTACAGGAGATTATCGAAAGAACGTTTTCTTGAGATTATCCAGATGGTGGCCGATGGGTTCACGACCCGCAGGGGTCGGCGGGGTGCCCATCTTCATTATGATGCGGTCAATGGCCGGGTCCGCGCGCGAAGGGGGGCGCGCTTGACGGCGCTGACCAATGGGGGTGCTATCCCGGATATGTTTGATTATGAGGTGGTGATGCAGCCGGAGGGAACGACGGTCGGCTCGCTCAATGAAGATTATGCCCTGGAATCGCTCCCCGGCGATATCTTTACGCTTGGAACCCATGCCTGGCAATTGCTTCGGATTGAGGGACTGAAGGTGATGGTGAAAGACGCGAACGGTCTTCCCCCGACGATTCCTTTCTGGTTTGGTGAGGGTCCGGGACGGACTCCGGAATTGTCTGAATCGATCTCCCGGATGCGTGCTTTTATCAGTGAAAAGCTTGTTAAAGATCCCATCTCAAAGCAAGCGGACGACAGCCCTGTCACGATCAGGGAAAACAGTGCTGTCCGCTGGCTGGTCGAGGAGGTCGGTGTTTCAGAATTGGCGGCAGAGCAGATGGTTTCCTATCTCGCAATGGGGGAGATCGGGTTGGGGGTGATGCCGACCCGTGAGACGATTGTGCTGGAACGCTTTTTTGACGAGGCGGGCGACATGCACCTGGTCATCCATTCTCCCTACGGCAGCCGTATCAATAAGGGCTGGGGACTCGCCTTAAGAAAGAAGTTTTGTGTGAAATTCAATTTTGAGCTACAGGCTGCCGCAAACGAAGACAGCATCATCTTGTCTCTCAGTTCCTCGCATAGTTTTCCCCTGGAGGAGGTCTTCTCCTATCTCAATACAAATATCCTCCGTGATACCCTGATCCAGGCAATACTGATCGCCCCGATGTTTGAAGTCCGCTGGCGATGGAATGCGACACGCGCCCTCGCGATCTCGCGAAATCGATCAGGTAAACGCGTCCCGCCGCCATTGCAACGGATGCAGGCAGAAGACTTGGTCGCGCAACTCTTCCCGGACCAGATTGCCTGTGCGGAGAATATTGGGGCAAGAAGAGAACTGCCGGATCATCCCCTGGTGGACCAGGTGATACACGATTGTCTCACCGAAGCGATGGACATAGACGCATTGGAAGAACTCATCGGCAAGGTTGAGCGAAAGGAATTGAACCTTGTGACGAAGGACCTTCGCGAGCCCTCTCCTTTTGCTCAGGAGATCATGAATGCCCGCCCCTATGCTTTTCTGGATGACACCGAGTTTGCGGAAAGGCGGGTCAATGCGATTCGGAACCGGAGCTGGCTCGATCCCTCAGAGGCGGCTGATCTGAGCAAGCTCGATGAAGAAGCAATCAAGCGAGTCAAGGAAGAGGCTTGGCCGGAGGCCAGAACTGCGGACGAGTTGCATGACGCCCTTTCCATTTACACATTTATTTCCGAGGCTGAAGGGAAAGCCCATGGCTGGGAGGATTTTTTAAATGAGCTGATTGCTGAACGCCGTTCAGCACGGCTTTTAATCAGAAGCGGTTTAATCTTGTGGATCGCGACCGAACGGATTCCCCTCTTCCAATCAGTCTTTCAGGATGCTGTTCTCGACCCTGTATTCGATTTACCTGCTGGAATTCAGCAAGAGAGATGGGATCAGGAAAATGGATTAATGGAGATCATCAGGGGGCGGCTTGAAACGCTCGGACCGGTTACAGTGGCTCAACTGGCTGAAGAGAGTAGCCTTTCTGAGAAAGAGATCGAACACACATTGCTTTCTCTTGAAACAGAGGGCTTTGTCTTTCGAGGCCGTTTTACGACTGACTTGGGGTGTGAAGAGTGGTGTGAACGGCGTCTGCTCCAGCGGATTCATAAATATACGATTGAAGCGCTGCGGCAGAGTATTGCGCCGGTCTCTCTCCAGGATTTCATCCGATTTTTGTTTGCGCATAACAAGATGGGGGCGGATGTGCGGCCAACCGGTCCGGGATCTCTTCAAAAAGTGCTGGAGCGATTTGAAGGGATTGCGTTACCGGCTGCGGCTTGGGAGACCGATATCATTCCTGCTCGAATCTCGAAATATGATCCGATCTGGCTGGATGGCTTATGTCTGAGCGGTCGGATCTTTTGGGGACGGCTCAATCTTCCGAAACAGAGCGATGACCATCGTAGAAAAACCGGGCCTGTAAAAAGGACGCCAATTTGTCTGGTCGCTCGGCGTCATCTTACCTTGTGGCGGTCGATGGCAGTTCATGATCCCAATGGAAGAGCGTTGAGCAGCGAGGCAAAGTCCATTCTGACGCACCTTGAAGCGCATGGAGCGAACTTCTTTGATGATATTGTCGCCGACACGCATCTGCTCAAAAGCCAGGTTGAGGAGGGGATTTCTGAGCTGGTTGCTGGCGGGTGGGTCAGTAACGACAGCTATTCCGGGTTGAGGGCCTTGCTGACCCCGAGTACCAATCGACCGTCTCAAAATGGCGGAAGGAGAAGACGAAAAGCCGTGTTTGGTATTGAGGATGCGGGCCGGTGGTTTCTGATCCCGGAAGGCCGGGGGGATGAAAAAGAGCGCTTCAGTATCGAGCAGTTGGAAGAACTTGTCTTGATCTATCTCAAACGCTGGGGCGTCCTATTTCGTTCATTATTGGAAAAAGAGACTTTTTCCCCTCCATGGCGGGTTTTGGTCAGGGTCTTGAGGAGATTAGAGCTGAGAGGGGTCCTAAGAGGGGGGCGCTTCGTGTCAAATGCAAGCGGTGAACAATTTGCCTTTCCTGAGACGGTGGAAACGCTCCGTAAGATCCGTAAAGAAAAAATGACAGGTGCATATATCTCAATTTCCGCTGCTGATCCCTTGAACCTGCTTGGAACACTCCTACCGGGAAAGAAAATCCCTAACATTCCTCATAACCGGATCTTGTTCCGTGACGGTGTTCCTGTTGCTGTTCTGGAGGGGAAAAAGACGGCGTTTCTGAAGGACTTATCCTCTGAGAAACAATGGGAAGCACAAAAGGCCCTGGTTCGAAACGAATTCCCCCCCAAACTCCGGGCCTACCTTGGAAAAAACTGCCGCACCTAAACACGCATAGCGAGCGCAATCTTCGCCCTTCCAGGGCGGGGTTCTGCGAGCGAACAAAAAATAAAGTCCTCTCTGATTTGAGGCGAGGATCTTCAGTTATTCAGCTGATTTTTCCTTAACATCAGCCTCAATCTCTGTCAGAAGCCGGGTAAGGACCCATCCTTGTTTCCCTCTCGGAGTTTTGACCTCAGTCCATCCATTCTGATCCTGCATTGAACGCACGAATGAGCCGCTGGAAAGTTGGGCACGAATTTGAGAGTTTGTGGCGGGGTTTGATCGCACGTTGAGGATATCAGGAGTCGTTACCTTGTAGAGTTTCTTTCCAAGCGCAGGAAAGCGGCCGTTTAATATTAACTGTTTGAACCTGTCTTGGCCCTTGGATAATTTGGCTGCGCGAACAAAAATTTTCAACTTCATATTGCTCATCTGTAGCGGATTGAGGATCGATGCTTCCATCGGTCTTGGTGAGTTTCCCTTAATATGAAGTATCTTTTTAAAAGGACCTGGATTCGGGTTATCAAAGAGTGCATAGGTTTTTCCGCCGGCTTCCAACTTAATTGAATCAAGATCAACGTCTAAAGGTTCTTCAATCGTTGCCGTTAATTTAAACTCGTCTTCCCAGTAGAGTCGCATTTGTTCGCGATAGCGTGATGGGATAGGAATTTTTTCGCGGCCGTCCAGGAGCACGACGGCGTCATCTATTCCTCTGGGTGGTTTAAAGGCGTGCCGGAATGCGGTTTTAAAAGAGACGAGTTGCTTTTTTTTAAGGTCATCTGACATTTCTGACATGTTCTTGGTCGCGGTATCGATCTTCTCCCGGAGCGTGATGATTTCCATCACATGGTCCGCAATCCGCTCGTGGAGCCGGGTGTTGTCTTTTTCCAGGTTTTCCCGTGATGTCGTCTCCTGTAATACTGTTTGTTGGTGAATCTTGTCTTTAGCGATGCCGAGCCCGAGGACAATGATGAGGCAGACAAGAGATGTCCAGCCTCGTGAGGTAATTCTTTTTAAAAAGGCGACTTTGTCTGGAGACCACCGGTCATCGTCAAAGGCGAAGCTTGATTGACCGAGGGTATCTCCGCCAAAGGCTGCGAGTATGGCAACCAACCCAAAAAGTAAAAGGGCAATATTTATAAAAAACACTTTTTTTCGTCCTCCGAATTATCCCGCATATCTGGCAATACTATTAGATATTCGGGGTAGGATCAAGCCTTAGATTGTATCATGATTTTAGAGGAGACCGCTTAGGTTATACTTTTATGGAGAGGAATGTCCCGCAGGATCGATGAAATTCAATTGTCGTAAAACGAGCCCCCACAAAATAAATAGGACTATTTTGCCACCAGAATTCTCGACAATTTGTAATGCGTGCCGTACCCTTCAATAAGGGTGATTCAATCTTAAGTTCTAAAGATTGAGACATCTTTACGTCAGAGACAAATCGTACCCCTTTTGACGAAAGATCAATTAATTTTCCCGGATGGTTTTTTTTAGACTGAAAGTATTGATAGGTGAGACTTCCCTCTTTCCGAAGGCGATTGACTTTCCGTTGCTCAGAAGTTTGAGAGGTGTGGTACGGTTTTCCCCGGATCGGCTTTCCGCAGACCGGACACTGATTTCCATCAAAGAGACTAAGAGAACCATCGGTATTCTCTTCACAGAGGGGACAGGTTCCTTTTTTTATTGCTCCCTGTTTATTGAGGTCAGATATGGAACGCTTACTTTGTTTCCAAAGCAAATATTGATCGTATTCCGATCTTTTTTCCGGAGAACTCAATGTTTGATAGGCACCATGAACCAATATGGCCATCCCGGCTGTCCCTCCCAAAATGGGATTGTTTTTCAAAGCCAATCCTTCCAGCAGACGATTTCTCTGGGATCGGCTTACCGAAGCGGGGCCCCCCCCCCCCGCGGGGCGCGGCAAAAGGAAAAATAAGGAACACAAAAAAAAAAAAAAAACGCGACCCACGCCAGGG
>JAJDBV010000005.1 GCA_029261165.1 Nitrospirota bacterium | reverse complement strand
TCCCGAATCATTCAGGAGAGATTTCAACACAGACATGAACTGATTGACATCCTTGAACACTCTAGTGACAGAAGCAAAGCGAACATAGGCGACCTGATCCAAAGCATGAAGTTGCCGCATTACCTCTTCTCCAACAACACGGCTTTCAACTTCGCTCTCACCTCGATCCTGAACATGTTTCTCTATTTTCCTGACAACCGACTCGAGATAATCGACGCTGATCGGACGTTTTTCACAGGCCCGCTTCAGGCCTGAAAAAATTTTCTGCCGATCAAAGGTCTCACGACGCCCATCTTTCTTAATCACCATCGGAAGGGACTCTTCGACCCGTTCATAGGTCGTGAACCTGCGATGACAGGCAAGACACTCCCGGCGGCGGCGGATGACCTCTCCCTCACGACTGAGACGGGAATCGACAACCTTGTCTTCAAGCTGATTGCAAAATGGGCAATGCAAGGGTCTGATACTCCAGGAAATTTAAGTTAATAAGGGGAACTGTCGGCAAAGCATTTGACTCTTTTCCCGGACCGTTTCCAATACCGCTGGGTCATTTCTCTGCCGAAGTGCGGTGTCGATCAAGGCGGCGATCTCTCCCATCTCTTTCTCTTTCATCCCCCGCGTGGTCACAATCGGCGTTCCAAGGCGGATCCCACTCGCCTGTGACGGCGGTCGTTGATCAAAAGGGATGGCATTCTTGTTGACCGTAATTCCCGCCAGGTCGAGGGCCTCCTCCGCCTCTTTTCCCGTGATTTCATGACCACAGAGATCAACGAGCATCAGATGGGTATCGGTCCCACCAGAGATAATCTGGTATCCCTTAGAGATCAACTCTGAGGCCAGGGCCGACGCGTTTCCAACAACCTGCCGCTGATATGTAACGAATTCCTCCCCCAGGGCTTCTTTTAGCGCAACCGCCTTCGCCGCGATAACATGCATGAGCGGCCCGCCCTGAATGCCCGGAAAGATCGTCTTGTTAATCGCCTTGGCGAAGGCCTCTTTACAAAGAATCATCCCGCCACGCGGCCCCCGGAGCGTTTTATGGGTGGTGGTCGTAACGAAGTCAGCATAGGGGACGGGGGAAGGATGCACCTTGGCCGCCACAAGACCGGCAATATGGGCCATGTCCACCATGAGGTACGCACCGACGGCATCCGCGATTTCCCGAAATTTTTCGAAATCAATCCGGCGTGAATAGGCCGATGCCCCCGCAACGATCATCTTGGGCCGTTCGGCTTCTGCCAATTTCAGCACTTCGTCATAATCGATCCGCCCGGTCTCCTTCTGAACCCCGTAGGAAACAATACGGTACAGTTTTCCGGAAAAGTTAACCGGATGACCGTGGGTCAGATGTCCGCCATGCGCAAGGCTCATCCCCAAGATGGTATCTCCCGGCTCCAGCATCGCAAAATAGACGGCCATATTGGCCTGAGAACCGGAATGAGCCTGCACGTTGGCGTGCTCAGCCCCGAAAAGTTCCTTGGCCCGTTCGACCGCCAAGGTCTCAACCACATCGACAAACTGACATCCACCATAGTATCGGCGACCGGGATAGCCTTCGGCATATTTATTGGTTAAGAGTGAACCCTGGGCCTCCAGGACCGCTCGGCTCACCACATTCTCAGACGCGATGAGCACGACCTTATCCTCTTCCCGCTCGCATTCGTGGACGATGGCCGCTTCAACTTCCGGATCAACTGACTTGAGACAATACGCCTCTTCATTTTCCATTTAAATGCTCACTCCCCTGCAAGGGTTTCCAGTTCTTTTATCTTTTCAAGACGTTTCTGATGGCGTCCGCCTGAAAACTCCGTTTTAAGCCAGATCTCGACGATCGAAAGGGCAACCTGCTCATCAAGAACACGTCCCCCCAGAACGAGAATATTCGCATCATTATGCTGACGGCTCGCCTCGGCCGTCTCGGCATCATGGCAGAGGGCCGCGCGAACACCATGAAACTTGTTCGCGACAATCGACATGCCGATCCCCGTACCGCAAATCAGGATGCCGCGATCTATCTCCTCTCTTGAGACCGATTCTGCCACCTTAATGGCGTAGTCAGGGTAATCGACCGAATCATTGTTAGTGGTCCCATAGTCAATATATTCAATGTCTTTTTCAGAAAGGTATGCGAGAATAAGGCGCTTAAATTCAAAACCGGCGTGATCTGAAGCGATGCTTATCGTCATAGGAATCTCTCGAGGAGAGTAGCGAATCGCCTCGACTCTGTCAAGAAAAAACAAAAAGGGGAAGAAGGAGAGGGTTGCTGGAGACAGGCCTAACAAAGTGCACAGGGGACAGTTGTCGGGGAACAGTCAGGTCAGAGGGTTTTAAAATCTTTTGACGTTCCTGCCCCCAGCCCCCAGCACCTTCTGTCAGTCTAAATCTTTCAGCGGGCCATTCTGCTCATTTTCGGGATAGAGGACGCGCAGCTCATCCGCAATGGTGCGGTCATGGAGTTTGATCCCCCGTTGGTAGGCCGCTCTTGAAATAAGGTGTGCACCGACCGGGGCTGTGAGAAACGCAAAAACAATGGCGAGGACCGCCTTCAGACCAACGGTTTCAAATCCCAGATGCATGAAGGTCGCCATCAGGATGAACACCAGCCCCAGGGTTGTGGCTTTACTGGTCGCATGCATCCTGCAAAACAGATCCGGCATGCGATACAGACCCAGACAGCCCGCCCCGATGAAAAACAGGCCCAGGGCTAGAAACAACGGTACCAGGAATTCACTGGTCAAAGATTTTCCTCCCTTTTGCTAAAAATTTTGCCATCGACACCGTACCCACAAAACCTAAAATAGACAAGACCAGGATGGCGTCATAAAATATGGCGTTTCCTTCTTTAATACAGTAAACGGCAATCATGGCAATAATAATCGTTGTCATCGTGTCTATTGCCACAACACGATCCGGCAAGGTCGGGCCAATAAACAAGCGATAAAAACAAGAAGCCAGGGAAAGAGCCAGCACCATGAAGGCAATTGTCGCGTAAAGATCGATCATCCCATCACCTCTTTGGAATAACGTTCCAGAGAATTCTTGATCGAAAGCTCCAGCACACGGGCATCCTCCATGTGGAGGGCATGAATATACAACGTCTCTTTATCTTTCGACACATCCACGGTCAAGGTGCCTGGCGTTAAGGTAATCGAATTGGCCAGGAGCGTAATCCCCGCATCCGATTCAACATCCATCTTGTAGGCAATAATGCCCGGTGTGATATTGAGCTTGGGAGAAAGCACAATCTTGACCACCTGAAGGTTTGCCTTGATTACCTCGTAGACAAAGACAAAGATGTACCGGAGCGTGTGGAGAAATATTCTGGAATACCTTTTAAATCCAAGGGCAGACCGAGATGTTTTCCCCTCCACACCCCCATCGTCCAGCACCGGTTTCAGCAGACGGACAACGCCATAACCCAGGAGGGCGCCAATCAAAAACTCATGAATCCTCAGGTTTTCCTGAAGCAGACACCAAATGAAGGCGAGCACAATATTGAGAAAAAGATGTTTACGCATTACATCGCCCCCATGACTGCACGAATATAGAGTTCCGGCGAAAAAAGTTGTTCCGCCGCGGCCTGGGTCAATCCGCTTACCGGCGACGCCGCAAGGCCCAGGACCAGGCACAGCATGGCCAGAATTCCAACCGGAATGAGCAGTTTGACCGAAGGTCTTGCAAGAGGATTTCCCTGCGGAGGACCGGAAAGGCAAATCTTCTGCCACGACCGGAAGAGATAAAACAAGGTCATCAAACTCACCATGAAGGCGACAATGACGGGAATGTAGAAGGCGCCGTCGAGTCCCGCCTTAATGAGTTGAAACTTCATAAAGAACCCACCGGAAGGCGGAATACCCCCAAGAGAGATCACCCCGATAAAAAATATGGTGGTAAAGGCGGGGGAGGTATTGATCATGTCTCCATGGTCAGACATCTCCGTGCTTCCCCGCATCTTTTTCAGAATTCCAGCGGCCAGAAAAAGTGAGGACTTGATCACCCCGTGGCTGATGATATAGAAGAGCGCGGCACTCATGCCCCCCACGGTAAAGAATCCGACTCCCATGAGGATATACCCGATTTGACTGACACTGCTGTAAGCCAGGAGGCGCTTTATATCGGTTTGAGCAACCGCACCCAGGGCCCCGACAAACATCGTAATACAAGCCATCGTCAAAATAAAACCCTGAAAATAGCCCTGCAGATCGACAAAAATCAGGCAGAACACACGGATGATGGCATAGACCCCCACCTTGATCAGTATCCCTGAAAGCATGGCACTGATCGGCGTCGGTGCGGCAGAGTGGACGTCCGGCAGCCAGAAATGAAACGGCATCATGGCGGCTTTCAGGCCGAAGACACCGATGAACATCATGGCAATGGCGCTGACGAGGGGATGGTCCACATGGGGTTTTATTTTAAGTGCCAGGTCCGCCATGTTGAGGGTACCTGCAAAGGCGTAGATCCCTCCTGCGGCGGCCAGGAACAGGGCAGAGGTAAAAAGCCCCATGCTGATCAGTTTGAAGCCGGCTTCGATTTGTTTTTTTTCTCCAAGCATCACCAAGAGGGCATAAATCGACATCAACATCACTTCAAACATGACAAAGAGATTGAAGATGTCCCCGGTGAGAAAGGCACCGTTCGTCCCCGCCCACATAAAGAAAAAAAGCGGATGAAACAAGGCTTGCTGCGCTTCTTTTTTTAAATACCCGAAGGAATAGCTCAGGGCAGATAGCGAAATAACAGAGGCCAACACCAGCATGATCCCGCTGAGCAAATCACCCACCATGACAATGCCGAAGGGGGCAGACCAGCCCCCGACCTGATAGGAGTGAATACCCTTTTGATAAATTGATGTAAGCAGTACGATATCCGCCACAAGAATCGACAGACCGGAAATGCCGATGACAATACGCCGCCCCATCGGATTTGCACGGAGCAGGAGCAGGACAATGGCTGTTCCAAGCGGGATGAGGATGGGCAAGACCAATAAGTGTGTCATCCGCGTTGTCCCCTTATCTCTGAAATATCTGCTGTTTTTAAATCCCGATAGACCCGAATGGCCAAGACCAGCAAAAATGCCAGCGCCGCAAAACCGATAACGATGGCCGTTAAGACCAGTGCCTGGGGAACCGGATCCACAAAGCCCTCCGTCCCATCCTGGCCCAGAATCGGTACCGCTCCCGCACCGATCCAGCCCGAACTGATCAAGAGCACATTGGCCCCGTGCGAAATCAGACCCAGGCCCAGGACGAGCTTGAGGATATTTTTTTTCAACATCAGGTAGGTTCCGCCGCCAAATAAAACACCAATCACCACCGGCAGTAAAAGTTTCATTCCTCTTCCCCCAACAAGGTCATGAGCGAAACACACACACCGCAGACCACCAGATAGACCCCGATGTCAAATATTCCCGCGGAGGCGAATTCCCAGCTTTCGTGAATGAAGGGCATCTCCACGTGGGCCACCCCGCTTTTTAAAAAAGTACCACCGATGAAAAGTCCGGCAAGTCCAGTCAGAAAAGAGAGTGCCAGCCCTCCGGAGAAGAGATAGTAAAAAAACCGGCTCCGCTTGTGCCAGTCAAAAAAGTCACAGCCATAGGCAAGATAAATCAAGACCAGTCCGGCCGAGGTCATCAGGCCGGCGATGAACCCACCCCCCGGCATTTGGTGTCCTCTCAAAAGCAGATAAAGGGAAAAGATCATCAAAATAGGCGACACCGTTTTCGTGATTGATTTAAAGATCAGCGAGGTCATTTCGAAGTCACCTCCCTTTGAACCGCTTCTTCAATCTGTTCCCGTTTCAGACTTCCGTTCAAAGCCGCTTCCCTCTGAATCGGGGCTTTCTTCTTGTTCAACTTCAGCATTCCGAAGATCCCCAGGGCCGCAATGGAAAAAACGGCAATCTCGAACATGGTATCAAAGCCCCTGAAATCGACGATCACCACGTTCACCACATTTCGGCCTCCCGCCAGCTTCTCACTCATCTCCAGATAGTAGCTCGCGATCGATTTGGTGAGATGACTGTCCATGACCATCAGCATGTAAAAGGTCATCACAATGCCGACCAGGAGTGAGACCGCAATATCGGTCATTTTTGACGCCGGTGCCGTCTTTTCTTCAAAGTAGGCGGGCAGATAATAAAATGCGAGCAGGATTAAGATCACGGAAACCGCTTCGACAAGATATTGCGTGAGTGCCAAATCCGGTGCCCCCATCAAAACATAGAAGAAGGCAACAAAAAATCCCGTCATTCCGAGAGAGAGGACGGCTGCGATACGGCTTTTAAATAAAACCGTCGCCAGTGTGCTACTGATGATCAACACAAAAACCAAGAGCTGCGACAGCGTGAGATCAGTTTGCATCAGAGAATCAAGACTTAAGGTCCATCCCTTGAACAAGGAAAAGAGCAAGGTCGATAGCATGACAAACGAGATAATCATCACCAGAGCGTGTTTTAAATACCCGCTTTGAATACGTTGTGAGACTTGCCGGGAGAATAGCGTAAGACCCTGCAAAAAATCCTTGTATCGAAGCACCTTGATTCCCTGAAGCGGGTTTTTGAGTTGCTGAAACCAGACGACCCCTTTACGATACACCCAATCGGTATCAACACTGATCGTGTTTTCCGGATGAAGCTTGTACAAAAAGAGGGTGAAACCCAGTAGCGTCGCCAGCAAGAGCTGGAACGATCCAAGCAAATGCTCCGCTGTATAGGGATGGTAATCGACCGGAAAAGGCAGAAGCTGATAAAGGAGATTCGGCATCACACCCAGTAAGATGCAGATAAACGCGGCCAGGCCCATTCCAAGGAGCATATTCCCGGGTGGATCAGCAGCCTTGATCCCCTTGTCTTCTCCCATAAAAACGGCATAGGGCAGTTTCAGTGTCGTTGAGAGAAAAGTCCCGGCGGCAGCCAGGGTCAGCAAGAGCACCACAAAGGGATAATGTGCCGCGGCCGCGCCCGAGATAACCATTGATTTACTGATAAAACCGGAGAGAAAGGGAACCCCCGAGATGGAAAAACCACCGACCATAAAGAGGCCGAAGGTCAAGGGCATCGTCCGATAAAGTCCGCCCAGCTCTGTCCCCTTTCGTTTTCCGGTCATGAAGATAACGGAACCCATCCCCATCATCAAGAGGGCTTTGTAGAGAATATGGGCAAAGGCATGTGCCACCGCGCCGTTAATCGCGAGTTCAGTGCCGACACCGATTCCGGCCACCATGAAGCCGACCTGACTGATAATGTGGTAGGCAAGCAGCTTGCGGATATTGTTCTCCAGCATGGCATACACAACCCCGTAGAGGGCCATGATCACCCCGACCCACATCAGCACTTCGGTCCCGGCAAAGCCCCGTGCAAGAACATACACGGCGGTCTTCGTGGTGAATGAAGAGAGGAAGATGGTCCCGGTAATGCTCCCAACCGGATAAGCATCGGGCAGCCAGGCATGGAGGGGAGGGGCACCGGCATTGATCAAAAAACCGATCAGAATGAGCCAGCCGCCCAAGCCTGAGGCGGGAATGGCATTAAACGCAATACTGCCAGTCTGACCGGCAAAAATAACGATCCCCCCCAGGAGACAGAGTCCTCCGAAGGTATGGACCATCAAGTAGCGCAGGCCGTTTGCCCAGGATTTTTCCCCGCCGTACCAGACCAGGAAAACAGAGGAGAAGGCCATGATTTCCCAGAAAACAAAGAGGGATAAAAGGTCACCGGCAAAAATCGATCCGAGGGCGCCGCCGCCATAAATCAGGGCCGCGATGTGCTGGCCCTTTTGTTTGACATGAAGGGCGTAGACCATCCCGACGCTGCCCATCAGAGTAAAGACATAGGCGAAGACCCGGCTGAGCTTATCGACCCGCCCAAAGACAACCTCAAACCCGCCAATCGTGAAGACACCGTAGTTGCCATCGGGGAAGAGCATCAAAGAAAAGAATGCCAAAGCGGGAAATCCGATCAGGAGGATCGATTTTCCTTTTCCCTTTACGAAAGGCACAAGGGCCGCCGTCGCGAAAAAGACAAGTGCGGGATGGATCCACTCAATCATCGTAGTAGTCCTCCCGCTTCATCAAAAAGGCATGTCCGATCCCCTTGGAGAAAAAAACCAGAATCGCGCAGGCAATGAAGCCGAACACGGCCGAAAAGCCCGGGATGGAATCCCAGAAAAAATGTGCATGGTGCCGCGGCGCGAACCAGTCCAGGAACATCAGGAGGCCCAGCATGGATGCCAGGACCTTCACCCGCTTTTTCTTTTTGACCTGATCTTCCGGTGTTTGTTTGCGGCTCATCCTGTCACCTGTCGAACCAGTCCCAAGAGGATGTCAGGAAACATCCCGAGGATTAAAGAAATCATGGCCGTCACCATCAGCGGAACGACAATGAAATAAGAGGCCTCCTGCGTATGAAGTGAACTGCCACCACCGTCCTTATCCCCGGCGGCAGCATAGGCCAGTCCGTGGGGAAGGTCGTGACTCCCTTCTTCTTCCGGAGGGGCGTTGAAAAAAGCCTTGTAGATAATCGGAACAAAGTAGGCAGCATTGAGGAGGGTACTCGAAAAAAGGACTAAGAGGATAACGCCCATCTCTGCCTCAATCGAACCCATGGCCAGATACCATTTACTGACAAATCCACCGGAAAGCGGAACGCCGATCATGGTCAACGTCCCGATGGAAAAGGCCGTCATCGTCCAGGGCATCCTCCGTCCGATACCGTCCAATTGTGAAATTTTTGTTTTATCCGTGGCGACATAGATGGCCCCGGCACAAAAAAAGAGGGTGATCTTGGCAAAAGCATGGTTCGCAATATGCAGAACCCCGCCGGCCATGCCACTCGAAGAGAGGAGCGCGCCGCCCAAAACAATATAAGACAACTGGCTGATGGTGGAGAAGGCAAGGCGTTCTTTCAAATTATCCCGCGTGAGAGCAATACATGAGGCTGTCAATATCGTAAAGGAGGCCAGGCCGGCCACAAACACTCCCAGGTTTAAAGTCCCCATCAAATCCACGCCAAAGACATGAAAGATCACCCGAAGTACACAGAAAACCCCGGTGTTCACAACCGCCACGGCATGAAGAAGCGCACTCACCGGTGTCGGCGCCACCATGGCAGAGGGGAGCCAGGCATGCACGGGCATGACGGCGGCCTTTCCGATGCCAAACAGGAAGAGAAAGAAAATAAACATCAAGAGGAGGGGGTTTGCCCCCGGCGGCAGAATTCCGGCCGGATTAAAGTCCCCGTTTCCAGAGAGGCTGTAGGTTAAAATGATCGCCGGCAGCAAGAAGGCCGTCGAGGTTCCCAGGAGGTAGAAAAAATACTTATTTGCACCGCCATAGGCAACCTTCGTTTGATTATGAGCCACCAGAGGATAGGTCACGAAGGTTAATATTTCGTAAAAAAGGTACATCGTGACCAGGTTTGCAGAAAAAGCCACTCCCATCGTCGCAGAGAGAGTGAGGGCAAAACAGGTATAGAAGCGGGTCTGCTTAGGCTCATGGTGCGCGCGCATGTAGCCAATGGAATAGAAAGTATTTAAGATCCATAAAATAGATGCGGTCAGGGCAAAAATGAGCCCCAGGGCATCAACCCGAAGAGACAGTGAAACCCCGGGCAGGAAGGTCAGGAGCGTATAGGAATAGGCTTTTCCTGAAAGGACCGCCGGAACCATGCTGACCACGAGCAGACACTTGAGAACAGCCGCTGTAAGGGAGCATCCCTCTCTTGTATTGGGGTCTTTTCTGAAGATAAGAATCAGAACCGCGCCCGCCAGGGACACAAGTAAGACCAGTAAGGGCCTGATTGATTCGATATCCATTTCACTCCTTGATCGGAAACTGACCTCGGATACTTATCGGTATTCGACTAAAAAACTTAAATCAGAATTGAATCCCCCGCGCAAGGGTCCTCAAGGCAGGTTTTCAAAAAAGAATGGAATACACTTTTTGGAAGGCGTGCCATGCATGTACGGACCTATCCCATAAACGTAAAAAAGGGATCATCGAACCGGTATTATAACTATACTAATTATGCCTGTTTTGTCAATGAGCGGAAAGGCAAAGACCAAGAACGCACTACCGGGTCACACGCCAAGCCAACGGAGGGGGCTACGGGAGGGAAGGGGAGACCGCAACGGTCTCCCCTTGTCATTACGTTTAAAAGCCAATCCCGGCTGGGTTACAGGGCGCCTTCACCCATCTCGCCGGTTCGAATCCGGACCACTTCGCTGAGGGGGTAGACAAAGATCTTCCCGTCACCAATCGACCCGGTCTTGGCTGCCGCCAGTATTGCCGCGACCACCTTTTCCACATCGTTGTCGGCGATCGCAATTTCCATCCGGATTTTGGGAACAAATTCAATCGCGTATTCGGCCCCGCGATATTGTTCCGTATGTCCCTTCTGCCGGCCAAAACCCTTTACTTCGGTCACCGTCATCCCGACGATCCCGATATCGGCAAGGGCCTTTTTCACCTCTTCCAGTTTAAACGGTTTAATGATGGCCTCTACTTTTTTCATAATCTTCCTCCTTTACCCTTGCGTGCTGTATATTTTTCGCAGTTATTGATTTTCCTACTCTCTCTCTCCCGGGTTTGATGCCGAGATCATGCTGACCGCAAATTCAGGATAGGCTGCATTCCCATGTTCGAGAATGTCAAGACCGGCAAATTCCTCTTCCGCAGTCACTCGAAGGCCCACGGTTGCCTTGATGACTTTGAAGAGAATAAAGCTTGACCCAAAAGCCCAGATAAAGGCCGCCGCGATTCCCACAAGCTGGACCCCGACGATGCTCATGCTGAATCCGCCTTCATTAAAAAGACCCGCGGCAAGGGTTCCCCATGCCCCGCAGACTCCGTGAACGGAAACAGCACCGACCGGATCATCAATCTTTAGCTTGTCCAGAAAGCCAACGGAGAAGACCACGAGAATCCCACCCAGGAGTCCGATGATCACAGCGCTTAACGGGGAAACATTGTAGCAGCCCGCCGTAATGGCCACCAATCCAGCCAAGGCGCCGTTTAAGGCCATGCCGAGATCGGGTTTTCCATAACGCATCCAGGTCAGGATCATGGCAGCAATCGCGCCGGCAGCTGCGGCCAGATTGGTGTTGACGGCAATGCGTGCAATGTCTGTTGTGGCCGTCGTCGTGCTCCCGGGATTAAATCCGAACCATCCGAACCAGAGGATGAAAACCCCGAGCGCGGCCAAGGGCATGCTGTGACCCGGAATCGCCCGCGTTTTTCCATCCTTGCCATACTTTCCAATGCGCGGGCCAAGAACCATGGCGCCTGCCAAGCCAACCCAGCCACCCACCGAATGAACCACGGTTGACCCGGCGAAGTCGATGAAGCCAAGCCCTTCCAGCCAGCCGCTTCCATTGAGCAGACTGCCCCAGGCCCAGCTCCCAAAGACCGGATAGATCACCGCGCAGACAACCGCACTGGTGATAACATATGAAGAAAAC
Source organism: Nitrospirota bacterium (assembly GCA_029261165.1). Taxonomy (GTDB): domain Bacteria; phylum Nitrospirota; class Nitrospiria; order SBBL01; family JAADHI01; genus DUAG01. Next base: position 70,251 of record JAJDBV010000005.1, on the reverse strand, counting down.
TTCGTCCGCTCCGCCATCGCACCGGAGACGATCGTGGCGGCCGTTGCGGCAAAGACGCACTGGAACATCCAGAAAGCATAGAGCCAATCCCCATGGTTTCCGGGATCGCTCATAAAAAATCCGTCAGTGCCGATGAACCCCCCGGCGGAGGTGCCAAACATTAATCCGAAGCCGACGGCCCAAAAGGCCAGGCTGCCGAAGGAAAAATCGAAAAGATTTTTCATCAGAATATTGACACAATTTTTCGCACGGGTAAACCCGGCCTCTACTGTGGCAAAACCGGCCTGCATAAAAAAGACAAGGAAGGCGGCGATGAGGGTCCAGACAAAGTTGGCATTGGTCTGTACATCTGAGGCGGTTGGCGGTTTATCTTGTGCCCAGAGAGGGAGGGCAAAGGCGAGTAACAATGTGGCGAGAAGTCCAATAAAGCTCAAATTTCGAAGACGTTTCATTTTTTTCTCCTAAGTATCTAATAGGTGTTTTTTTCTTTCCTGTCAACCTAATTGGATACTCATCATTGAGCATATACTTCGTACTCCTCATCGAGTGCTTTTCATCTAAAAGCTTAAAGCGGCCCGCCATTGACGGCGGGCCGCTTTAAGTACCAAACGACCCTCTAAGAAACAAGGGGTCTAGAATGTTGCGACAAACTGGAGCTGCACCAGATCGGTATCAGGATTGGTGGTTACCGCAGTGTCGTTATCATTCGTTCTCCACTCCAGTCTCGTGCTTAAGCCTTCCTTCGCGTTGCAAATAAGCGCAACCGTCAGACTTGATGTTTCTTGGCCTGCAGTTGTACCGGCAGGCACTACCGCTGCTGCTGCATCCACTTCAACGGTGTCGTAGCGGACGGTCAGCATATGCTTGCCGTGGGTCGCATTGACCGTAAGGCCCAAACCTTCGTTCACTTCATCTTCAAGGTATTCCACGGCATAGTGGAGCCCGATCTCCGGTGTCGCTTCAACCATTCCTGAGAGAACAACGTCAAGAACCGCCTCGGTCGGAAGAATCCCGGAGTCCAACCAGCCGATGGACAGATTTGCCGCATGCATCGGGCTGAATCCAAGGGTAAAGCCAAGGCTGTTTTCCTCGCCGACATGCGCAGCACCGGTATTGAGAGGATCATTAAAGTCATTCGCAAAGATGACACTTCCAGTGATCATGTCCTTTCCGCCCGCAAGCTGAAGCCCTGCGAGGTTGGAAGGAACCAGTCCCCAGAGCTGACCATGGGTCACCTGATGCTCATCTGGAGCATCCTGGGCTTCATAACCGACGGGAGAGTTGAAGATACCACCGGTCAATCTAAGTCCCAGGTCCGCACCCTCAAGAACGCCCAGGGAGAAGTTGGCTTGCTCAAGGTTTCCACCGCCAAGGTTCGCGCTACCATTCCCTGGAAAATCGAGATCTAGTCTGAAAGTGATATCACCGGCTGTCTTCTCAAAGTCAACCTCGGCATTGACCCTGAATTGTGATTCAGTACAGTTTGTGGTGCTTCCCACTCCGGCTGGATTGCTACAACCAACGCTGGCCGGTGTTTCATTGGCCTCATCCGTCAAGGTCAGGATAACATCGGCAAAACCACTGATCTTTAGGTCATCGGCCTGAGCAACCCCTGTGCCCCCTACAATCAAAGAACCTGCGAACAACAAGCTAAAAACGAGATACTTCATCTTCATTCGTATTCCCCCCTTAATTCACGTTGCATTGAAATCGGCCCTCAGTCATACCAGAACCGGCTGATGTGTCTGTCTTCCCTTTATTAAAAAATCTCCGAAGGTCTTCAAACAAACGGGTGATTCACAGATACAAACTGCAGAAAAAGGGGGACCCTCTCCCACAGCACCTCTCCCAACCAAACGCTAAACCTGCCCCCCTGGAGAAAAAATGAGACCATTCAAAAGATGCTACATACGTATAAAACAGATTCACCGTCAAAATTTTTACCCGATTAACACCCATTTGTCAAGCACTTTTAGCCCTTTTGGGATATCCTCCACTCGCATGATAAATCTAATTAAAAGAACTCGTCCGGAATGAGTTTGTATTTTCTGATTTTATAGGCCACCTGCCTCGGCGTCATCCCAAGAGTGCGGGCCGCCCGCGCCTGGACCCAGCCGCATCGCTCCAGCGCCTTTTTGAGGGCCTCTCTTTCCATCCCCTGCAAGGATTCAGACAACGAAGGGCTTTCCCAGCCGGATCGCGCCGATTGACCCACTGTCCGGGTCATGGGCGTCACCTGGCGGATATCATTAAAGTAGGTGGCGATGGCGTAGGGGATATTTTGGAGAGAAACCCAGCCCTCTCTGGCAAGGACGACGAGCCGCTCGACACTGTTTTCCAGCTCCCTGACATTTCCGGGCCAGTCATACCGAGTCAGGAGGCGGATCAGCTCTGCCCTCAACCGGACCGCCTTGTTGTTTTCTCTATTAAATTTAACAAGGAAGTAGTCGAGCAGGAGCGGGATGTCCTCTCTTCGCTCGCGAAGCGGTGGAAGCTGAACCGGCACAACATTCAGCCTGTAGTAAAGATCCTGTCGAAAAGTCCCTTCCATTACCGCAGTCTCCAGGTCCCGGTGGGTGGCAGCGATCGTGCGGACATCGACCTTCACGTTCTCAACCCCGCCAACCCGCTCAAACTCCATCTCCTGCAGGACACGAAGCAGCTTCACCTGAACCGACGGCGGAAGATCGCCGATCTCATCGAGAAAGATCGTTCCCTTGTCGGCCAGTTCGAAGCGGCCCTTCCTCTTCTGAATCGCGCCGGTAAAAGCCCCCTTTTCATGACCGAAGAGTTCACTTTCGATCAGGGTTTCAGAGAGTGCCGCGCAGTTGACCCGGACAAAGGGTTTGTCTGCACGCGTACTGCCCTGGTGGATCAGTTTGGCAATCCGTTCTTTTCCCGTGCCGCTTTCCCCCCGCAAGAGAACCGTCGCCTTGCTGGGCGCCACCTGGGCAATCTCTTCCAGAACCGCCTTCATGACTGGACTGGAACCCACCAAGTCATCCGGACCCGCTTTATGAATCGGCATCGTCCCTCCTGGAGAGGAAAAAAAGAAAAAAAAACGCCCCACCCTGAATCGTATCTATTTCATAGGGGGGACGTCATCGTCGGACACATCTTCGTGTCCGCTTGATCGTACTTGGTTCAGGAATGCGTGTCAAGATGAATCGGCGTAACAAATTGCATTCATCCTCAGAATCTCTTATAATTTTAAAAATTACGATGCGGGATGCCGAGATGAAACACCTGACCCTCTCAGGGGACCCTTTATCCTTTTCCGGTTTTTACGATGTGGTCTTCAAATACCGTCCCATCCGCCTGTCCCGATCTGTGATCTCTACGATGAAGCGCTCACGCCGGGTGGTGGAAAAGACGCTTTCACGGCACGAGGTCGTCTACGGCGTCACCACCGGGTTCGGCAAACTGGCCGACCAGAAAATATCCGAGTCGGAAATCGCCCAACTTCAGGTTAACCTGGTTCGGAGCCATTCCTGCGGATTCGGCCCGCCTCTTTCCGAGATCCAGGTACGCGGCATGATCCTCCTGAGGGCTCAGGTCCTGGCCCGAGGCTATTCCGGCGTCCGCCCTGTGATTGTCGAGCGCCTGATTCAGATGCTCAACCAATCGCTTCATCCGGTCATCCCGAGTCGAGGGTCGGTCGGGGCAAGCGGCGATCTGATTCCCTTGGCCCACCTCGCCCTCCTCCTGATCGGGGAAGGGGAAGCTTTTTTTAAAGGGAAACGCCTTTTAGGAAAGACGGCCCTTAAACGGGCCGGAATCTCCTCCATTGTCCTGGAGGCAAAAGAGGGGCTCTCTCTGGTGAATGGAACTCAGGGGGCGCTGACACTCGGCCTTCTTTCGCTCTTAACCGCTGAGCGGCTGATGGAAACCGCAGATGTGGCCGGGGCGATGTCGCTGGAGGCCTTGATGGGAACACCGACGGCCTTCGATCCGAAAATTCAGGCCCTCCGCCCCTATCCCGGGCAGCTTAAAGTGGCTGAGAATATCCGAAACCTCCTGTCAGACAGTGAGATCCGCAACTCCCATATTGCTTGCAACCGCGTGCAGGACCCTTACTCAATCAGGTGTATACCCCAGGTGCATGGCGCGGTACGTGATGCCGTCGCTACAGTCAAGCAGACCCTGTCTGTTGAGATGAACAGCGTGACGGATAACCCGATTGTCTTTCCGGAGGAAGAACAGATTATTCCGGGAGGAAATTTTCATGGCCATCCGATTGCTCTGGCCCTCGACTTTCTGGCAATCGCCATGACTCATCTGGGGGTCATCTCGGAGCGGCGGATCGCCCAGTTGATCGACCCGGAGTGCATCGATCTCCCCCCCTTTTTGACCCGCCATCCAGGACTACACTCCGGCCTGATGATGCCTCAGGTTGCCGCCGCGGCGCTGGCGTCGGAATGCAAGCTACTGGCCCACCCGGCTTCGGTCGATTCAATCCCGACTTCGGTCAACCAGGAAGACTATGTCAGCATGGCGATGGGATCGGCTCTCAAGCTGGATCAGATCATCTCCAATGTCGAACGCATCCTGGCCGTCGAACTTTTCGCCGCCGCAGAAGGGGTTGGCTTCCACACGCCTCTGAAGGCGGGCCGGGGCGTCGCGGAAGCGGTTCGGACACTTCGTTCCAGGATTCCTCCGCTTCGGGGAGATCGTTCACTCAGTCATGAGTTGGAAGTCATCTGCGGAATGATTCGAGAAGGGGATTTTGCGCCTAAAAAAACCGGCGCAAAAAGAAGAGATTTGCAATAATAAGGGCAGAAAAAAGGATAATAGAGAGGATCATGTAGGTCTTTATTCGAGTCCGCCGCCATTTTGTTATGAGTTTAGAGAGGCGTTTCGCCATGCCACCTCTGTAACGGTTCAAGTCACCCATCTAAGGCTCCATGGCGTCGTTGCTGTGGTGCTCGAATCCTCACGCATAGACTACGCTGCGGTTCTGCGCTCCTCGCGCCTTGCCCTGAATCCTTATCCAGGCATGCTGAACTGTTACCCACCAACCTTTTTGTCATTTTCCAGACGTGCCAAGTCTTCATAAAGCGTTTTCGCCTCGTCCGTGATCTTTTCCGGCAGTTTGATCTGTAGGCGAACCAACAGGTCTCCATTCTTCCCCTCTCGTGAACCCAGACCCTTTTCCCGCAGCCGGAAGGGCTGTGCCCCCTGACTCCCGGCAGGAATCTTCAAGAGGACATCACCATGCAGCGTTGCAACCTTCACACTTGCCCCCAACGCAGCCTCCCAGGGCATTACATCGAGCGTCATTTCAATACGGTCACCGTAAACGGAAAAAACATCATGCGGCTGGTATTTGATCCGGATAAAAAGGTCTCCCGGAGGACCACCCTCCTCTCCCGGATTCCCCTGCCCGGCCAACCGGATCTTATCCCCTTCGCGGACACCGGCCGGGATGGTAACACTCAGGTCTTTTCCCCCGAGGAGGCTTCCCCTCCCCGCACAACGCCTGCAGACCGTTCTGCCCTGACGTCCTCGGCCACCGCAGTCAGGGCAGGGAAACTGTCTCTGCATTTTGTAATGCCGCCGGGTTCCACTCTTTGCTTCTTCCAGTGTCAAGGCCATGTCGGAAGAGATATTCTCACCACGCCGCGCCGGACGGGCAGATGACTTTTCAAAAGCCTGCGACTCTCCGCCAAAAATAGATTCAAAGAAATCCGAAAAACCGCTGCGGCCCTCCCCTTCAAAATGAACCCCTGAAGACCCCGGGCCGCCTTGGGCTTGAAACGGCATCCCTTCCTGCCATTGCGCGCCAAGGCGATTATATTTTGCCCTTTTTTCCGCATTTCCAAGGACTTCGTAGGCCTCATTGATCTCTTTAAAGCGGGCTTCAGCCCCCTTCTTCCCCTTGCCGGCATTGAGGTCCGGATGGGTCTGTCGGGCCAGACGGCGGAAAGCCTCCTTGATTTCTTTTCCGGAAGCATCCCGTGAAACACCGAGGACTTCGTAATAATCTTTAAACCGGACTGCCATGGCTCTGACACCCTCCAAGAATTAACCCAGGACAAATTTTATCATTTATTTGCTGGCAAGAAAAGATCCTGTCTCAGGGTGTACGGTCTGAGTCAGGACTGGGAGCCATCGATAGGATCTTCGGTAAAGTTCTCGGCCAAAGATTGCTTCGGAGAGGAGGCGGCCACAGCGCCATTCTTCCGGAGAGTCCGACTGATCCGCAGCCCGGCACACATGACAACCGACCCAAAAACGATGTAGAAAGGGGACAGATAGAGAAGGAAAGAGCTGCCAGTCTGCGACATCGTTTTTATCGAGAGGAAAAAGCGGTAGCTCCAGATCATCAGGAGGATGGAGCCGGAACGGATCAGTGTAATGGCGACTCTTTTGCTCAACTCTTTTTTTCGCAGACCGACGCGGAGGATAGATGACGCGATCCACAAAGACAGGAGCGTCACCAGGAGGTGGGGTGCAAATTTGGGATCTTCCGCGTGGCCACGAAGCACCCGATAAAAACGGATACTCCCGACCGAGAGAAGGACCCATCCCGATACGGTCAAAAACCTGCTGAGCCTGGAAGACATGGTTCGCCTCAAAAATGAGAATTATATCATTCCCGCTCTTTCCTCGGCAAGGCGTAGCCAATCCTCGAATTAACTCAAAAAATGGGACCAAAACTTCCCCTGAGAAAGGATCGTTGCGTCATAATAGACGTTGCTCAGAGATTTCTATACTCTAGAAATACAGCAACTGTAAGTCCAGAACCCAAGGAGTGATTCTATATATTCTCTATAATGTAAACATGAATGCACCGAACGCTATACTTTTTCCGATAAACTTGTGAGTTCCTCTGCCATTTTGGTGAGACCGTATGATTCGTTTCCAACACTTTCCGCCTCTTTGAGAGTATTTTCAGAGGCAGCAAGAATTTTCTGGATTTCAGAAACGACCTTTTCGGTTCCTACTGCCGCAGTAGACATATTCGTACTAATCTCTCTTGTCGTTACGGACTGTTCCTCTACCGCTCCCGCGATTGATGTCGTAATCTCATTGTTACGGTTTATGATCTCGGAAATTTGATTGATTGCAGTTACAGCCTCCTTTGTATTGGATTGTATCTCTTTGATCTGTATACGAATTTCATCGGTTGCCACACTTGTTCCCTTTGCCAAATCCTTCACTTCGCTTGCAACGACGGCAAAACCTTTTCCAACGTCACCGGCGCGGGCCGCCTCAATCGTTGCGTTAAGCGCCAGCAAGTCTGTTTTTTTAGCGATGGTGCTAATTAGCGTGATAATCTTTCCAATTTTCACGCTAGATGTATCAAGTCTTCTAATGGTTTCGTTCATTGATAGGGACATGTCGACTGCTTGCCCTGAAATATGATTTACCTCCTGGACATTTCTCGAGATTTCTTCGACGGTGGTCGACATCTCTTTGGTGGACTCCGAGATGGCCTGCACACTCATGTTCGCTTTGTCACTAATTTCAGCGACAAGCTTTGCCTGAGATGAAGTCACTTCTGCATTTTTTCGCATTTCTTGACTTGAATTGAGGAGCCCTTCTGATGCAGAAGTGACGGAAACAGTGGCCTCGCTTAATGACGTTTCCATCCGTATTTGTTTCGTAATTATTTTCCAATTCGTCATTGTTCCGATCCTTTCTTGTTTGTGGTCAAAGATCGGGGTCGTGGTTATATATAGGATTTCATCACCCAGAGTAACTTTAGAATTATGTGGACCGTCATTAAGGTTCGTATCCAAATGCCTCTTCGCATCATCATCTTCTAGAAATAGGGAAAATGGTCTTCCAAGCATGGACTCAACGGAGGCAGAAAGAAGGTGCGCGATCTTGTGAAAACTATTTTGTGCTGCCGGATTCATGTAAGTCAATATCATATCATTGTCAACAAAGATAAGGTTGTCAGATGCATTTTCAACCATTGCCGATACACGCGCCATTTGAACCTTCCGGGCTTCCTCTTTCTTCATACCTGAGATCATTTTGGAAAAACTATTTGCCAGTACCCCGACTTCATCACCCCTTTCCAGGACCATCTGCTCAACCTGCCCGGACACTGAAAGATCCCCTTTCGAGACCGCATTCGACACTCCTACCAGAACTGTAATTGGGCGTGAGATCTGCTTGGCAACAACCATACTAACGGCAACAGCAATCAGGATAGAGACCAAACCAATAATCAACATAAGCTGATAGATGTTGTCTCGGATAATCATCGCCTTATCTTTGGAGATTTGAATCAAGTAGATCCCAGCAGATTCCTGGGCGTCTTCCTGAACAGGGAGAAATACGGAGGTGAATGTTTCAGATCCAATTTTCATCTCGAAAGGCGCGCTAGGCGTTCCGCTATGAGTCGTTTTCTGAACAACATCCTTCATGCCCGCCATGATTTTCATTAAATCCGTCCGTTCCTTTTGCCCCCAAACGGAAGCAACCACACTGCCCTTGGATATGAAGGAGATCTTACTCTGGGCCATATCTGAAATCTTACTGACATAGGGATCGTCAATTTTATTTCCCAAAGATATTGTTCCCTGGATTGTCGGGCCTGCCTTAATGGGAAGTGTATTAATCTGATAGACTCCGGAGCTTCCACTAAGAAGCCCATGACCTTCCTTCCCCAGCATTGCCTTCCCCACTGGTAAAAACCCGGACAGGTCTTCGCCATGCTCCTTCGTATCCGTCCTTGCTAGGGTGCTCCCGTCCCCGTCCGTAAACATCACGAGGTCACTTTCGGTATTCTTAAGGGTATCTTGTGCGAATTGGAGAATTGCATCAGGATTTTTCCCCATGACCAGTGCCCTGACAAAAGAAATTTTGGTGAGCAGGCGGTTTTTCAAGGCCGACTCTTTTCCCTGTGAGGAAAGGAAAGACATGAAGATCGTTTGGGCCTGCTCCAGGTCAAGAAGAAGGTCTTCCTCTACTTCACCCCTGACAGATGAGTTGACCAGTAAAACCGTGGTCATTATGGAGACCAGCATCAATACCACGCTTGATATTAGGATTCTTCGACCCAAACTCAGACTGGAAGTAAACTTTTTCAAACTCAGGTTCATCCTGTCCCTTTAAAATTAGTTTAATCAACAAAAATGGGAAAAGAAAGATCATGCTATGATTAGCGACCCCTCTAGAGACCAAAATCGACCGTAACTGTCCCTGAAGCGGCAACGATAACCTCCATCTCTTTTGATTTATCCGGGTTAACCCATGCACGTATTTTGTAGGTTCCCGCCGGAACATCCTTAATCTCGAATTTCCCTTTCTTGCTGGTCAAGTCGAAATAGGGATGATCCAGCACAAGGATGATGCCGCGCATCTGCTCGTGCATATTACAGAATATGTCTACATTCCCTGCAGCAGCGAAATTGGCATTCGGGTTTTTCCCCGGTCCATAGGTCCCTAAATCAAAGGTGGCGTTGGGAGTGAGAGAAAATGCATTGTGAAACACGGTATCTTTATTTGGGAAATCGACAGTCGTGCCCTTAACGACCGGTAAGACTCGGGGGATATACTTTTGGTTCTTTTGAACCATTGTTGCATGCTTTTTAGGTGGGGAAACGCTTCCCTTTACCCCCACAAGATGAACAGCGGCATTTTTCTTGCCCTTTCCGAATGCGGTTACAGATCCGGAAATCGTTCCCGCCCAGCTTAATGTCGTCATGAAAATCAACAGCAAACCCGAAACCAATAGTTTTACAAACATCGGACGATCCTCCTTTTGTGTGATTGATTAATCTTACTTGTCTTCATATGGTGTCCCTATTCGGGCCGTCTACGCTTTTTATCGGTTGAGAGCAATGGGAACTTTAGAGCTTGAGACAATGGCAGTCTCATGAGCTGACCAGAGAAGCATTACCGCTACTTCTGAACTCCCTAAGGAGTAGAACCCGGTCTTTCATGATACAGAAAATTCGTGAAGCATCCCTATCATAAAATGCGGCTGACCGGATTTCATATCGACCTGGAAGCAGAGAAGAAGATAGTTACCAGCGTCAAAAGTAGCGGTTACGCGCCCAGTCGTCCCAAACGCAATGGGCGGCATGTTGCCTTTCATTTTTCCAACCTTCCTCAGAGATCCACCGGCGCTGATGACTGACTTGAAATCTGTGGCATCGGTCCCTTCCTTGAGTTTAAATATGACCACTTCGTGTAGCATGGACCCGATATTTTTGACATGAAGGGTATGTTTCCCGGGGGATATCTCTCCTTCGAGTCTAATCTCATACTCATCAATAATAATGGATCCAATCATCCCCGTGAGAACGGGTTCGGCATGAGCTGCATTGGTGAGAAGGAGAAAAAAAAAGAAAGAAATTAATCGTCGTAACGGATGCCTTTTAGTGTTTTGCTCTGTTTTATCTGAGATACGATGGCCTTCATACATGATATTCACCTCCATTAACGGTTATCTTAGAACAATATTTGATTCACTGATTCTTTCTCTTCATAGACAACGCTGCCGCTGAACCTGAGTCTTTTCAGCATTGACTCCGAGAGACAAAAGCTATGCGTTCCTTGATAGACTTGTCAGTCTACCTGCCATTTTTGTCAGATCGGACGATTCTTCACCAATGCTGTCTGCTTCCTTGAGAGTACTGTCTGCGGTGTTAATAATTTTCTGGGTTTCAAGAACAACTTTCTCGGTCCCTTCTGCCGCAATAGTCATATTACTACTGATCTCGTCCGTCGTTACAGATTGTTCCTCAACCGCGCTCGCAATTGATGTTGTGATGTCATTGTTACGATGAATGATTTTGCTAATTTGATTGATAGCATCAACCGCCTCTTTAGTATCGAACTGTATTCTTTCAATTTGCTTACGGATTTTGGTGGTTGCATCAGTCGTTTCACTTGCCAGGTCTTTGACCTCAGTGGCAACCACTGCGAACCCTTTTCCAGCCTCACCGGCACGGGCCGCTTCGATCGTCGCGTTCAACGCCAGTAGGTTCGTTTGCCCAGCGATGGAACTTATGACCTTGATGATCTTCCCGATTTCTACACTGGACAAATCGAGCTTTGAAATAATTCCACACATCGTTTCAGACATGGTAACGGCTTGAGCGGTAATCTGATTCACTTCCTGGACATTTTTTGAAATCTCCACAACGGTGGCTGACATCTCCCGGGCAGAAGCCGAGACAGCCTGTACGCTCGCATTCGTTGTATCACTGATCTCGGCGACAAGTGCCGCCTGATGTGTTGTCCCCTCTGCATTCTTTTGCATCGCTTTACTCGTGTTGAGAAGATCTGTGGATGCCGACTCAACCTTTTCTGCGACACTAGCAATTTCAATACTCTGAGCAGCTTCTTTTTTAAGACCTGAAATCATCCTTGAAAAGCTTTTTGCCAACACCCCGACTTCGTCTCCTCTTTCGTCAACCAGCTGATCAACCTTGCTGGAGACCGAGAGATCTCCCTTTGAGATCGCATTCGAGACGCCGACCAGGACTGTGATAGGATTTGAAATCTGTTTGGCAACCATCATGCTGGCGATGACGGCGATGACGACAGAGATTAAACCGATGACCAACATGAGTTGTTGAAGGCTATCTCGGATGATCATCGCTTTATCTTTAGAGGTTTGTATCAAGTAAACTTCAGCAGAGTCTTGCTTAATATTCTGAATAGGAAGGAGCAACGAGGAATATGTTTCATTACCGATCTTCATGTCAAAGGGGGCACTGGCGACTCCAGATCGAAGGGTCTCCTGAATAAAATCCTGCAAGCGGTTTAAGGTTTCCTCTAAAATTTTTCGCTCTTCTTTCCCCCATGCAGATGCAATCACTGTCCCTCTAGATACAAAGGAGATCTTACTCTGGGTCATCTTCGTGATCTTATTGACATATTCATCATCTATCTTCTTGCCCAGGGACACTGTCCCTTGTATTGTCGGACCTGCCTTAATCGGAAGAGAATTGATCTGATAAATCCCAGAGCGACCGATGAAAAGCCCATTTCCCTCTCCTCCCTCCATTGCCTTGCTCACTGAAGAAGAATCGGACAAATCTTCCCCGTGTTCCTTCTTATCCGTCCTGGCGAGAGTGCTCCCCTTTCCATCCGTGAATATCACAAGATCACTTCCAGTCTTCTTGAGGGTATCTTGAGCAAATTGGCCAATCGCATCAGGATTTTTTCCCATGACCAAGGCCCTTACAAAGGAGATTTTACTAAGGAGACGGTTCTTTAAGAGTGACTCTTTTTCCTGAAAGGACAAGAAGGACAGGAAGATCGTTTGGGTTTGTCTCAAATCGATCAGGAGGCCTTCTTCTGCTTCACGTTTGACTGAAGAGTTAACCAGGTAGACTGTTGCCGTGATGGAAACCAACATCAAAAGTACAGTTGATATCAGTATTCTTCGCCCTAAACTCAGATTAGAAGTGAAGTTCTTTAGACCAAAATTCAAGGCATCTGTCTCTCAAAATAATTTTGTCAACAAATTCATTATAAATTTCAAAGATACCCGACCTAAGTGTTATGAAGGAGATATGCTAGAAACCCCCTCCACTTGTGACGATTACTCAATATATCGGGTAGGAGCCTAAGAAACTTTAGAGTCTTTTGGCAATTTTTGGCGAATCTGATGAACAAAGTTTTTGTGAAAGGGATAAAATTTATGGAGCAGACGAATAGGCTTTTTAGGGGAAAATATCGGGATGGGAGTGGGCGCTACTTTTTGGAGTTACAAATCAGACTGGATGCGCGCCATCTCAGTATCTACTTGGAGAGATGACGCGCATCACAGACAGTACTTTCTTAGAACCCGACGCCCAGGATAAGCATTGTGGTCTTCGTTTTTGTCACCGCCCCTAGCGCATCTGTTTCCTCCAGGTTGGCGTACTCAACCTTTGTTTTTACATTGGGCTGGATAAAATACGTCAAGTCCACGGTATATTGTGTCTTTTCCTCAGAGGTCCCGTCTGTATCCTGAAAATCATATCGGGCGATGCCGACTAATTTTTCTGAAAAGGAGTGAAGGACTTCGGCGAGTCCGCTTTTGACATCGGCCTCAGCAATGAGCGCGTTTCCGTTATAGTTATAATAGGCCAGGATCAGCCCGGAAAGGCCGTAATGCAGATCAAGGACGCCACCGTATGCGGATGTGTCATCATCGGTAAGGGTAAGTTCGTCTCCACTTTTATCAAGAGAGATGATGCCCCCGACGCTTTGTTCAAAGCCCATCAATTCGAAGTCCTGGGTGACCCACGCATGAATGGCCCCAATGCTGTTTTCGGTATTAGTCACGGCAGTATTTCCGATTCCGAGGGCATATCGTGTTTTGGAATCTTCAAAAAACCCATTGACCTCCACGGCCCTTCTCCCCAGCGTGACCCCATCTCCTCCTCCGGCATCCAGGCGGGCAAGATACCCTGCATGCGTGGGAGAACGCGGATCGGAAAGAAAGGGGAAGTCGATGTCAATGGCACCCACCTTCAGGTTGAGGCGGCTGTCTGAAACGATGTCATCAAAAATAACAAAGACGACATCGGGGGTTAAGGACTCACCTGCGTCCACATCCGCGCCAAAGTCCCCAAAGAAGGAAACGTTTGGAGCCAGGACGCCCCCGAAAAAGAACTCCAGGCCACCTGGTTTTAACTTGCTCACTTTTTTTGTGGGGCCATCTTTGTTTACAAAGACGAGGTGGGCCACGCCCCCAATCGGAATTCCCGGTAATTTCCAGACAGGTTCGCCCGGCCCTTCATCCTCCATTCGGTAGCCGCGCTGCTTAAACTCAATCCCAAATGAATTCAGTTTTGGGAACGCGATATGGCACGACGAACAGGGGGCATCATATTTTCGGGCAAAACCGGGCATCGCAGAAGCTTCGTCCACCCTCAGGGTGGCAAATCCTGCCGAAACAACAAACGTGAACATCAATACATAAAAGATTGACTTTTTCATCCACTTCCTCCTTATTTTTTGGAAAGCTTCATAAAGAAACCCGGCCCCACTCCAAATACGCCTGGTACTCTCAACCTGAAACAGATCGAACTAAACACTTAATTACCCTTTGAAAAGGAAGTTCAGGGTTCGAGTAGAACAACCTTCCGTAAAAGGGTACTCGTATACCTTAATTATGTCAAGAAAACATGTAATCTTAGGATATCCCTATTGGACTTAAACCTTCCTTCCTAAGTAAAATTCATGCACTGTTCATGCACTGGTAAAGAAAAATATAACCCGTACATCCACAAAGATTCCAGAAGGACAATTTACATGGAATGGCTGAGAATAAACGGAGCGTTTTCCATTTGGAAAAGGGAGGCGCTCCAATTTACTTGTCTCAACGTTTCGGTTTTTGAGCGGGGGCGAAAAAACCATGCAAGACCACCCAGCAACTCTGGAGAAACACCAAAGTCCCTTGACATTCAAATTTACCATCAAGTATACTTTAATAAGCACATAGAGTATATACTCTATGAGAATAGTCTGTCTTTAAGGGTGAATACGAAATAAAAGACAATCACGATGCCTGATATGAGGAGGTAACAAAAATGGAAAAAATATCCCCTGAAAAAGTGGGAGAACGGATTAGGGCTGTGCGCGGAAAACGGACCCAAACCGAATTTGCAAAAGTCCTCGACGTAAAAAAACAAAACTATATCAGCCGATATGAACGGGGACGTATCCCCTCCCCGGATCTCCTGGTCCGTATCGCCTCGCTGGGGCGGGTCAGCACCGACTGGCTCTTGACCGGGCGAAAAGGAGGACCACGGGCGGTTTTGCTTACAAAGCAATTGCGCAGCCTGAGAAAAATACAGCGCAGAAAGAAAAAATAGATTCACCATCCAACATAACGCCATTTGGCTTCGCGAGACCCATCCCTCCAGGGCGAGACGCACGGAACATCACGATAGACATTTGTCTGGTCGGTGGGGTTCGAAACACCACAGCAACACAGCCATGAGAAAAATAAGTTTTCTGAATCCTTGCAATGTAAGATCCGCTTATCGAAAGGAAGTGATGTGCTTAAAAGTACCGCGTTGATCTGGATGGACGGAAAACTCGTCCCCTGGGAGGAGGCCAAAGTCCATGTTCTGACTCATACTCTTCACTACGGCCTGGGGGTATTTGAAGGCATCCGATGCTATAAAGGGAAATCTGGAACAGCCATTTTTCGTTTGCAGGAACATGCCGCACGTCTTTTAAGATCGGCCCATGTCGTCCAGATGAAAATCCCTTTCTCTCAAAAGGAGATCGAAACAGCAGTCATCGAGACGGTCCGAGAGAACCACCTGGATGAAGGCTATATTCGGCCGCTGGCGTTCATTGGATATGGGGAAATGGGCCTCTACGCCAAGGACGCGCCGATTCATCTTTCCATTGCAGTCTGGCCGTGGGGAACCTACCTTGGGGATGAAGGGATCAAACGCGGCATCCGAGTAACCGTTTCCTCGTTCGCGCGACACCATGTCAATATCAGCCTGACGCGTGCAAAGGTCACCGGATATTATGTCAACTCCCAATTGGCGAAGCGGGAGGCAAAAGAAGCCGGATTTGATGAGGCCGTCCTGCTCGATACGGAAGGATATGTGACCGAAGGTCCCGGCGAGAACATTTTTATCGTCCGAAATGGCACCTTAAAAACCACCCCGATGACCTCCTCCATCCTTGAAGGGATTACACGGGAAGCCATCCTCCAACTGGCCCGGGAACGAAACATCAAGATTGCGGAAGAACGGTTTACGCGGGACGATCTTTACCTGGCCGATGAGGCCTTTTTCACCGGGACCGCCGCCGAGGTCACACCCATCCGGGAGGTCGATGGACGGACGATCGGGACCGGAAAGCCGGGACCGGTGACGCAAGCACTCCAGACGGCCTTCTTTGATATCGTTCGCGGAAAATCGAATGACCACCCCGAATGGCTCACCTTTGTGTAAGGGCTCAGATCGCCCATCTTTCACGCCCTGACTGCGTTGCTGCGGTGCTCGAACACGCATAGCGCGCACAATCACCGTCCTTTTGGGACGGTGTTAACGAGTGAATAAATATAGAGGTTTACTTCCTCTCGGGTAGGAGAATCCGACCATATTGGGCGGGGTTCTTCAATCCTCACGTAGAAAACCTACGCTCCGGTTCTGCGCGCCTCGTGCCTTGCCCTGACGTAAAACCTGGACGATCTGAACCCATACACTCCTCCTCAATTTTAGAAGTTAAATACAGACAAGAACGTAAAGATTAAGACCGCTCTTCTCTGTAATATTCTGTTGGCATATTTGTGATGATCATTCCGTCTTGGGCTGTGGTTTGGCAGGCACGTTCCGTTGATTTCTCTCCGGCAGACGTGAGGTAAGTGATTGTGCAGTTCTTGCAGTCTCCATTCCAGCAAAACCGGCTGGCAGACTGAAGAAAGCCCAGGTCCTGGAAAATCCAGATCAGCCGGTCTTCAGCAACCTGGTATTCTTTTCCAAGAATGGTCAGTTGCAGTATTGCGGAAGGACGTCCTCTTGAGGCAGCATATTCCATACACCATAAAGTCTATCACAAGCGGTGTTGCTGTAAAGTAGGACACGAACTCTCATAATGATCGGAACGAATCACCGGTGCTTTTTTACGCCCTCCTGCTTGCAGAACTTGATAACCGCACAGCGGCTGCAGAAGGGGGAAAGCGGAGTGCAGATATACTGACCGTAGGGGACGAGGATATCGTTATATTCAATCCAGTATTTTGGGGGGAGCTTCTTTCGCAATGCTATTTCACTCTCGTCCGGGGTAAGCGTCCGGATGAGTCCCAAGCGGTTAGAAATGCGGTGGACATGGGTATCCACACAGATCCCCGGGAGGTTGTATGCTACGGTGACAACGAGGTTGGCGGTCTTTCTCCCCACCCCCGGAAGCTTGAGCAGGGGTTCCAGTTGATTCGGGACTTTTCCAGCATATTCGTCTTCCAATATTTGGCAAATGGCAAGAATATGGCGCGACTTGTTTCGATAAAAAGAGACGGGATAAATCGCCTTCTCAATTTTTTCCTGCGTAAGTTTCAGGATGGCGGCGGGGGTCTCTGCAATCTGATATAAGCGTTCCGAGGCGGCAGCCGTTGTTTCGTCCCGCGTACGCAGACTGAGCAGGCAGGAAATCAGAACTTTGAATGGATCTTGAGTCTCTTCAGCAATCAGTCCGACGACGGGGACCTTCAGTCGCCCGGCTTCCTTCTTCAAGATGGCCATGATCTTGTCTATTTCAACACGGGTCATCCTCTAAGACTCCGAAGTGTTTCCAGAACGGACTGCATATCGGGCGGAATCGGGGCTGAAAAGGTCATCTCCTCGTTCGAGACTGGATGAACGAATCCAAGTACTTCTGCATGGAGCATCTGTCGCTCACAAAGAACCCCGCATTTTCTGGCAGATTTTCCCCCGTAAACCTTATCCCCAAGGACGGGATGGCCGAGATGGGCCATGTGGACCCTGATCTGATGGGTCCGTCCTGTTTTCGGATAGACCTCCAGAAGGGTCGCCTCCTTGAGCCTTTCCCGAACAATAAATGCGGTCTCCGAGGCACGGGGATGCCCGGTTCGGGCCGAAATCTTTTTCCGATCCACACGGTCCCGGCCAATCGCAAGGACAATCCGTCCCTCTTTTTTTCGGATGATTCCGCAGACGAGGGTGAGATAGCGCCGGGCAATGCTATGGTCTTTAAACTGCTTCGACAAGCGTTGGTGAGCGAGATCCGTCTTTGCCACCACCATCACGCCAGAGGTTTCCTTATCCAGCCGGTGAACGATGCCGGGACGTTCCCGCCCCCCAATCCCCGGAAGATCACGGCAATGATGGAGCAGCGCATGGACGAGCGTTCCCTGGTCATGCCCCGGCGCGGGGTGAACTACCATGCCCGCCGGTTTGTTCACAATCAGGAGGGATTCATCTTCGTAAAGGAGGTCGAGCGGGATGGCTTCCGGGATCAGTTCAAGCGGCTCTGGAGGAGGGACGCAAATCTCGATCTGATCCCCCTCCCTGACGCGGAAACTTGCCTTTGTCAGGGTCCCGTTGAGCCGGATCAGCCCCTCGGCAATCAGTTTCTGGATACGGGCCCGCGAAAGCGGGACGCCCCGCTTGATCAGATAAAGGTCAAGCCGGTCGCATTGGCTCTGAGATGAAACAAGGAGCGGAGAGGGAGGGAAGGAAGACATGCAGGCTATCCCTCTCGGCGGGTTTCGGGCGTTCGACCGGTAACGCCATCCTTCTGGAAATAAACATGAAACAAAAGGAGGGAAATGCCGGCAGTAATGGAAGAATCGGCAACATTGAATGCCGGCCAGTGGCTTTGGCCGACATAAAAATCAAGAAAATCGATGACCTCTCCCAGGCGGAAACGGTCGATCATATTCCCGATGGCACCGCCAAACAAGAGAGAGATGGCAACCAGGCCAAGGGTTTCTTCTTTGGGTGTTTCCCAGAAAAAATAGGCCAGAAGGCAGAGGGCAATGACGGAGACCACGGCAAAAAAAATGCTGCGAAATCCTTCATCCTGCTCCGCGAACAGACCGAAGGCCGCACCCGGATTCCGAATATAGGTCAGGGAAAAAAACCCGTCAATGATCGCTCTCGATTCGTGGAGGCGGAAGGCCTGATGAATATAAAACTTGCTGACCTGATCCAAGAGGATGACGCCTCCCCCGATCAAGACGAGAAAGAGAAATTTACCCCGTGTTGATGCCGCTCGCAATGACAACCTCCGTGCAACGTCGACACAGGGTGGGGTGTGTTGTATCCCGACCGACACTCTCCTGATAGGTCCAGCACCGTCCACACTTTTCGCCCCGCGCCTGTGCCACATCTATGCGCAAACCCTCCTCATCCAAAGTCGTAGAAAGGGTCCACTTCGGCGCTCCCGGATCAGCATCTCCGTTTTCCTGAATACGCATTTTCTGGTCCTCCCAAGGGGAGAAGTCCACCTGAGAAACAATGAAGAAAGCGGGAAGCATCCTACGCTGTCCCTTGAGGAGATCATAGAGCACAGGCTTTACAAAGAGGTGCACCCCTGCTTCCAATGAATTCCCGATTTTTTTGTCCTTTCGGGCTTCCTCGAGGACACGCGCGACTTCATCCCGAACCCGAATCAGCTTGCTCCAGTCTTTTTCTTCGTCTCCCGCTTCGATTGTCGAAAGATCCTTCAGCTCCGGAAATTCGGTGAGATGAACACTAGACTCCGTCTTCAAGTTCTCAGGAAGATATTGCCAGATCTCATCGGCGGTAAAAGAAAGGATCGGGGCCATCAGACGGACCAGGGCAAGCAAAATTTCCTGCATCACGGCCTGGGCGGCCCGCCTTTCCGGCGCATCTGCCCCGGCGGTATACAGCCGGTCTTTCAGGATGTCCAGATAGAAAGAGGAGAGATCAACCGCACAGAAATTATTCAAGGCGTGAAAGACAATATGAAATTCCGATTCACGATAGGCCCGCTGAACCTTCTCGTTGAGAATCTGGAGACGTCCGAGTGCCCAGCGGTCGATGTCACTTAAATCCGCCTCCGGGAAAGGAGCCGATTCCGGATGATAATCATAGAGATTTCCCAGTAGAAAACGGCAGGTATTCCGGATCTTCCGGTAGGCTTCAGCAAGCTGCATCAGGATGTCCGACGAGATACGAACATCTTCCCTGAAATCGGTCGCCGCCACCCAAAGGCGGAGGATCTCCGCCCCATACTTTTTGATGACCTCTTCCGGCGCGATCACATTCCCAGCCGATTTAGACATCTTTTTCCCCGAGCCATCGACGGTAAACCCATGCGTCAAGACCGCTTTATAGGGGGAACGCCGATCCGTCTTCAAGGCCGCCAGCAGGCTGCTGTGAAACCAGCCCCGGTGCTGGTCGGAGCCCTCCAGATAAAGATCGGCAGGCCAGGTGAGTTCAGGCCGTCTCTTTAAGACGGCGGCATGGCTCACCCCCGATTCGAACCAGACATCGAGGATATCATTCTCCTTTTCAAATCGGCTTCCCTTGCAGCGCAGACACGATCTTCCCTCCGGAAGAAGGGCTTCGGCCGCTTTTGAAAACCAGATGTCGCTTCCCCCTTCTTTCTCCATCTGATCCGCAACATGAGAAGCAATTTCAGAAGAAACCAGAACCTTCCCACAGTCCAAACAGGTAAAAGCGACGATCGGCACACCCCAGACACGCTGGCGCGAGATACACCAGTCGGGGCGCGTCTCCATCATCCCCAGAATCCGGTCTTTCCCCCATTTCGGAATCCATTGGATTTCGCTCTCAATGGCCTTGATCGCCTCACCGCGCAAATTTCCACCGTCTACTGAGATAAACCACTGCTCCGTAGCCCGAAAGATCACTGCATTTTTGCAACGCCAACAATGGGGGTAGGAATGCGAGAGTGAACCTTGACCCAGGAGAAGGCCCTTCTCTATGAGTTTTTTAATGATGACCGGATTCGCTTCAAAAACTTTCAAACCAACCAAATCGGCATCGATGACCGCACTTGTAAACCGGCCCTGATCATTCACAGGAGCAAAGACATCAAGCTTTCTGGAGAGAACGTCCATCTTTTTAGGGGTCGCGTATTCTACCGCCAGTTGATAATCTTCCTGTCCGTGTCCCGGTGCGATATGGACAATGCCTGTCCCTTGCTCAAGAGTCACAAAATCCCCAACCACCACCTGAGATCCTTGCTCAGCCATCATGGGGTGTGCGCACTCAAGCCCTTCAAATCCCTCGCTCCCCTTTTGAGAGCCCAATCGTTCATATTTCTCCCAGCCGCAGGCCTCGGAAACAGCCTCCACCAACGCGCTTGCAACCACATAGACTTCTTTGCCGACCTTCACAAAATCATAGTCATATCTGGGATGAAGACAGACCCCCTGATTGGCAGGCAAGGTCCAAGGCGTGGTCGTCCAGATAACGAGCGAAACCCGCGACACTTCATCAGGAAACGGGATACCCAAGCTATCACCGGATGAAAGTTCGGAGGGTGAAAGGGTCAGAGGAAACTTCACATAGACTGATGGCGAGGTGTGATCGGCGTATTCGACCTCCGCTTCGGCCAGGGCGGTTTCATTGACAGGGCACCAGAGGACCGGCTTTTTCCCTTTATAGACCCCGCCGGAAGCGACAACCTTCCCGAACTCACGGACGATGGCCGCCTCATAATCCGGATCCATCGTCAGATAAGGGTCGTCCCAATCGCCAAACACGCCAAGGCGCTTGAATTCCTCACGCTGGATCTTGACATATTTATCGGCATACTCCCGGCAGCGCTGCCGGATCTGAACCTTGGTCATTTCCCTTTTTTTCCCACCGAGCGCCTTGAGGACCTGATGTTCAATCGGGAGACCATGACAGTCCCAGCCCGGAACATAGGGGGCGGCAAAACCACTCATGGTCTTTGATTTTACGATGATATCTTTTAGGATCTTGTTGAGGGCGTGGCCGATATGGAGATGTCCGTTGGCATACGGGGGACCATCGTGAAGGATATATTTCTCCTGATTGGCACGGCTGGCCTGTATCCGGGCATAAAGCCCTTCTTTTTCCCAGTGGGCCAGCGCCGTAACTTCCTTTTGCGTAAGGTTGGCCCGCATCGGAAAGTCGGTCTTCGGAAGATTGAGCGTATCTTTATATTTCTTCTTTGTTTCCATAGAGGTAGCGCCGATAGTAGCACCGGGTCAATCGGGTTGTCAACGGTGATCCCGGTTACGAATCTGATCCCTTTTCATTCTGGTTTTGTAAAAAAATAATCGCTTCTTCGCGGCTTGATATCCGGCCGGAGAGCTGTTCTTCCCGGACCAGTGCCAGGAGTTCCCCCACCTTTGGTCCTGCTACAATCTGGAAAGACTTCATCACATCGGTCCCGGTCAGCAGCGGCCGGGGGATTTTTGCACGTTCCGCCGTGAGGGCTTGAATACGCGCAAGCCGATTCTTCACCTGCCTGTAATGAAGAAGCTGCGGTTTCCCTGAGGCCGGGACAGTTGCACTCCCGTCGCAGAAGATCAACTGCATCAGTTTTTTGCTGGGCCGTTGCGGGTTCATAAAGTATTTCTCAAGGGTTGCGGCCCGCATCCGGTCCACCTCGCCTTGAACCAAAATAAGGTGGCTGCCGATCAGCCATCCGAGCGCGTCCCCGTCTATATAATACCCGCTCTCGCGCGGCATGGAGGATAACTTAAGCCGCAGCACAATCTCACGCGCCATTCGGGCGCCGATACGGTCGTGGTGATTGAAGCGAATCCGGTCTGTCCCGTCCTTCTCCGGAGTCTGTATCGTCACCGGCTTTGCAATGTCATGAAAGAGAACGGCCAGAACAATTTCAGCGTCAATATCAAGACCGAACTCTTCCTTGAATATTTGAGTTTTCAATTGGGAAAGGGCCAGGCGCGTGTGGGTCCAGACGTCTCCCTCAGAATGGAAATTTTTCGGTTGAGGGCAGTCTTTCATGGGAAGCAACTCCGGAATCAACACCTGAAAGGACCCGCTCTGATCCCAAAGATCGAAAGCAAGAACGGGGTCTGAAACCATCGCCTTGAGAAACTCCTTCGCGATGGTTTCACGGGGGACGATGAAAGAGCCCTCTTCCCCCGTTGCGTTTAACTGGTCGATACAGTGCCTCAGGGCGGCCCAGCTCTTTTTTTCTAGGGAAAACCCAAACTGACAGGCAAAGCGGAGGCCTCGCAAGAGACGGGAGCTGTCCTCTCTAAAGCGAAGGACAGGATCGCCGACCGCACGCAAGAGACCGGCTTCCAAGTCCTGCAGGCCCCCGAAGGGATCAATTAGGCCACCGTTTTTCAAATCGGCCGCCATGGCATTTATGGTAAAATCACGACGCTGCAGGTCTTCCTCTACGGAAAGTGCAGGATCCGTCTTCACCTCAAAGTCTTTATAGCCTCCTTTTTGAGACCCGGACCGGGAAAAGGACTCCTCCGTTCGAGGCAAAGCCATGTCGATCGCCTCCCCAAGCGGTTCCTGAACAAGCGGTTCCTGAAAGGATAATGCGTTCGGATAAAACTTATAAACCCCAAAATTTTTACCCACCCAACTGACCTTTCCATGGACTTTCAGAAATTCACGCAGAGCGGACGCCTTAACATGTCGGACCAGGAAGTCATAATCTTTTGTTTCACGATGCAGAAGGAGATCGCGAACCGCCCCGCCGACAAGATAGATTTCCCCCGTTGGGAAGGCGGTTTCCAATGCGCGGAGAAAAGGAAGACGAGCCCGGATATCGGAAACTTGATCCTGGAGGTTTTTTAGCGAAGCCATCATCTTTCCACTATAGGTAGATCATTTTCTTTCCGCAAGAGGCGAAACTGTCAAGTCGTCTGAAAGACAAGGCCAGAGGCCATAAGGGCGACCGAGGCGTACGTGCTGTACGGTGAGGAGCCCGTTTGGACGATAACGCAGTACTTCAGGTGGATGGGTCTCGCGCTAGCCATCGGCGGTTTCCCCAAAGATCCAGGTCCGGGCCGTGATAACGTCTTTCAATTCAAAAAACATCTGTGATATAATCCGCCCACTTTCTTGTGGTGGGTGTAGCTCAATGGTAGAGCACTGGTCTGTGGCTCCAGCGGTTGAGGGTTCGAGTCCCTTCACTCACCCCAGTTGAAACTGCTTCAGCAAAGACCAATAATCTTTCGGCGCACGACAACAGCGTCTCCAGCCTAAGCGTAAGCCCATAGAACCTTCATCGGTCACGAAACACATCAAAACCATGAAAATAGCGCGAATATGGCCACATATTCACGGTTATATTGACAATATCGTGAACATGTAATAAGATAAAATCATGGCAAAAACGCTAAAGGTCTTCAGCAAGATCCAATCTCTCCGAGCACGATATTATCAAGCCGCTGTAAAAAAAGCGTCCCTTCTGAGACTCTTAAGTGAGGCAGAAGTCGCAGAGCAGGTTTATAACTCCAATGCCATTGAAAACAGCACGCTTAATCTTGAAGAAACAGAAAAAATATTATTACAAATAAACTTGGACCGGTATATTTCTGAAAGAGAATTATTTGAAGCAAAAAATTTGGCGCGCGTCGTTTCTTATATAAATATAAAGGCAAAAGAAAAAGAATTAGACCTGGAGATGATTCTTTTTCTACACAAAACGCTTCTCTCAAATATTCGCGATGATGTTGCAGGTCGATTCCGAAACGAGGACGAGTGGGTACGCGTTGGGAACCACATTGCTTTGGATCCAAAACAAGTGAGAACCGCACTAGAGGCAATGCTCGTTCAATATAACGCAACCTCCAATGAAAACATTATAAAAAGAGTTTCCCTCCTACATCTTACATTTGAACACATTCATCCATTTGTAGACGGAAATGGCCGCATTGGCAGAGCAATCAACAATTATCTCCTTACGAGAGAGGGTTTTGTGCCTATCAATATTAAGTTTATAGACCGAGCATCATATTATGATGCCTTTGAGGAGTTTGATAAACAAAAAAAGGCGGCTATCATGCAGGAAATTATCGGGAAGGCCCTTACGAACAGTTATCACAAAAGACTGGCCTATCTTGAAGGCATGGAAATCATTACGCTTTCAGACTACGCAAAAAGAAAAGGAATTTCTCACACAAACTTGATAAATAAGGCCCACCGTCAAACCATTGAAGCCTTTTTAGAAAAAGGCGCATGGAAGATCGGTCTTTCCACCTCCCTCCGAGGTGCTTCCTGATGGATGAAATTGTTGTTTTCATCACAACGGCGACGCGAAAAGAAGCTGAAAAAATAGGCCGGCTCATGGTGGAAAAGAAGTTGGCAGCCTGCGCGAATATCCTTCCTTCGGTGACCTCTTTCTTTTCATGGGAGGGGAAGGTCTGCCGAGAAGAGGAGACCCTGATCCTCCTGAAAAGCCGCGCCGCCCTTTTTGAAAAACTCTCTCATTCAGTCAAACAACATCATAGCTATGATGTTCCGGAGATTATTGCCCTGCCAATTTCCGCCGGCTCCGCTGATTACCTGAAGTGGGTTCGGGACAATACGTCCCTTGAAACAGAATGACGGCCTCAACCATGGAAAAAACGAGAACAAACCTTCCTCCTAGGAAAACCTCCTCAAAAAGACACGAAATCGTTGAGATTTATGATCGCCTCTACACCCACTTCGGCCCACAACACTGGTGGCCGGCTGAAACCCCTTTCGAGGTCATGGTCGGTGCCATTCTAACGCAAAACACTTCCTGGAAAAATGTGGAGAAGACCCTATCTCAATTAAAAGAAAAGGATCTTCTTCATCCGGACGCACTTTATCATATACCTGAAAAGAAGCTTTCCTCACTGATCCGATCGAGCGGTTATTTTAATGTCAAAGCACGCCGAATCAAGGCCTTGATGGCATTTATTTTTGAAGGATACGGCGGTTCCGTAGACGACATGCTGTCGGAAAAGTGGGAGGCCTTGAGGGAGAAGCTTCTTTCCGTCAGGGGAATCGGCCCGGAAACAGCCGACGCGATCCTGCTTTATGCGGGGAAAGCCCCTGTTTTCGTCATAGATACCTATACCCGAAGGTTATTCGAACGACACAGCCATATTGATCCTGCGGATAATTACCAGAAGCTTCAGAAGTACCTTATGGAAGGACTCCGAGGCAGAACAGACCTGTACAATGAATATCACGCCCTGATTGTCATGACCGGGAAGCAGTTCTGTAAAAAGACGCCGGACTGCACCGACTGCCCTTTGAATGACTTGCTTGAGAACAAAGCGGTGTCGAATCCCTGATGCATCCATACAAAGGGACCAGGCAAGGGAATTAGGCTTGCGCTCATGGCCTTTCTGTGCAAAAATGAGTAATCATTTCAATCCGCCTGTGACATCTTATACTCTATAATTTCAGGAAAATTATATGCCCGCAAAGACGATGCTTGAAAAGATATGGGGGGACCATCTCGTTCATGAAGAACCGGGGCGGCCTTCCCTCCTTTATATCGATCGCCACTTGGTGCACGAAGTCACTTCTCCCCAGGCCTTCGAGGGACTAAGACTCTCCGGTCGTCGTGTTCGCCGTCCGGAGTTGACCTTTGCCACACCCGACCATAATGTCCCGACCACGGACCGGTCTCTGCCGATTGAAGATTTGACCTCTGCAAAACAGATTGAAACGCTGTCGGAAAACTGCCGGGAGTTCGGTGTCACCCTTTTTGATCTGAAAAGCCCCGATCATGGAATCGTCCATGTGATCGGCCCCGATCTGGGACTCACGCTTCCGGGAGTCACTCTGGTCTGCGGCGACAGCCACACATCCACACACGGGGCATTTGGCGCACTGGCCTTCGGCATCGGCACCAGCGAAGTGGAACATGTCCTGGCCACCCAATGTCTCCTTCAGGAAAAACCAAAGACTTTCCTGATCGAGATCAAAGGTCAGAGGCCTTACGGGGTTGAAGCAAAGGATATGGTCCTCTCAATCATCGGCCGGATCGGCACGGCAGGCGGCGCAGGCTATGTCATCGAATACGGCGGGGAAGCCATTCGGGAACTGAGCATGGAAGAACGCATGACGATCTGTAATATGTCCATCGAAGGGGGTGCCCGCGCAGGGATGATCGCCCCCGATGAGAAGACCTTTCACTATCTGCGTGGACGGCGATACGCCCCGGCTGATTTCGATGCGGCGGTCGCTCAGTGGAAGAAACTCCCCAGCGATCCCGGTGCATCATTTGATCGGACCTTAACCCTTGATGTCGCCTCATTGGCTCCTCAGGTCACCTGGGGAACGAATCCCGGTCAGGTCGCCTCGATTGACGCACGTGTCCCGAATCCGGACAATCTGCCCGATGCCAATCAAAGAAAATCGGCCGAGAGGGCACTGGAATACATGGGACTTAAGGCAGATATGCCGATTGAAGAGATCGGGATCACTCGGGTCTTCATCGGTTCCTGTACAAACTCCCGGATAGAAGACCTCCGCCGGGCGGCAAACTTTGTGAAGGGAAGGCAGGTCTCTTCTAAAGTAGACGCCATGGTCGTTCCCGGCTCACAGAAAATAAAACAGAAAGCGGAAAGAGAGGGTCTTGATCGGATCTTCAGAGAGGCAGGATTTGAGTGGCGCGAATCGGGCTGTTCGATGTGTCTCGGAATGAACCCCGATACCCTCGAACCGGGAGAGCGCTGCGCCTCGACCTCCAACCGTAATTTTGAAGGACGCCAGGGAAAAGGAGGCCGAACCCACCTGGTCAGTCCGCTCATGGCCGCCGCGGCTGCAGTTGAAGGGCATTTTGTGGATATTCGTCAGTATACACCGCAGGAGGAAAGCTAGATGGAGCCCTTTACAAGATTACAAGGCATTGTTGCGCCGCTCGACCTTCCGGATGTGGATACCGACCAGATTATCCCCAAGCAATTTTTAAAAAGGATTGAACGGACAGGCTTCGGTCAATTCCTCTTCTACGACTGGCGTTTTATTGACGGCAAAAAACAGGACCCCGCCTTTGAGATGAACGCTGAGCGCTACCAGGATGCAGCCATCCTGATTGCAAGAGCAAACTTCGGCTGCGGGTCTTCCCGTGAGCATGCCCCCTGGGCGCTAAGGGATTACGGTTTTCGCTGCATCATCGCGCCCTCTTTCGCAGATATCTTCTACAACAACTGCTTCAAAAATGGCATTCTCCCAGTCTGCCTCAGCGAAGACCAAATCGAAGCCCTCTTTCAGAAAGTTCGCCAGACATCCGGCTACAGCCTGGACATCGACCTGGAAAAAGAGCACATCACCTCGAATGACGGCATCAATTTAAAGATCGAAATCGATCCCTTTCGAAAAAACACTCTCCTGAGAGGCCTCGATGACATCGACCTGACGCTTAAAAATGAAGAAAAGGTCAGCGCGTATGAAGCCAGACTGGCAGGCACACCTTCCCTTTCACTCTAAGCCCTTATGAATAAAGGAAAAGAAGAACGCTATCCTCATATCGGTCGCGTCGAAGAAGAAGTCAATGCGGCTTTTTGGGAAGCGAGATACCAGAACGGAGATACCGGATGGGACCAGGGCGCGGCTTCGATGGGCCTGACGGATCTCTTACAAGATCATCAAATTCAAGCCGGAAGCGTCCTCGTCCCGGGATGCGGCCGGGGACACGAAGCACGGGCGCTGGCCAGAACCGGGTTTGAGGTGACGGGCATGGATATTACCGAAGGAGCAATTCGGGAGGCGGCACTACTGGCTGCGCGGGAGGGGCTTCATAAGATTCGCTTCATCCAGGCCGATTTTTTCAATCTCCCGGGGAAGGAATTCGGTCCCTATGACTGGATCTTTGAGCACACCTTTTTCTGCGCATTCAACCCCAAGCTGAGGGAAAACTATGTCGAGACGGTCGCAAGGCTGATCCGGCCGGGAGGCAGTCTAATCGGGATCTTCTACCATATTCAAGCCGAAAGCGGGCCGCCCTTCGGCTGTACGCGAGAGGAACTGATCGAGCGTTTCTCGCCCCAGTTTACACTTCGATTAGAAAAGACCCCCCGTTCCTTTCCGGATCGGGACGGGAAAGAACTCCTGATGCTCTGGGAGCGGAATTAAATCCTAATCACAGACCCAAACCCCTCCCCACCACGGTTCTCAAAACAGGCCCCAAGCCACGATCAAAACTCTACTGATATTGTCATGCCGGACTTGATCCGCCATCCAGGGAACGTTGCAATGGTTCCGGTCTTATTCAAAAACCTGGATTCCGGCTCACTGGCCGGAATGACAGAACAAGGAAGAATCTGGTGACAATATGAGACAGAATTAATAATTCTGTCTCATATTGGACTAAATATTATTCCAACTAGTGCTGAAATTCATTTCTTTAATCATCTGAAAATTATTTATGCAAAGTATCCCAAAATCCTTGCATACATTAGGGATATGGCGATTTGCACCCTTCCTAGAAGGCTTTGAAGCTTCTGTGGTTACAATACAGCGGTTTTCCAAGTCTTTAAGCGCGTAGGACAATAGAAATGGATCGCGACCGATTTTTTTCAGCTCATCATCAGTCGGGTTGGCAACATATCCGCCATAAGTAATCCGAGCAACCAAATCCTGTTCTGCTTCCTCTTCAAACAACAACGCTTTCTTGACTTCCGCTTGCTCTGCCCATATAGCCAAATCATCTTTTTTATCATCCTTAGCTTTGTCCGAAAATTCTTCATACACTTCAATAGGAATTTTGATGCTGCCTTGTTGCCCATGAAAACCAAGCCATTCCCAGAATTCAGGCACACGATGTATTGGGTAATAATCCCGTTTAGCATCAATCAGTGTGTTCGCATCCAGCAGATATAACAATACATAATCCCTTATGCGGGTTGCTCGCGCTCAAATAATCGATGCACCTTAAGCGGTTTCACATCCAGTAACATTCCAGCTTTTGTAGTCGTTAAAGCTCCCGAATAGGTCAACCGCTGCACTAACTCGACTAAAGCCCCAAGTTTATACCGATGTACAACATAGTAATTTGGTCCCCCATCATTCTCCTTATTTTTCTCTTTGGATGTTTTACGTTGATCTTGCCATTTCTCATAGTAATATTCCCGCAGGCGTTCCCATAACGGCTTATTGATATCTCCTCGGCGATAGAGTCGGTAAGAAATATGGGAGCTACTGAGCTTTTTCGAAAGGGCATATTCGGAAATTTCAGTGCTGAGGGAATCAAAATCAAGGTTGGGTAGATGAAAGGCCTCAAACTCGGTTGCTGGCAGCATAAATTCACTGGCAACATTATTGCAAAATTTCTCTATTTGATTTTCTGCGTATGCTCCGCTGATACCTGTTTGACCTAATATGAGATGAGCCATCTCATGAACTAGAGTAAAAGACCATGCCGATTCGGCGTCTCGATTATTGATAACAATAAAGGGCGCTATATCATCAGAAAGCACGAATCCTCGAAAGGTTTTAACATCAATATTGCTATGGTAAGACCCTAAGTTTCCTTTGAGTAAAATAAAAATTCCTGCCGATTCTGCTTGTTGGCGTAAGAGTTTGAAGGCTTCTTTAATACTAGGTTGGGAGCGATATTCATTGAGGTCTATATCTAGTATTTCCCGAAGTGTTTGGACAATTTGCATCACGCCATGCTCAACAGTATATTTACCAATAAAATCCAAACGAATTTCTTCATCTTCATCAATTAAGGTTTCCCGGACAGTACTTTGACGGGCTTTAATATCCCGAATTAATACATCCACATGAGAATTTTCTTCCTCTTTAAAGTGATCAGGATGTGTACGAAAATCCTCACCCCGATCACCTGTTCTTGGTGGCTGATCAAGGTAAAATGTCAAAAGTGGTCGGTGATAGAGCTTGGACATTCGAAGTAGCAAAGATCTGGATGGCGATTTTCTGCCTTTCTCAAATGCGATTAGTTTTTCTGATGCGCTTGCCGTTTTGCTGTCGGTGATATTCAGCTTGTGGGCAGCATCTTCAATGGAAAGCTTTGAAGTTTCCCGTGCCCAATAAAGTATGGTGTGTTTGATTTGCGGCATTTCTCAGATAGACCCCGCGGTTTTGTCCTATTTTTTTCTATTGATCAATTGTTGCATAAGGATCTGTTATAGCATACGAACATCGCAAGAATGTACAGTCCTCACAATGAGGGCAAGTGGTAGGAATGGGAGCTTACTATAGTTGCATGATACTACTTCTTCCGGAAACATTCTATTATGGAAAATATGGGGTCGCGTCTTTACCTTGTTAACTGTCATAAATTTAGTGCATTAGGCGGGTGGAGAAGATTCAGGATTCAGTATAACCTGGAGCATATCAGCCTACATGAGGAGTTTAGCCCCACGGAAAAACGGCACAGGAGAAAAAAGGAGTAACATGGATCGTTTCACAACTCCACTTCCAACTCAAGCCGCTTCCCCAAGGCCTCCCTTACCCGATTAAGAGTATAAACTTTTGGATGGGTGCCGGACCGCTCCCACTTCTGAACAGCCTGATCGGTCACACCCAATTACACGGCCAGCTCAACAAGCGACCACCCCGCCTATGGTACCCTATGCCGCATCGAGAGACCGCACAGCAAGGATTTCCGAGTCATTCACGGAACGGACGTCTCCACACTTCAGCGTGACCACAGCCTGAGTTCGCCCCGCCCCCGTCACAAACTCCACTTCAACCCCATCAGGCACGTATACTTCGACAACGGCTCCAATGTCTCCTCGCTTTAACCCATGATCTGGCAAATCTCTCTGCAAAACAACCGTATCTAAAACTTTAATACTCATTATTTGTCTCCAGGATATGCCGTGATGAATCGGGGAAAATCCTCGCCTTTCAAGACGATCCAGGCTGTTACGATCTCTTCCTTCCGCCCCGTTCGACCGGAAATCTCTCCCCGAATTTCATATTTATTCCCGTATTCGGTTTCTCCACCTTCTTGCGCTTCGTTGCCCAGCAGGCCTCGGATCTCCGCTTCAATAAGTTCCCAAGTATCCGATGAATAGCCAAGAGACCGAAAGAACTGCGCTTTGAAACGGCCAATAGGATGAGACTGCGACAATAGATAGTCTTGTATCTTTTCTTTTTGAATTACAGCCCTGTCAACATTTGCCAGTTTCACTGTTGTATCAGCATCTTTCGAATTCGTGGAAACACGACGCTCGAGAAAGAGGGAGTGACATGGATCGTTTCACTACGCCACTTCTAACTTCAATCGCTGCTCACAAGACAGAGTGCAAACATCTACTCCCCGAATTTCACCTTTGGCGTGCTCCTTGCCTCTTCTCCAATTTCAAAGTATTCAGCCTTCTCCACACCCGCCAGGCTCGCGTAGACGCGCCCGAGGAGCTTTCGCGTAAAGGTATTCAATAGCTTTACAGCATCGTTATACCGTTTTCGTTCAACAGAAAGCCGGTTCTCCGTTCCCTCCAGTTGATCCTGTAATTTCAGGAAGGACGCATCGGATTTGAGCTGAGGATAGGTCTCCCGCAACACCAACAAACGGGAAAGGGCCGATTCCATTCCGCCGGCCGCCCGGGCTTTTTCTCCAATCGAATCGGCCTGAAAATAGGATTTGCGTGCCTCGGCCACACCCAGGAAGATCTTCTCTTCCTGACCGGCAACCCCCTTGACGGTCTCCACCAGATTCGGGATTAACTCGAAGCGACGCTGCAACTGGTTTTCCACCTGCGCCCAACGGCTCTTCACATCTTCGTCATAGGTAATCGCCTTGTTGTATCCGGAGTAAACGCAGCCCCCGGCCATCAGGACCGTGACAAGAATCCCCCCTAGGACAATCAAAAGCACCCGCTTTGCACTCATTCGATCTCTCCAAACTCACTGCACAATAATAGCAGAAAGTGAGCACGCTGGAACAGCACTACCAACTTGCGCCGCCGCCACCGCCGCCAAACCCACCCCCACCTCCAAAAGAACCACCGCCAAATCCACCTCCAACCGACGACCCACCGCCCCACCCGGAGCGCCTTCCTCCCAGCATGCTGCCCAGCAGGAGTCCGGTCATCATCCCGCCACCGCCCCCCCACCGCGAGTAGCCACGGCGGCGGCCCATCGATGAAAAGAGAAAATACATAATCAATAAGGGAAATAATCCGCCTAGGAAGCCCCCCCTTCCACGGGAGCGCCGTTGAACTCGCATGCGATGGGGGGGAATGCCGCTGAGTTTTACTTGTTGCGAATCGGCCACCTTGTTTGCGATGATGACCGTCAAACGATGGAGTCCCTCACCAAATTGCCCTTGTTTA
Source organism: Nitrospirota bacterium (assembly GCA_029261165.1). Lineage (GTDB taxonomy): Bacteria > Nitrospirota > Nitrospiria > SBBL01 > JAADHI01 > DUAG01. The sequence continues at coordinate 37,613 of JAJDBV010000005.1, read as the reverse complement.
AAAAATTGTTGCGCGACCGCCCGCGAGGCAGAACCGGCCCATGAATCCGGAAGCACCCCTTCCAGGCCATAGCCCACATGAACCCTCACCTGACGCTCTTTCAAGGCGAGCAAAATCAAAGCACCATTGTCCTTCTTTGCCCGACCCAGCTTCCAGAGTTCCGCGTGACGCTGTGCGAACCCGAAGACGTCTTCACCGTCCGTACTCTGCACCGTTAAGACCTTGATCTGAGCAGACGTCTTCTGTTCCAACTCACGCAGCCAGCCCTCCATCCCCTGTTCGATTCCCCCGTTGATAATACCGGCCTGATCGATGACAAAACGTCCAGGATCCCGGACGGTGACTTCTCCACTTGAGAGAGACGGCAAGCCAAGGCCAAGGAGCATAAGGATTGGGAGGAGTTTATAAAGGCGTCTACCACGCATCGACAATCTCTACAAGAACTTCGATTTCACCATAAAGCATTCTGAACGCGTCCCAGCCATGTTCCCCCGCTTCACTGAGGGCGTCTTTCAATCCGGGCAGTTTAAATTCGATCACCTTCTCCACTTCGGAAGCCACCTCTAATGCCGGATGGGATTCTTTCTGCCCTTTTAACCAGAGAATACCCCGAAGTGTGCGAATGAGACGTTCCGCCATATCGGCCTCCACTTCGGCGAAGAGTTTTTCTCGCCCTGCCGCAGCCAACAGCCCCTGACGCATCCCGATCAGGATGCTCTTCAACTCACGCTCACAGGCATGGCGAATATGATCGTCATTGAATGAAAGCTTCTTGAAGTAATCCTCTCCGAAAAGGGTAATGTGGCTCTGTTGCATTTCGATCAATTCCAGAGGGAAGGTATCCAAAGAGGCTTCGATGTATTCGGGGGTCATGATTAATGGTGCGGCAATCCCGGCCTTGCCGAGTTTCATGCCGTTTTTGGCCAGCTGACGCAGCATCTCCAGATCCACCTTTTTCAGGACAAAAATACTCCGCACTGTATGTCGTTTTTTATTGAATGAACCTCCCGTAATGGCACCATAGAGTGTTAAAGCCAGTCCATTTGCTGCGGCCAAACCGCGCATCTGTTCCGTAAATTGTTCAATAGGCCGGTGCATTGCACCCGTGATCCGATCAATACCGCCCTCTTCAATCCCCATGGGATGCCTCCTCGAAAAATGCTTGAATGAATAACTCAAGCATCAACTACCTGTCATCAAAACCCATGTCTGATTTCTGGACGTACGGTATCAGGAATACCGGAAAAGTCAAGCATCCTGTCGTAACCAAAGAAGGAGGGTGTGCTGAATCGTTACGAGGTTTCTACACCGGGAAGAATACAAACGGGTAGGTCACAACGATGATCCCGTCAAAGAGTTTGGGGAATTTCCACCGCTTGATCCGCCTGGCAAGCGCCTTTTCCAAGCGTGCATGGTCCATGCTGCTGTTGACCACGCGTGCCTCAACGACCTTTCCGTTGTCGTCAATGGAAAACTCTACGGTCACTGTCCCCTTCAGAATCGGGTTCGACCGAAGCTCCTTGTTATAGAGGTAGACAAGGCCTCCCTTGTATTTTTCAACCACACGGGCAATGGCGTCATAGTCTATGACAGCGGTTCCCGAACCACCCCCACTGAGTCGAACACCCACCCCGCCGCCAAGTCCGTGGCCCGGCCCTCCAGAACCACTTTCCCCCCCGGTCCCACCAAGATGGGTGACAGTGACTTTTTCCCGTTTTGCAAGCTGGACACGATCCTTCTTCTTCAGTGTTCCGAATTTCGCGATCTTCTTATCCGCAAGTTTTGTGTTTGTGGAGCCGCTTTTGCTCATGGCCGGCCGACGGCTTCCTTTTCGGACAGGGGCTGAAATAACATTGGGCTGGGAGAGGGCTTTGTCCAGCCGCTTATCATCCATGATGCTGTCCAGGTTTCCCGCGATCTCTGCGCCAACCAGAGAGGCAAGGAGTCCGCTCTTTTTGACAATCTCCCGGTTCCGCTGTACGGAGGTCGGCGGGGGCACTTTTTTCTTAACGGTTTTTCTCTTTGAAATCTTAAGCTTGGGGCTTCCCTTCGGTTTTTTCTTCCCTAAACCCTTGGGCTTGACCACCGGCTTCGGCTTGATCTTCTTTGGAACCGGCGGCGCGGGCGTCACTTTCGGCGGCTCCATGATCAACTTGGCCACCCGCTTGGGAAGATCCCGAATATCCGTCGGTTTAGGCATCGGAAGTTTAACCACAGCAATGACGAGACTCAACACAAGATAGAATCCCAGGGAATACCGGAGCATCTTCCGGAAGAGGACTTCTTCTTGGCGCTCAAGATAAGACATACTTGCCTCCTTAACCCATTTCCTCTTTCTTCGTCACCGCCAGGGCGATGTTCGGAAATTCCGCTTGTGCGCAGGTATTCATCACTTTTTTCAGAAGCCGGAAGGGAATCTTTCGATCCCCCATCACCGTGATTTTTCCCGTAAATTTTACCGAAGCATTCTGACTGGCAAGATACTTGGTTTGCTCGGCCAGCCGGGTCAGCGCCTCCTTTACCGGATGGAGAATGGAACCCTCCATATTGATCGCTTCTTTTATACTCATGATCGGCTTTCCTTCAAGAAGGATCTCCTTCTCCGTGACCATGATGATGACCGTGGGAGCGGGATTCTCCCGCGAGGTGGAGGCGGGAAGATTCATCTGTTCTGAAGTCGGAAGGGCCATCCCTTCGTCTCCCATTTGCATCAATAAAAAGAGGAGGAGAATGGTGAAGATATCCATCAGACTGGTGAGTGAAAGCTGAACAGCAGGGCTTCGCCTCTGCCTCTTCTGTAAACATCTCATTCGATTCATGTCGATTTCACCTCCCCGATTGAGATCTCCGGAAAGAGCAGATCCCTCTGGTTTTCTCGACAGATGTCCATGACCGCGATCAGAGATTCATAGGGGATCTCAGGCTCACTGAGCAGGATCACTGACTTCTCTTTTGGATACTTGCCTTTGACCTGCTGTAAGAGTGCGCTCAGCTTTTTGAGGTTGTATTTTCCATGCTTACCGGGGAGGCGAGAGGTTCCGACACCACTACCCCGGACAACCAATTCGTCCTGACGAATTGTCACGATCAGCTTAAAGGTCTCTTTTGGCGCCTCCGCGTGTACCTCTTTCCCCGGTGCAGAAGGGAGACTCATCTCCAGGATGGCCACCCGTGAGAAGACCACCCCGCTTAGAAGAACCGGGACCAACACCACCATGAGATTTAGAAAAGGAGTGATGTTCAATGTTAGGTCTCCCGAGTTTTTTCGTCGGGTGACGCGGCGGTCTTCCCTACTTCGCATGACTCCCCCCCTTGGCCAACTGCGCATCACCGGCGCTCCAGGCGGCTTTTTTCCCTCCGGTTGACCCCTGGGCCGTCGGGCGCTGCCTTCCCCCATTCGCAGAGAGGACACCCTTTTTGGTGCCCAACTGGGAAGAGAGGTTCAAAAGCTTTAAGGCGTAAATATCCAGACTTTCTAGAATCCGGTTGGTCTTCACCTGAAGAAAGCTGTATATCAGCATGATCGGAATGGCGACAACCAGGCCAAAGGCGGTGGTGTTCATGGCCATGGAAATCCCCTTTGCAAGTAGTGTGGCCTTCTGGGAAGGGTCGGCCACGGCAACCGCGGTAAAGGCCTGAATGAGTCCGATAATGGTCCCCAAGAGGCCGAGAAGCGTTGCGACATTGGCCAGATTGGGAAGATAATGGAGACGGGCCTCCAATCTCGGCATCACCTCCATGGCAGCCTCATCCATCGTTCCCTGAATGCCTTCCCGGGAAAGTGAATGCTTCATTCCCCCGATACCTGCGGCGATGACATGACTCAGCGGCTTGCTGGAAGCGGAACATGAGCGGGCCGCCTCATCCAGGCGCGATGAGCGGAGATCTGGAGAAATCTTATTCCATAGCTTCTGTTCATTGACTCCGGACCGCATAAGAATGATAAAACGCTCCAGAACAATTGCGGTAGAAATGGCCAAAATTCCGACGAGAGGATACATAAAAACACCACCATCCCGATAAAACTGTATTAAAATCACCACCGTATTCATCGACGGCCTCCTTTCAAAGTTCGGGGACCATTCCCCCATTGACGTTGGAAACGGTCGCGATCGACCGGCTCTAGGATCTCCTCTCTAAAGCTTCGTTCATATGAAATTTCCTGTTGAGACAGGGATGTGTCTTCTTTCCATGGGACCACATAAACAACATGCGGTTTTTCTACCGTCCCCTGGATCTCCGTGCCCCCCATCATCAGACGCTCCAAGCCACGCTCCTGGCCCAAGTTTTCTCCTTTAGACCTTTCTCCCTCCTCAGCAAACCCATGAATCCCGGTTAGGAATATAAATAAGATAGAAGCGATTGTCCCCAGGGTAAGCATCTTCATTTTTTACCTCCCGATACATTGATACGTTTCTGAAGCGCCGCGACCCATAGTTCAATTTCCTGATGATTTCCATCAATAAGTTCCATATATTTTCTATAATGCTGAAGCGCCTCTTCCGCCTCATCCAGATAAAGGTCATAGAGAACTGCCAAATTGTAGTGGGCATCCTGGAATTCGGGATTTAGGGCGATCACCACCTTGTAAACCGATTCGGCCTTCCGAAAGGCACCCTGCTCTCGAAAGACGATGGCAAGATTGTAATGGGCTTCTGTATAGCCTCCCCCTTGAAGATCAATTGCCTTTTGGTAGGACTCGGCTGCCTCATCCAGAAGGTTTAAGCGTTTGTAAGTGACGCCCAGATTGTTATGAATCACACTGACTTCGGGATAACGATCCCGAAGCGCTTCAAATAACAAACGGGCTTCCTTTGCCTTGCCGCCCTCAAGAAGCTGAATCCCTTTTTGGAATTGAAGCAACACTGCGTCCAACTCAGCATCTGGTGCGGACTCCTCGCTCTCCTCCAACACTTCCTGTTCCGGTGTGATCGCCCCGTGGTCCTTAAGAACAGACATCACAGGGTCCACCGGTGGAGAGATCGCCTTGATACAACCTGAGCCAAGGAGTAAAAAAAAAACTATCGGCACCCAGACTTTCAGCCTAAAAATTTGCATCAGTCACCCTTCATTACCCGCGCAAGCGTCTCTTTCCCCGCTCTGTTGGAGAAGACCCTGGGATCGATATTGGAAACGATCTGTTCAGCACGCTCTTCCCTTCGATAAAAGGCCGGACGAAGCTCGGCAAGACGATCGTAGCTCTTCTTGACCCATTCGTTGTAGAAACCTGCGGTCTGCTGCGTACGTTGGACATTGCTTTTATAGGCAGAGATGGCTTTTTCCTCAAACGGATAGGCCTTCTCTTCCAACTGAAACATGTACTCCTCCAACTGCTCTTCGTTGAGATTTTTTGGGCGCTCGGCATTCAACAACGAAGCGGCGAAATGCTCGAAGACCTCTCCCAGGCGATAGGCAGAGACGGTGACGACTTCAAGTTCACCCGTCTCGACTGCCTTCGTATAGAGGTTGATCACCACCTTAAAAGCTCGGGTCTTCTTCTTAAGGCTCTTCGACAAAGGAATTTTCAATTTGATGGCCTTGAAGCGCCTGTAGGACGCTTCCCCCTCCTGGAAGAGGGCCCGCGCGGCAAACAGGGTCCCGGGTGCCTGCTTTATTATTCTCTTATATAGCTTTCTCGCCTCTTTGAGCTTTCCCGTATTCTGCCGGGCCTGCGCCATTCTAAAAAGGGCTTCCGGGGCATCGCGATGTTTTGGAAACCGTTTGATAAAGCGCGAGAAAGTGGCATAGCTCTTGTTCCATTTCCTTCCTTTTTCATAATGTTGCGCAGCGGTCCAAAGGAGGTTCTGGACCTCTTCTTTATCTTTGATCAGCCTGGCGGCCACGGAAAAGGCCGCGGCCGCCTTGAGTTCCTTGCCCAAAGATTCGTACGCAAGACCGGCCTGTAGATTCGCCTTGCCCACCAGCGGGGAGCGCTTATAGGTCCGGACCAGCTTGCGATAGGTCTCAATCGCCTTTTCCGGCTGCTTCAAGAGTTCGAAGAGCAATCCGGCCTCAAAGAGGGCCACGGGTGCCAGTTCGTTCTTCGGGCCCTCCCGGGACACATCCTGAAAAAGGACGACGGCCAGATCAGGACGGCCATTTTCACGCTGGCGTTCTCCTTCTTTGTAGATGGCCGCAACCAGGAGGTCGGAGAGTTCTTTTCGTTCCTTCTTAGCGGTCGCGGGGAGAAAGGAGACGGCAAGGCCGTAAGCCTTTCTCGCCTTCGCAAACATCTTGCCTTTCATATAACTATGGGCCACCAGTTTACGAGAAGCTGAAGCCGTCTTGTCTTTTGGGTAATCTCTCAGGAGTTCCTCCAAGATTGCGGCTGCGCCGGGATATCTTTCCCGATCAAAGAGAAGTTCAGAGGCCTTGAACAAGACCCGAGGTGTCTGAAGATCGGTCGGAAAATTATCAGCAAATCGCTTCGACAAGATGACAAACTGCGCCTCACCCTTCAGCGTCTTCACTTTCTGATAAGCCACCACTGCGGCATAGGCCGCCTTTCTTTCCGGACCTCTGTCCGCATAACCATAGGCAGAGGTCATGAAGGCGGCCCCGGCATCGGCATATAGCTTCAGGGCCATCAGGCTTTCCCCTAATAAAAATTGGACCTCTGGAGATTCCTTCTCTTTTGGGAATGCCTGCAAAAACTGCCGATACCATGTGGAAGCCTCCTGGTAATGCTTCTTCTGCTTCTTTTTCTCGGCTCTGGCATGCGCCGAGAGGGCCAGGCCATGCAGTTCCGACTTCACCAGAGGGCGCGCCCTCTGGCGTGCCGCAACGTCATTGGCACGGTGCCAGCTCCCTCCAGAGGCGTAATCCCTGACCAGTTGGACCCGGGCAAGATGGGCTTTTTCCTCCTCCCCCCTCTTTAAATGGGCTTCGATGACATAGGAAGAAAAAATTGGTGCGATCGCGTCATGAGGATGTTGCCGAATGAAGGTTTCATAGGTTTCGATTCCCGATTGGATCTGCTTTTCGGCCATGTACTGGTTTCCCATCATCAGGTAGAGATCTTTTTCATACCTTCGCGAACCGTTTTTCTTAAAATGGGCCGCCACTTTTGAAGGTCCCCCAAGGATTCGAAATGAGCTGGTCACATAGGTCAAGGCCTCCCAGACCAGGGTGCCGTTTTCGGGAGAAAAAGTGGTCTGCGTTGCCGTCATCTTCTCAATCAGGGCAAGAAACTGTTCAATCGCTTCAGGATAGGTCTTCATCTTAAAGAAGGTCCAACCCAGCTTGTACCGGGCCTTATCATGGAAAAAAGGGTCTTTCCAGGAGAGTGTCTGTGCGTAGGCCTCTGCGGCTTTTTCGTATCGATGCCGGTCAAAGTAATACTCTCCCAAGCGGAAGTAGGTTTCCAATCTGTGAGGGCTCGCCGGATATTGGTTGATAAGCCGTTCAAGCAGGGGAAGGGCCAAATCCCTTTCTCCACTCTCCGCATAAGCCCTGGCAAGCGCATAGAGGGCTTTGTCGTTATCGGGATATTCATCATGGGAACGAAGCAATACGCTATAGGTCTCGATCGCCCTTTGGTAGTCCACCAGGGGAAGAGGGCCTTCAGGTTGTGCCTCATAGGCCTCCATCTCCCGAATAAACTTCTCATTGGCCGATGCCATGTAAAGGTCTCCGAGCCGTTTCAGGGCAGGTGCACGCAGCCTGGACGGCATCTGGCCGTATTCTGATAAGAAGGCCTTGTATTTTTTGAGCACTTCGCCTTTTTTTGAGACCACGGGCTCAGACCGGAGCAAAGACACCTCCCGAGCCAATCCCTGGATGCGCGCATCGGTCACCTGATAGGGTTTCGGTCCGACGCACCCCACCTGGAGTAGAAGGACCAAGAGGATACTGTGGACACCTTGAAGGCCTAATCTTTTCATCGTTCGCTCTTCCTGTCTTGACCATCGAGAATCTGTATCTGACTCAACTCCGCGACAGCAACCAGGCGCATAATCCGATTGATCCACTTTTCCGATGCCCCAAGAAAGATCTCTTGAAGTGGAGGAAGAAGTGCCTCTCTCAAGGCGATGGCCTTGCCGCGCAGTGCCAACAGCTCGGCCCGGACCGCCTTGATGCGACGCCGGAAATCGTCGATCTCCCCTGACAAGGCGGGGACAGAGGAGATCAGGCCGGCATGTTTTTCCCCCATGAATTCAAGATCTGCCATGACGACCCGAACATCCCTTCGAAGATCATCCGCCCTGCCCGGGACCTCAGTCGTAATCTTCCAGACCATCTCCCCCAGGGCGATCTTCAGCCAGCGATCAACGCGATGCCATTCTTTTCTTTGCGCGAGAACAGGGGCCGACCCCCCTTCAAAAGTCTCGATCTGCGCTCCCAGGCTAAGGCTCTGTGACACCGCCTCGGATAACAGGGCATAGGTCTCAACCTCGTTGGCGGAGGCGAGAGAGAGGATGCCCTCCTTTTGGACCGCCTGGTTCACATCTCTCCGTAGGCCCTCTCCTTTTTTCCGCAAGCCCTTCAGGGGGGTCTCCTTGAAGAATCGGCGGACCTTCGGAAGATATTTCCGGAAAACCTCTTCCCGGTGGTCCACCAGCACTTCAAAAACCCCCATGTCGCGTAATTTCTTTTGAAGATAAGACTCCATCTTTATAAGGTCACCATATTGCCCTACCCAGAATCGAATCCGATCGTCCTTCAGAAATTCGACCAGAGGTCCTTTCTGATCCTCGTATTCTCTTAACAAACGGGAGAAGGCCTCAGGGTCCTCAAACGTCCTTTGAAATGTACGAATCTCTGACACCTTTTCACCGTAAATTTCAATGGCCTCAGTGTAATGGTCGATGGCTGTTTGAAAAGCACCCAACTTTTTATAGCCATGACCCAGGACAGTGAGGGCCTCTAGGGCATAGTCATGATCCGGGGCGATCTTAATGAGATCCTGGAAGGTGAGTATCGCTTCCAGGTGCTTTTCCTCCTTGAACTGAGTCCAGCCCATGCCGAAAAGGGAATCCGGGAAAAAGGGACTCTCTTGGGGGATAAATGCCAGGACACGCCGTGCCTCTCCAAAATTTCTCTCTTCGATGAGAAGCTGTCCCCATGTAAGCCGACTCTTCTCAGTCAATGTCACCAGTGCTGAACTCCTGCCTGTGTCAACTTCGCTCAAGGTCCGGAGCAGGCGAAGCGATTGAGCAGAGTCGTTTAACTGAACATAGGATTTCGCCAGTGTCAGTTGGGCATAGGGGAAATACGGACTGGTCGGGGAAATTTTATTCAGCCTCTGGACCCCTTCCCGAATTGAACCTGCAGCATAATGGTTCAAGCCGGCCAGGTATTCCGCCTGATCCAAATATCGGGGCTGTTCAATCAGGGCTGCGCCCCCTTCTGGAAAAAATAATCTATATGTCTCGAGGGCATCCTTATAACGAGAACGCTCGTATTGCACCTTGACCACCTTGAGGAGAAGTTGACTCCGTTCCTCTCCCGGCTTGTCCAATTCCCCGAACACACGGATTGCAGATCGGTCCATTCCCCAGGCCAGATAAAGACTGCCCAAAAGAACCTTCACTTCATTAACGATCCTGAAGTCATTCACCGCCTCACCCGAGGCCTCGATCAACTTCAAACGGGTTGCCGCGGTCAGATAATCCTTGAGGAAGAAATGGTAATAAGCCTCTCTTTTCAAGACCTCCCATGATTTCTGCTGGTCTGCATCTCCTTCTGAAAGCACGCCCTCTGCATGCAAGCAGATCGGAACAAGAACCAACATGAAGGAAAAGGCGACACCCTTCATCCATGAAAACAGGATCTTCTGATCAGGCTTTCGGTTCAATTTACTCCCACGTCTCATATTTAAACTCAGGCTGCTTCTTATCCGCGTCATCCCGGATAATGATCTTAATAAACCGCGCACCCTTTTTCTTCTCGATGGAAATTGTCTCCGCCCGCTTGTAGTCTTTCTCTTGAGGGCCCGTCCCCGTGAAAACCGCGACCAATTGGTGGGCACCCGACTTGATGTTTCCTGTATAGAGGCGCTGAACACCCCCCTTGCGAAGTGCGCTGACCTCCCGTTGTGTGTAAAGGTAACTCGAGACCATGGTATCGTTCAGGTGAAGCTTGACCGAATCAAGATTGAAATAATTTCCCCCTTCGACACTGAGAAAGACGACAAGCGAAGAGTCCTCCGGAAAAAGGAGATCCTCTTGCAACCGGAAAAGAAGACTGTTGAGCGCCAGAATCTCTTCCTTCAAGCTTTGAATTTTTGGATCGAGGCTCTCGAGACTGTCAGTGGGAACTGTCTCGGAAGCCGTTTCCGAAGCCGTCATCGGACGACCTTTCGGGGTTTCCTGGGCCCATGTGGGAACGACAAGGAGAAGCGTGAAAAAACAAACAATCAGTTTATTGATCATGACTATTCCTCATTTTTATTTATCGATTTAAGGTCCAGGGCCGTTAATCCGGAAGAGAGGTGAATCTTGCCCTGAGGACCGACGATAATCGCATCAACACTGTCTATGCGATTAATAAGCGCAAGCCCCTTCTCCGGACCGAGGACAAAAACAGAGGTGGAGAGTGCGTCACTCGTGGTCGCATCCGGGGCCAGGATCGTAACGCTCCGGCAGAGCCTTGCCGGAAAACCCGTCTTTGTATCCAGAATATGGTGGTAGCGGACCCCGTCTTTCATGAAAAAACGTTCATAGTCCCCGGAAGTCGAGATGGCCTCGTCTTTCAAGGGCAGGACCGCCAGGATGCCATTCTTCTTATTCGGGTCTCGGAGTCCGACTTTCCAGGCCTCATTGCCCTTTTTACCCCGTATCAAAGTGTCTCCCCCGGCCATCACCATGGCGTTATGGATGCCATGTTTCTTCAGAACGGCCATGGTCCGATCCATAACATAACCCTTGCCGATTCCGCCTGGACCGATTTCCATTCCGCTGTGCGTCAAGAAGATGCTGGATGTACTCTCGTCTAAACGAATCTTCTTGTGATCCACGAGATGAAGCCGTTCTCTAACCGCCTCGGTAGAAGGAACGACCCCCGCTCGAAAGTTCCAGAGTTTTCCGACCGAGGCAAAGCTGAGGTCAAAAGCACCATCGGTCAACTTGGAGTAGTCTATGGCCTTCCGGATCAAGTTGAAAAGCTCCCGACTGACCGGGACCGGGACCCTGCCCGCGTTTTGATTAATCCGGGAGAGCTCACTCTCAGGGATAAAGTTGCTCATGAGTTTTTCTAATCGGACCACCTCGGCAAACCCGGCACGGATCGCCTGATCGATCCGACTTCGATCATCGCCAAAGACCTTGATCAACACCCGGGTCCCCATCAGAGCCCGCTCTTCAGTCACCAGGTGTCCTTCTCTCGTCTCAGCTGCCGCTTCTGGAAAATGCGCAATCAGCCCTAAGGTCATCAGGCTAATAATTAAAACCAAAACTCGCTTGTAGTACATTGGCCCTCACCGAATAAAGTCCCCCGGTCCGGGGATCTGTGAAATTATCGTAATTAAAAATCAAGAAATTGTAGCCCAGCTTAAAATAGGGATTTTCGATTGATCGCCATCGCCATTGCTCTGGTTTGAACTTGATCGACCCGCCGATCCACTGATCGGAAAAGCGTGAAAGCTCTTTATCCCTCGCCTTAAAAATCTGTGTGGTCGGGAGACGGTCTCCATAGAAGCTTGCCTCCCCCTGACGATGGTACCGATAAGAGAAACCCAGGAGCCAATCAGAAGAGACATAGTGCTGATATAAAAACTTGCCGGTGTGAGATCGGATATCAAAGGTATCCTGGTAATATCTATAGTCCAGTTGGATCGAGCGCCTCCCCCCCCCTTCTCCTTCAGCATCATCGGGGAGAAATCCATAAGCGGTCCTCACGACAAAGGCATGTCCCGTTCTGGCCTCTGGGTAGTTCTCCGGCGCCGTCCCTCCAGAAAGGGTCAGGACACTCCGATATGGGTTGTTGATCAAGCCTTCGTCGGCCGTGAGCTCGTAGTTAAGTTGCACCAGCCATCGGGCTGTCATGGATTGGGCAACGCCAACTGCGTAAATCGTTCGGTTGAAATCCTTCCAGCCAAAAGCGGGATCATCATTTCTTCCAACCTGATCCCAGGAGCGGGCCAGCTTCATCGTTAAGGTCAGGTTCTTGTCCATGAGGTCATGGGCCAGACTCAGTGAGAGCAGGTCAGAGATATAATCTGATTCATCACTGCGTGCATAACCCGTCGTCATCAGCGTGTCCCCAAAGATGCTGCTCGTTCCGATTGAATATTCCTTACGGTTCTCTGTATAGCGGCTGGCCTGTGTAACCACGTCGATCGATGCCGAACTCACAAGATCCACCCGACCTCCAGCCTCTATCGACAGTTTGTCAAGAACATCCTTCCGGACAATCACGGCCGGTCCCTGAACCATAATCCCTCCGCCGTCGTAGAAATTAAAACCAACTGAAACAGTCTCATCTGCAGGTTCTATGGCTGTGGCGGTCTCGATCGTCACGACCAGGACAAGGAGTATGCCTCCAGTTGCAAAAAGAGATCGCATCACCGACAACCACATCCTCCCCCGGACCCGCTGTACCCTCCCCGGGCTCCTTCCCTCACCTCCTGGATATGAAGGTGCCAGCCTTCCTCTAAAGGGTCCGCGTCAAAATTCATCGTTTCATCGGCCATGATCTCACGCTCCCAGGGCCTCACGCCGGCACATCCTGTCAATCCTCCGAGGACGATGAAACAAGTAATCATTAAGACAAATATTCTGCTTCTATTCTTCATTTACACGCTACTCTTTAAGAAGATTTCGAATCTCTGCTTCATACCGGGCTGGCTCATCCGGCCCAAAGCCCCAGTGGATATGACGAACCGTCCCGTCCTTGGCCACGACATAGGTGGTTGGCATGCTCCTGATCCTGTAAAGACCTGAGACCCTTCCAGCCGGATCAAGCAGGACCGGAAAGGAGAGACCCATCGCACTGCTCATCCTCACGGCCTTGGAACGGACCTTGTCGAGATTGACACCCAGGACCTTGAGCCCCACGTTTTTATACTTCGCATACAGGCGGTTAAAATAAGGAAGCTCCTTCTTGCACGGGGTACACCAGGTTGCCCAAAAATTGACGAGGACCACCTTCCCCCGTAACTCGCTCAGCTTAATGTTCTCTCCGGAAAGGCTCTTTGCTGTAAAGTCTGCTGCATGCTGAGGCTTGCTTCCTCCTTCAGCATGATCTATGTTCCCAGCAAGGGATAGGCTCAACAAAAAAATGGCCAGCCAAACCCTTCTCTCTCTTTTTAATCTGTTCTTTCTCATATCCTGTCCTTTTTAATTTGTAAGCACTCAGCATGCCACTATTTTTATTCAGGGCAAGGCGTGAGGAACGCAGAACCACAGCGTAGGTTTCACTACGCGAGGATTCGAGCACCACATCAACGCCGCCATGGAGGAAAAGAGGGGCATGCTGAGTGGTTATTTCCTCTTAGAAAAATATCGCAAGACCAACCGTACCCTCCAGGTTGTATATTCGCTCCTTCACCCCGGTCAGATCTGTCTCAAAAGAATGGACGGTGTACTGGATCCGCGCATCAAGCCAGTCTGTGATAAAAGCCCGATATCCAATCCCAAAATTGCTTGTGAAATGATCCCGGTTATCGACTTGCGTTTGCCCCAAACCCCCGATCAGAAAGATTGTGGAATTAATCGTCTTTTTACGGCTTAGAAAAATCTGCCCGGGAAAGAGGTTATAAGCCACATTGACATTCCAGTAGATGATCTCTGTATCGGTAAGAAGTAACCGGGCGGTCAAACGCTCAAAGACCTCCTGGTCGGCCTCTGTCATGCCGTAGCTCCCTTCAAAAAAGATATCCTCTGTTAAATGAAGGGCAAGCCTCGCACCGCTGACGGGCGAGGATGCAAACCCATCCAGAGCGTACAATCCATAAAATGCGCTGACCTCTATGTATTCCGCATCGATTCCGGCTTCTTTGATAACCCTCTCCTCTGTTGGGGGTGAGATCAAGGGGTCTTCTCCCCGAAGAAATTCACCACTCTGTGCGGCCGCAATCGCCCCTTGCGAAAAAATTAATCCGAAAATAATTCCAATGACCAGTGCCTTGGAGATCCGTCGTGTAATTGATATTTTTCCAGACATAAGTGCTTTTCCCTTAAAATCCAAAAGAGAGTCCCAGCGTATATTCTTGAATCTCCCTGGTGCGCTTGGGGTTTACAAACAGTGAAAAATTACGAAAATCACCGCGTAAGAACAGCCGTCTAAAAAGCGGGGCGGAAAAACCAATCCCGCCATAAGCGGTCGAGAAACCTTTACTTGTTGCTTTGATCAGAAGAGGGGTGGGAGAGGCCTGAACCCGTCCTCCGCCAATTGTTCCATGGAGAGAAAACCAGGGGCCGCTCCAGGGGATGAACACCAGGCCACCCTGATAGAGTTCAGTACCTCCCAGATCACCCGTCGCCAAACCGACCCCTCCCTCCAACGCCAGGACCTCTGTAAAGGAATAAGTCGCTCTGAGTGTGAGAATGGGGTCACCACCGAAGGTTCCTCCTCCCCATCCCATCATGAGCCGCCTCGAAATATATTTGTCATAGATCCTTTCGGCCCAGCCTTTCCGGAACCCAGAGGCCCGAAGGGTAAGATCGATCTTGAGACGATGGACCCAACCCTCTTTTCCATTACGGAGGCGAACCTTGTACCAATCTGTTCGGCGTTTCAGAAGAAGGACCTCTTCCCCCTTCTCCCCAATGTAGAAGACCGGATAGCTCATCCCCGGCCCGGTATGGATCTCCAGGAAGGGTTCAACAACCTGAACGACTTCCTCCTCGCCGAATGCGGGTGTCGCCGAGGCCAGGAACCCGATCAGCAGAAATCCTATCAAATGAAATAGAAATACCGATCGGAAACCTGCGTTATGGGGCAATAAGCCTAGAGCGGACTCTGTATCCAACTTAACACCGTCAAATAATCCGGATCTGTTGTACTTGAAAATATTTCTCCCCCCAAATGCTGCACCCCGCCTCCCTGAAGTGCCAGGGGCTTGGTGAGAAGCTTGCTGTTTGGCGGATTAACGATATCGCTCATCCCCGCAGAGGAGTCGTGGTTTGCCAGAAGCTCCCCAGGTGTGCAGGGATCGCTCCCTGTGCAGATAAAGAGACGAAAACTTCCTCCCGGTCCTCCGATATTGGGATTCACTTTATCCCGAAAGTGACACCCATTCTGAGAACAGCCTCTGTTGTCCAGAATCGGCTGTATCGTATTTTTGAAGGTTGTATGGTCCAATCCTCCTGCGACTCCTTCCTCTCCCGGTTCAACATGGCCGCATCCCCCACTAAATAAAAGGAAAAAACCCACCAAGAGGCCGCCACAAATCCTCCTCACCGGAAAAGGACAAATCGCGACCCCTCTCATCCCGAGAACCATTTTTACCACCTGATTGTTGATCCCCTTAATCGAGCCCATTTTCACTAGTTTGCTGCCGAGATCCAATTAAGAATCGTCGTGTAATCCGGATCTGACAAGAGCAACGGAGGAGTTACCGGCAGCCCATTCACGCGCATCGGAATCGTTCCGATTGCCTTTAAAAGGAGGATGCTGTTGGCCGGGTCGCTGACATTGGTTCGGGATGCGGTTGCATTCAGATCCCCCTCAAGGCTTCCGGTCAAGACAAAGTTGCTCCCGCCCCCCGCGACGTGGCATCCCGCACAGCGCTGTTGAAGAATCGCTTGAATGGCCGTTTGAAAAACCACCTGATCAAGATTCTTTCTCCCCGTATTGGCAATGACCTGTTTGTTGGTAAACTGGGCGCCCATGTCGATCCATTCCACCAGGATTTCCTTCTCCGGATCTGTAAGGAGCATCGCATGATTGGCAGGATCAGAGACTGGAAGCGTGTCGCCGGCCCTTAACTCCTCTCCAAAAACCCGCTCGATGAGATGACTTTGACGGGATTCCCCCGGCGACACGAGGTCGGACCCGTTTGAACCCTCAAGAAGCTGATCATATGAAAGCGGGAATCCGGCGCCGGACTGGTCTCCAACCAATTCCAGCCCGCCATCCGGCCCATTGATATTTGCAACCGAGTGGCAGGAAACACATTTGGCTGTAAAGATCGTCTGCACATGGTCCGTGTAGTCAATAACCGGAATTGCCGGAGGTGCCAGAGCCGATTCGGCTCTGTTCAACGCGATAGACTCGGCTGCGAGACGTTGAGGCATTCCCCGCCTCGGTGAGTGGCACCCATTACAGGTCTTGTTCTCTCCAGGGCGCACTTGCAGCCAGTTTTCTTTCACCTTGAAAGAACGCCTTTTTGAATCGACCACATTCAATGTAATCGCCCGATCTGCCGGAACCGTGATCCGGAAGGAACCATCTGCCTCCACGGGGGCATAGCCGAGGATTTTCTGCCGTTCAAACTGGGTCGCGCCAATATCCTCTCTCCCAATGCCCGGATCGCTGGGAACCGCTTCGATCACCCGCACCTCCTTGACCACTTGGAGCGCTGGATCCGCAACCAGTGCGTTGAAGTCGATGTTCCCGGAAATATCTCTCGGAATGGTCACCCCAAGTACGGCATCGGAGAGCGCCCGGTTTGCCTCGGAGTCGTAGACACTGGCCGCCGCCAGGACCCCCGTCTGTACCATCGCGCTGCGGTTCGCGGTCTTCTGGGTCTTCATCGTGGGGATTAAATTTGCGGGGGTCGCCATCAGCGGAATGGGCTCCAGGTAGACCTCTCTTGTCCCCGCAGACGGGAGCTTGATCGGCTTTAGGGTTCCGTCACGATTATTGAGCATCCAGAGCCCATAGGACGGTTCTTCCACGAGGTTCATCATGCTGTCACGCACGACAGCCCCGGTGGCATAGGAAACCAAGTAGCGATCCGAACCATCCGGCACCTGATAGGTGCTGAAATAGCGTCCGAAATCTGAGGGGGTTCGTCCCGTGGGAATGACCTGTGGTTTGGTGAGTTGCTGTGAAGCTGTCTGAGCATTGTCGGCCTCATTGACCACGTCGAGCACACCAACGGCACCCCCTTCAAAGGTCCCCGTGAGTGGCATCATCGTGGAGACCAATCGGCCATCGGATAACTCACGGGCACTCAGAAAGCTATTGACGCCCGAGTGTGAGCCATATTTGACAAAAAGATCCGTTCCATCCGGCTCCACTGAGAAAAGGGTGAACTTATTGACTCGGCCAAGGTGCTCCCAACGGCTGAAGAGAATCGTTCCATCCTTGAGGACAACAGGGTTTCGGTCATGACTCTGGTTGAAGGAAATCTGAACGATCTCGCCAGCATCGCCACAAGTGGGCTGTGACGGGAGGGTTGCCTTACTCCTGTCCAGGATATGAAGAACATGGGATTTTCTCCGTTCATACTCATCAAGGTGCCCTGGTCGGTCAGAGGTGAAGACGATCCTTCCATCCGGGAGATAGGCTGGTTCCACCTCGTTGGAAAGCCCACAGGTGAGTTGCTCCGGGGGTGCGGCCCGGGTTCCGTCTTTATTGACAACCACCTCATATAGGTGCCAATTGTCTGTACTGTTGCGCTTCAAGGAAAAAACAAGGCGGAATGAATCCTGACCGGTCTGCGGGAAGACTTCAGGGTCCGAAACATCCCCAACACCATTGGTGAGGTCTGTCGTCAGATTCTGAAGGTTTCCTGAAGGGGTTCCGGGAACCAGGGTATGGAGATCCCCCCCGGAGGTAAATTCAACAGGATCCAGAGGATCACCCAGAGAATCGACCGAACGCTTTACAAAGACAATCCCGGGAAGATCGTCCTGAGCAACAGGATCTGAATTCGATGAATTTGTACACGACAAAAAGATGAACGACGAAAATACGATCAATAAACCACCAGATCTCATCACGAAATATCTTATTTTTTTTTGCATGTCCCCCCCCCCATACAAAATTGAGATACCCTCTTTTCATCGGCACAAAACAAAAAAAGCCGCCAAAGAGCTTCCCCTTGGCGGCCCGGCAAGCATGAAGGAAAGGACATTCACCCTTTTCCCCTTTAGCTCCGTCACTCTGCGTCCCAAGGTTTCCCCTGGTTTGCTCTGAACAAAGGATGAACGGCGATCGCGGATTCTCCGAGGATCGCCTTTTCGAACACGCACAGAAAACGAGATAATGAGAGGGTTTCTTCAAACCCCTTCTGCGCTCTGCCGTAATAAGGCAATTTGCATGCCTCAATATGCCTAGGACGATCACCATATTGTTAGAAAAATGACCCTTATTTATCTCGGATATCGCGTTTCCGACACGTCAGCTATGTAAAGGATTACCCAATCGATGACAGATTTTGGTCTTATCAGTCATAATAAGCCCGGAAAGGGAGTAAACAAGCAGACAGGTTTTTTTCATTGAGAGTCGAATAAAAATAGTGGCATGCCGAATCGTTACAAAGGTATACTGTGCGGATGCGTAAATACTGGACGGTCTTTCAAGTCAACTGGCAGAATGCACTCCAATACCGGGGTCCGACATTCATTTCTATTCTTGGGAATTTACTTCATATCTCTGTGCTTCTTTATCTTTGGAACGCAATATATCTCAGCAACCAGAGTCTCGGAAGTTACACCCTCTCTGACCTGATTACCTACTACATCCTTCAGTTGATCATCAACAGCATGGTCCTCTCATATATCAGTTGGGAAATCAGCGATCAGATCTCAGAAGGGTCTTTTTCAAATTTCCTGGTGAAGCCTGTCAACTATCTCCACTATTGGTTTACAATCAACCTTTCCGGAAAACTCTTTGAAGGACTCATTATCCTGGTGGTTGGAGCCATCCTGTCTTTTCTTCTGATCGCACATGTTTCGTTTCCAAGCAGCGGATTGTCTCTTGTTTATTTTATTTTTTCTATGATCCTGGGCGGCCTTCTTGCTTTCGAGTTTGATTTTGCAATTGGCATCCTTGCTTTCTGGATCGTGAAAGTCAATTCATTCAAATACATGCTCCAATATTGTATCTTTTTCCTCGCGGGGGCACTTCTTCCTCTGGATCTTTTTCCAGTATCCTTTCAAGTGGTCGCGAATGCCTTGCCCTTCCGTTTTCTCGTCTTCTTTCCCATTCAGATTTTTTTGGAAAAGGAAGCAAATCCGCTTCCCGGCTTCCTGATCGCAATGGGCTGGATTGTTTTTCTCTACTTTTTTCTCCAGTTTGCCTTACGGCGCGGGATTACACGCTATGAAGCTGTTGGTAAATAAATTGACAAAAATATTTGTCCGTTACTTCGCCCTCTATCGCTCATTTTTAAGCCATAACCTTAAGAATGAGATGATTTATCGTGCAAACTTTGCCATTAATGTCGGCATGGATATTTTTTTCATGATGATGAATGTCTTATTTTTTTCCATTCTTTATGGGAACGTCGAGACCGTTGGAGGTTGGACCTTTCACCAGACCTTGATCTTAGTGGGGAGCGTTGGTATCGTGCGGGAGCTCGCCTACCTCACTTTTCGAAAAGGATTTCTAGAATTGGGAAACTATGTCCGCACAGGTAATTTCGACGTCATGCTCACATCACCCATCGCGCCAGCCGCCCATCTGGCCTTCCGCCATGTTTCCCTCACGGACAGCCTCGGAGAGGGCCTGATGGGACTTCTACTTGTCGTCTACGGATTTTTACATCTTAGCAATGCAAGTTGGATCGGTATTCCTTTTTATCTCTTAATGCTTGTGAATTCACTGGTCATCTATTATGCCCTCTGCCTCCTCATCAACAGCCTGGTCTTCTGGCTGGTCAAATCACAGGAACTCAATACCGTGGTCTATTACTTCATCAATACCGCACGCTACCCACGTGAGATCTACCACGGCCTGGGAAAAATATTCTTCACCTTTATTCTCCCGAGCAGTTTAATTGCAACAACCCCGGCCGCAATATTGGTGGGGCGCGCCAACCCCTCTCTGGTTCTTATCTCCCTGAGCGTTGCAGGAGGCGGTCTAATACTTGGACTCTTTGTTTGGAACTGGAGTTTGAACTTTTACAGCTCCGCAAGCAGCTGAATTGGAAAACCGATGTCTGCGATCGAAGTTTCCCAACTGACAAAGACTTTCACGACCCATCGGAAAGAGGCAGGCCTTAAGGGCTCTTTCAAAGGGCTTTTCTCCCGAAAACCTCTCTATAAAGAGGCTGTAAAGTCTGTCTCTTTTTCCTTGGAAGAGGGAGAACTTGTCGGTTTTCTCGGACCAAACGGCGCGGGAAAAACAACCCTTCTCAAGATGCTCTCAGGAATACTCTATCCAACATCAGGCGAGGCACGGGTATTGAGCTTCACGCCCTGGCAGCGTGATCGCGCATATCAGCGACAGTTTTCCATCGTCATGGGGCATAAGAATCAACTCTGGTGGGACCTCCCCCCCGCAGAATCTTTCTTACTAAATCGAGACATCTATGGCGTAAAACAAATTGATTTCCAGAAGAGTCTCGACGAAATGGTAGAACTGCTCAAGCTCAAAGACCTCCTGGACGTCCCGGTAAGGCAGCTTTCCCTCGGGGAGCGTATGAAATGTGAACTGGTGGCCGCACTCCTGCACCAACCCCGGGTCCTCTTTCTCGATGAGCCGACCATCGGGCTCGACGTCATCTCTCAAGAAAAGATACGATCTTTTATCCAGGAATATAATCGCCTCAAAAAGACAACCGTCCTCCTGACCAGTCATTACATGCAGGATGTGGAACAACTCTGCAAGCGCGTTCTTGTGATCAACCACGGGCGCATTGCCTTCGACGGCATGCTCTCTGAGCTTTCTCAACGTTATATCGACCATAAGGTCATCAAGGTTCGCTTTGCCGATGCGCAAACAACGACTCCTCCACCCGGCTTAGAAGGAGTTGAAGTATGGGACGCGCACCACGCCGTTTTAAAAGTAAAAAAGAAGGAGGTGGCACACACAACCCAAAGACTCCTTGAGGGTTATCGTATCGAAGATTTGTCCGTTGAGGAAATGGAGATCGAAGAAGTCATCCGAAGGATTTTCGCGGAGGCCCCGGAAGAGTCGCTCCGGAATCGCCCATGATCCTAATCGGGATGAAATCTATGGGTACCTTAGAATAAATTCAGACTACCACGATTTTCCTCGTGGAAAGTGATTTTCCGACAGAACAGACCATATTTATCGATAGAGGAGAACATTTATAAAATGAACTCACCTGGAAAATATTCAAAGGTCAGTATAAAAAATCTAAGATTAAGGGCCTATATCGGATTTAATGACTGGGAAAAAGAAAAATTACAGGATGTCGTCATCTCCATTTCCTACAAGTTTGATGCATCAAAAGCCATTCAATTCGATGATATCCGGTACGGAGTCAACTATAAAAAAATTACAAAAGAAGTGATTCGTTTGGTTGAAAACAATAAATTTAATTTAGTAGAAACGCTTGCCGAACTGACTTGGGAATGTGTAAAAAAGATCCCCTACATCAGAGATGTTAAAGTCACTGTTGAAAAACCAAATTCTTTGCGTTTTTGCGACAATGTCCTTGTTACCGTGGCCGATAGAGATCGATATAACACCGCTATGATCAGCCTCGGATCCAATATTGAACCCGAACAAAATGTACAGAGCGCGCGAATAGAGATTTCACAGATCGGATCGGTCTTGAAAGAAACAAAAACCATCTACACAAAACCCGTCAATTTCAAGGAACAAGATGATTTTTTAAATGGTGCCGTTTTAATACAAACAAAGCTTTATTTTGAAGAATTGGTTGAACACCTGAAACAAATTGAGGACAAACTAGAAAGGGTACGGACCGAGAATAAAAATGGCCCACGGACAATAGACTTAGATGTGATTGTCTTTAACAAAGCGCTCATAGACAAGGAGATTACCAAATTCGACTTTTTAACTTCTTTTATCCAGGAGCTTCAACCCGGGATTCTTTCCAATGAAAGACCGTAGTCTTTACCACAACGCTCCCACGAAATGAATAAGCTCGCGTTGATCTTTTTTTGTAAAGGCCAAAGCACAGTCATTTGATTTAAGAGACCCGTCTGATGGATATGAAGATCACCTTTTCCTCTCTTGTCATGATCCTTGTCTGGTTTTTCCCTTTCCGAGCCGCATCCCCCGAGCGGATGATCCAAATTCCAGGTGGTCCATTTCTGATGGGTGAAATGGACAAACCGACCTCCTCTTCCCAAACGGTTACTGTAGATGAAATCTGGATAGACAAATTCGAGGTCAGCAATGCTGAATTCACGGCATTGTTTCCGGAACACACCTACCCTGAAGGGTCAGGACGACATCCTGTCAGTCTTGTGACCTGGGAAGAGGCACGCCGTTACTGTGAGCAAATCGACAAACGCCTCCCCACCGAATCCGAATGGGAAAAGGCTGCCCGTGGGACGGATGGAAGGCCTTATCCATGGGGGAATAAGAAACTCCGGCGGAAAGCGCATCCCTCAATCTCTGGAATGATCAAACGGATCGTTGGATTCAATAAGAGAGATGTCTCGGTCTATGGTGTACGGGACATGGCCGCCTCCGTCTGGGAATGGACGATGGGGAGATCTCAAGGAAAGCGGGTTGCGAGAGGCGGCGTCTGGAACCACCATTTGGATTATGAGTACAGCCGGGTATATGAATTTATCGAGGTTGCGCCCGAAAAGGCGTATATCTTTCTGGGCTTTCGATGCGTACGTTGAAAAAGATTGGCCGGAGAGGATTCTTAAGGAAATTTCTCCTGGGCGCTGTTACCACTATTGTAACCGTCCTCAAACCTTTTTCGGGGTCTCTGTACATCGCACAAGCCCGATTTAACTTCTGGAGGTCTTCGGAATATGTCGGAAAAACCCGTGAAGGGAGATACAAGACGTTTTATATCCAATATTATAAACCCTTCCGTCGGATTGAGAGGATGGGATGGCGTCTCAAAGTCAGGGGCCTCTGTGAAAAACCACAAGAATTTTCCCTTGAAGCGCTAAAAGCATTGCCGAGAATCAAGCAGACTTCTCGAATCAAATGTGTGGAGTGTTGGTCTGCAAAAGCCGAATGGGAGGGTTTTTCTCTATTGGATTTGGAGAAAGCAGTCCAACCCCGGCCTGAGGTCCTTGGAGTTATCTTTCGTTGTGCCGATACATATGTCGAATACCTTTCCTTAAAAGAAATGCATCACGAACGAACACTGCTGGTACATACAATGAATCAGGAACCCCTCTCTGATGAGCATGGGTTTCCAATGCGGGTCATCATTCCATTTAAATATGGGTACAAGAGCCCAAAGGCCATACTCGAAATTGAATTTGTCGATCGACCCAAACGGGGAACATGGACTCAAATCGGCCCCTACTCCACAGACGGGACTATCCTTCCAGGGTACGATCATCCTCTCGATCAGGGAAAGAAACGACGGCGCATCTTCGGCGGGGAAATCCGCGATTAAAGCGCGAGCAAAAAAAATTGGGGGGGGTGAACCTTCGCTGAACCTTAATTCAAAAACTAACGCCTTGATCCTCATAAGTCATTGAAAAGTAATTGGCTGGGGGACGAGGGATCGAACCTCGATAGACAGATCCAGAATCCTATCCCGAAAAGCAATACCAAGAGTGCCCCTTGATGATTATATGTGATGAACCCATTGTATTTAAAAGGGTTCATGGCTATTCTGTTGTGACAACTTGTGATGGGGATATACCCTTAACCGTGACTAGAACCGTGACCAAATTTTGTTTACACGGAGGCGTCTATACAAGGGTACACAAAGCAGATAAAAAAGAGGTCAGCCCCTTTTATCTTACTAATCGATAACATCCCAAGTTCTGAGAATTAATGATTATGTGTTGAAATAGAGGCTTTCATTTGAGTGAATATTTATTCAAGGTGTGAACCTCATTCAAAACTAAAGTCCATAAGTCCATTAGAGTTAAAGAATTAGGCTCGTTCCAGGACTTCTCGAATAGTTTTCTCCATTTCAGCGGGTCGGAAAGGTTTTGAGAGATGTGTAAACGATCCCAAATCTCCTTGGGATCTTGTTTCACTAGAAATATCGTTTCCGCTAGATATGATCACTCTCAATTTGGGATCCAGCTTGCAGAGGTCTTGCAAGACCTCCCATCCCGAATATTTGGGCATTGTCAGGTCGAGTACGACAAGCGAAATCCGTCCACGCTCTTCTCTAAAGAGTTTCAACGCTTGATCCCCATTTTCGGCCAATAATACGGAGTATCCACACCGATACAGGATCTCTTTACCCAGCGCTCGGATGGACTCGTCATCATCTACAATCATAATTGTCTCATTGTTAGAACTAAAAGATCTGACAGAACCCTGAGTGGTTGGTATGACGATAGGCCGTTTTGTTCGAGGAAGATAAACCTCAAAAGTTGTCCCTTTGTCCTTAATTGTTCTTGCCCCTATCCACCCTGCATGGCTTTTAATGATTCCGTAACTAGATGCCAAACCAAGACCTGTTCCCTGGCCGACTTCCTTGGTTGTGAAAAAGGGTTCAAATAGATGAGGCATGATGGACTCATCTATTCCAGTGCCATTATCGGAAACAGACAAGCAAACAAAGTCTCCGACTTTTGCCCCGAGATGAGATTTACAAAAAACATGATCAAGATGAATATTTTTCATCTTGATCTCTAATAATGGGTGAAAATCTTTCTCCTCGTCCATGCATTCCACTAGGGCGTCTCGCGCATTTATGCTCAGATTCATGATGACCTGATGTATCTGCCCCGCGTCTACGAGGACAGTCCATAGATCGGCAGAAGATTCGACGATGATTTCAATTTTGCGGTCTATTGTTTGTCTGAGAAGGTGCTTAACCTCCTCTACAATGACGATCAGGGATCTAGGGAGAAGATCTACGTGTTTCTGTCGACCGACGGCCAAAAGCTCTTTTGTCAGTATGGCTGCCCGATGAGTGGCTTTTTGAACCATCAAGAGGTGTTTCTGTATCCCAGGTTGCCGTGTAGTCTCCTCAAGGAGAATATCTACATAACCCGTAATGGGTGTTAGAAGATTGTTGAATTCGTGCGCGACTCCACTAACAAGTTGACCAATACTTTTAAGTTTTTGAGATTGGTGAAACTGATTTTCCAAATTCTTCCTCTCGGTCATGTCGCTGAAGATGCCGATATAGTGAATTATTTTCCCCGTCTCGTCCTTGACTTCAATGATAGAGAGCCATTTTGGATAGACGGTTTCGTCCTTTTTTCTGTCCCAGATTTCTCCCTGCCACTGGCCTGTAGCGGAGAGGGTATTCCACATCTCCTGATAAAATGATCCGCCATGCTTACCGGATTTGAACATCCGGGGGGTTTTTCCGACCACCTCCTCCTCCAAATAGCCTGTGATCTTTATGAATGCGGGATTGACTAAAATGATCTTTTCGTCTGCATTGGTGATCAGAATCGCCTCGGTGGTACTCTGGAAAACAGTACCGGCAAGCTTCAACGCATCGTTCGCGAATTGACGTTCAAGTTCGAGCGCCAGTCTGTTTGCCATAATACCCAATAGGGGCTTCGCCCATAACTGAGGAGACATGGGTTTATTGTCCATAACAACCACCAGCCCAGAAACTGTTCCTAAGGGAGAAATCAACGGTGCCCCAAAATAACTCTCTAAATTCATTTCACAGAGGAATTTATCTTTCGGGTATCTTTGAACAACATTCTCGGGGACGAACTGCATACTCGAATCCAAGACATCTTCGCAGGGTGTTCCTGATATTTTGTATTCGACGTTCTCTAGAAAGCCGTCTCCATCCAAAAGAGCGAGTGTTTTAATGGCGGTGTGTGTGTCGTCGGTAAACACACCCACAAAGGCGTAACGTGTATCATAGATTTTGGCAAGATCTCGGACGCAGTCATGGAAGAAGTGTTTATTGTTTGCGACTCCAGTTGTTATCAGTAAGGACCCGAGTGCTTCTGCGGTTTGTTCGCTATCATTTATTTTTTCCTCCAGGACCAGATTGGCATCCTTTAATGCCACTTTTTGACGACGGATGACATAGGCCGCTCTTTTTACGATCCAATAGAGAGAGACATAGAGGAAAAACCCACCGAAGCTGGCGGTGAGCCAGACCAGGCGCGTCCCTTTATTAATCACACTGAAAAGTGTATACGGTACCTTGTAAACTTCGATGACGCCAACGACCTTGTCGTGATTGATGCTCCATATGGGAAGGTAGATCTCGGCAAAATAAGGGGCTTCTTTGTCAAAAATATGTTCCCCTTTGAGCGGCTTGCCGGACGTGCCGCTGGAAACCGCCATTGATCCGGAAAGGGCACGAATCAGTTCAGGGTTCGGCATAAAGTTATGCCCGATAAATCGCTTATCATTTGCCCAGAGAACTGTCCCTTCCGTGTCATAGGCCCTTACCCATGTCACCTCAGGATTCGTGATAACTTTTTTTAAAAACTTAGAAAAGATTACCTCTCGCCGTTCCTTTTCTTCTATTAAAAAATAGAGGCTCGCTTTTTCGGATTCAACAAGGGCCTGGACAGAATATTTAGTCCCAACTGCATCAAGATGAAGGGTACTATTGGTCAAAAATCTTGATAGGAAAAAGCCTGTAAGGGTAGAAATAATGACAATACAGACGAAGCTGATAATCGAATACCACCACAGGAGATTAAAGGGTGCCTTCTTCTTGGCAATAGGCATTTAGAGAGAACCTCACTTACACAATTTGACTAGATTAAAATACATTAGAGCGGTTCAATTTCGTAATCGTCGGGGTTAGTGATAAAAACCATCTATTGGGTTCTGTCGCAAATTACTCCAGAGGACAAAAGGGGTCTGGAGATCTCAGCCTCTAAGCTGCCAATGAGTAAAATTGGTGGGCGAAGGTCTGGTGCTGTTCAACCCCTTGTTTCATTTGGCTCTTGTGAATCATATGAATTGTTTCAATACCGCCCCGGTTGATTGTTGAGTGGTCCACATCAATTCCACGTTCTTCTATCATCTCTTCGATGTGACGGTAGCTCAGAGGATAAGACAGGTACCATCGGTTAAAGCTCAGCATCAGAGCTCCAAACCCTTTGTTTGACACCACGGATGCTCCTATGACCCGTCAAAAACTATCCGAAATTTGCGACAGAACCGTAATCCTCCCCCCTCTATTAAAACTTGATCTCTAGTTGAACCACCAGTTCGTTGTTTTCGACATCCGGTCCATTGTTCTTTTCTTCATTCAAGTCATATTCTGCTTTAACCTTAAAACCTTTAACAACTTCTGATAAAAGCGCAAATACCGTCGTCGACCGGTCCCAAGTCCGGGAATCGGCCGTATCTTTTACCAAATCAACGTTATATTCCTCATAACGAACAAGTAACTCCACCGATTGCAAACGGGGATACCCAAAATGAACCTTGTACGAGGGTTGAACATACCATCCGTCACGATCCATCGCCCCATCTTTCCCCTTCATATACTGGCCAAAGAAATAAAAATCTCTCAGGGCGTAATCAAGATTAAGCCCATATCTGACCTGATCATTATCCGTGCTACCGGCAGGATAATTTGATATTCCATTTAAATATGCGATGTCGGCCACACTTAAATCGGACGCGTAGTAGAAAGGAAGGATATCGATCTGATGTCCTTCCTTGATCGTGTAGTCAATCCCAAGCCCGACCCCGATCTGTTTGTTGCCATTCTGCTCAACATTATCGTCATCATCTGTTGTGATCGGAAAAACATTATCTTCTGATGCTCTCCGATCCTTTAGTCTTCTCCCATTGGTTAATGAAAACCGCCAATAGAACCCGTCGTACTCCCCTCCCGCGAAAAGCCCAAGATCCTCATCCTGCCAGAAGGCATGGCCAAGAAGCGGATAAGACTCTGTCTTCCGGTGAGGCTTGCTGAAGACATCCTCCAGGCCGATCTTCAGCCAGGTGTTGAATGGGAAGTCGGGAATTTTTATCCATGCCTCATCCAGTTTTACATTGCTATCGGGATTGAATTCGATATCTGCCCTGAAGAGAATTCCAGTATCGAGATGGACCTGCGGCGTGATCACAATCTTGTCAAGGGCGAACCTTGAAGAAGGGTTTTTCTTGGCTTGGATCTGGTTTTGATCATTTTCAGAGTCAATAAATTCGAGTTCGAGTTCTCCTCCGATCTTGACATCAGCACCTCGTAGGGAAAGGAGGGGCAGGGGTTCTGATGCGGTTGCCCCATGCAAATCTACGCAGAGAACGGGAATGAAGATCCCAAAAATGAGCCAGACCGCGTGGATAGATAACCCTTTTTTACGTCGTAAATCCATATCCCCTCCAAAATATTTTTAGTAATGTCAAGAATCTTCGCGGACCCGTTTCTATCAAAAGTCAGAATGAATTACCAGCTTCTTTCATTGTAAAAGCTGAACTTTTGTAAACTTGGGCAGCAAGAAATCTTAAGTCTGACTTCTCATAAGTGCCATCATTATCACAACACAAAATAATAGTGTACACTACTTCTTTCCAACCCTATTTTCACGCAACCAGTACTCTTCGATGCGACGGATCTGACGAAAGAATTCATCGGATCCAACAGATTTGACCAGGTAACTATTGGCACCATATAAATATGCAAGCTGAATATCCCTTTCCGATTCTGACGAAGAAAATATAACCACTGGGATATGTTGTAGTTGATCTGACTCCTTGATCTCTTTCAGGACTTTCAGGCCATCTACCTTTGGAATGCGCAAATCCAATATAATCAGATCCGGCAAGGAGTTTTCATTCAAACCAGTATACTGGCCACGACGCAACAGATAATCAAGTGCGGCTTCTCCATCAAGGATGTGATCGATTTTCTTTTCGATTCGATCCATAGATGCGAGAATCAATTCTTTGTGATCAGGGTTGTCCTCAACGAGCAAGACAAGGGGTAGAGTCTCCTTCATCGCTTTTCTCTTTCCTAATATTTTTATTGTTTTGTTCGACGAAAGTCATATAAAAGGTGCTTCCGTAACCCAGCCCCTCAGACTCTATCCAGATTCGACCGCCATGGACTTCGATAATTCGTTTGACCAGGGACAAACCGATACCGGTTCCATCAAGCTGTGGGTCAAGACGGTTGAAGAGGCCAAATACATATTCATGATAGCTTGGATCAATACCGATTCCGTTATCTTTGATGTATATGGTGGTTTCCCCATCCTCCGTTCGGTTTCCAATTTTTATCAGGGGTTTGGCTTGGTCTCCCATGAACTTTACCGCATTCTCCATGAGATTGATAAACACCTCTTTTACCCTGACCGCATCGACGGTTACCATCGGGAGAGCAGGGGCGATTTTAATCTCGACCTCCTTTTCTGTAAGTCTTCCCCTGACGACTTCTACCGCTTCGTCAATCAGTTTGTTTAAGCTTACTTCTTCTGGCGGGTTGATCTGGCGGCCGCCACGAGAGAGTTCCAGCATTTCATCCAGCAATTGTTTCATGGTCTTTACCCCGCCAACAATTCGCATTATGTATGATTCTGCTTTTTCGGGCTTCCCGGTATCCAGATCTCTCTTTAGAAGTCCGAGATATCCGCCTATTGTAATAAGAGGGGATTTCAGCTCATGAGAAGCGGTATAGGTAAATTGCTCCATCTCAGCATTTCTCGATTCCAGGTCTTGAATCAATTTTTCCCGCTCTGCCTCAATCTGTTTCCTTCTGGTAATGTCAGACACAGTTCCTCTAAGAGAAACCGGAATACCCGCCTTGTCATAAAAGAATTCCCCTTTGGAATGGATATTGCGTTCTTTTCCACCCGGCAAAACAATACGGTATTCAATGTCATAAGGCTGATCACCCTGTCGTGCTTGTTGAATCGCTTCTCCAACCCGAGGGAGGTCATCCGGGTGGAGTCGATTGAGAAAATCTTTCTGTTTGAAGACCTTCCCCATCGCAAATTGAAAAATTCGGCGGTTTTCATCAGACATTTCCAGAAGATCTGAGCCGATATCCCATCTCCAACTACCAACCTGCGCAATCCGCTGGGCTTCGGCAAGATCTGCTTCGCTTTCCATGAGGGTGTTAAGCGAAATCCTTTTGTAGACAGCTGCTTTTGCAAGCAAAACAGATCCAAATGCCATGATAACACTGAAAAAAAGATAAAAAATGAGGAGCGTCTTGAGAAAGGCCTCACTCCCGGAGATGAGGAGCTGCTCCGGCACAAATGAAACAATCTTCCAAGAATTGAGCCTTGCCTTGAGCAGATCAAATTTAATGGGCGTGGACCCCGCCGCCACGGCTTGCATCCTTTCAATCGCTTCGAGCAGAGGATAGCTTGTGGTAAACGTAAATAAGCCAATACTGTTCCTAAACTGCCCCGAATCGGCATTAGAGATCTGCGGCCAAGCATCTGGATAGCTAGTCTCAAATCTTCGAGTATTTTTTTCAGGATACATAAAGGCCCATTCGTCTTCCTCCATCGGACCGTCAAGAAAGAATCCCTCCGCATTCAATAGCATGTATTTTTCCTGCTTATTTGAGTGTATCCGATGGAATTGCTCAAGAAGAATATTACCAAGGTAATTAAGGATGATAATCCCCAGCTTTCGATCCTGGCTATCAAAAAGAGGCATGCCAAAACGGATGACAGGTTTCGGCGGTTGTTCAATCTCGCCTTTCTCGATGTTGAGATCAAAAGAGGACATATATATTTCCTCTTTCCCAAGCGCGAATGTTTCTTTAAAATAGCTACGTTTCAATTTTACCTGTAATTGATCTTCTTCTACGATATAGGACTCTCCATCCTCGAAGTTAATTCTAAGGACTTCTTTTCCGCCAATATCAAGCAGCCTTATCTGGTCATAAATCCCTTTTTCTTCAGAGAAGATTCTGAATTCTTCTGAAAGTATTTTACGGAATTTGGCATTATCAGTGATCAGGATTTCAAGGATCTCATCCTCTTTTGACAGAAATTTCAGATCTGAGAGAATGGATTTCAGTTCCCCTCTGATCATTTTCTTGTGCAGGTCTATATGGTGCCTTTCATCGGCCCTATGAAGTTCAATCTCCTGCTCCACTTCTTCGGAATAGAATATGGCAATAACGCCTCCCACAATCAGAACCGCCGGCAGAAAGAGGAGTAAAGTATCCTTTAATATCGATCGGGTATCCTTTTTAAGCTTCATGTTGGTAACATCAAAATAAAAGTTGTCCCCTTTCCTAATTTACTTTCAACTTCGATCTTTCCTCCGTGAGACTCGATGATTTCTTTAACGATTGACAGTCCAAGTCCTGTCCCTCCGGAATTTCTATCACGAGCGCTCCCTACTCGGTAGAACCGTTCAAAGAGATGTGGAAGATATTCTGCATCAATCCCGGCTCCGGAATCCTCGACAAAAATGAGAACATGTTTGTCTTTAGGAACCAATCTCACTTTGACCATCCCACCGCTTGGCGTATGGCGAAAGGCATTATCCAAAAGGTTAATCATTAATTGTTTTATCTGTCCAGCATCTCCGAGAATTTTTGGTGTCTCCTGAAAATCCCCAACCAACTCGATCCCACGATCATCTGCCAAGATAGAAAGTTCAGCGAGCAACTCACGAAGAAAAGGGCCAGGCGCAAGTTGCTTCCTCTCAGTCGTAGGGAAATCCCCAGCAAACCTGGCAAGGGTGAGAAGCGAGCGAGTAAGTCTATTTAGGCGATCAACTTCGGCGAGGTTGGTGAGGATCGCCCGACGATATTCTTCAGGTGATCGTTTATTGAGTAATGTGACTTCAAGGTTTCCTTTCATCGTGGTTAAAGGGGTCCTTAATTCATGTGCCGCATCAGCCACAAACCGGCGCTGTACTTCAAAAACTTTTTGTATGCGATCAAGCATGTTGTTAAAAGCCTTTGCCAAATGTTGAAACTCCTTATAGGGAGCGGTGAGAGCAAGGCGTGTTTCTAAGGTACTTCCCGAAATATTCGTTGCTGTCGTACTCAATGTCTCAATCGGGGCAAGGACCTCTCTCCCCAGCCAGCTACTGCCATACCCGGCTGCTCCGATGGTCAATAGAGATACGCCTCCAAGTAAGATGAGTAGACCCCTCAGCGTTTCTGTAGTGGCCCGTAGTGACATGTGGGTTTGTAAAATGTACTCCACCTTGCCATCGGTTTTGATCGGAATTGAAATCATTCGAAGTGGCGGTCTGGTCGGATTTTGAATCGTATTATAGAGGATTTCTCCTTTGATCAAGCGTCGGAGATGGTCTGGGGAGAGTGACACTCGCATGGCAGCCTCGCCGACCCACAGGGCCTTCCCATCTGTCGCCAGGACCACACTGGAGCGAATTGTCTCCAGAAGTTCCTGTTCTTCGTGTTGAAATCGTTTAAAAAGGTTGGAAAACTTCTCGTTTTCTTCATTTTCAAGCTTTCTGGTAAGTACTTTTAGTTCACCGGTTTCTTCTTCGACACGGGAGGCCTCTCTCTCAGCCATTTCAAGAAGGTGGGAATCGATGTAACGGTGTAACAGCGTTGAAAGACCAAAATAAATGAGAAAGCTAAAGCTAAAAAGGAGAAAGACGATTAGAGAGAGCGTCAGACTACGGATTCTTTTTTGGAGGGAAATCACGGCCTATGTCTCCTTCGTCTTTAAGACATATCCAACTCCCCGAACCGTGTAGATCAATTGGGTCGGAAACCCACGATCCATTTTTATGCGCAACGATTTGATTTGGACATCGACAATGTTGGTAAGGACGTCGAACTGGATATCCCACACGTGGTCAATGATGGCAGTTCGCGTAAGGACGCGGTTCTCATTCCACATTAGATATTCTAATAAGGCATACTCTTTATTTGTCAATGTTATTTCTTGCCCTCCCCTCCAGACTCGGTGTGCGACCGGATCAAGTTCTAAATCGGCAACCTTCATGATGCTTGGATGTTGCGACCCGCCCCTGCGAAGGAGGGCCCGAATACGGGCGAGCAACTCCGGGAAGGCAAACGGTTTCGTCAAATAATCATCTGCCCCAGTGTCAAGCCCGGCAACTCGATCATCAACCGCCTCACGTGCGGTAAGCAAGAGAATCGGTGTTTTGTTCCGGGCAGCCCGGAGACGGCGGCAGATTGAAAGTCCATCCAACTTAGGGAGCATCACATCTAAAATCAAAAGGTCATAGGGGGTGGTTTCCGCCATGAAGAGTCCATTTTCCCCGTCCGTCGCAATATCAACGGCATACCGCTCTTCCCTGAGTCCCTTTAAGATGAACCGTGCCACACTTTCGTCATCTTCAACAAGAAGCAACCGCATTAAAACCCCCAGCCCGCAGTCTAATCTTCCACGTTCCTTTTGGCAATAGAGGTCTGGACATCAGAGGATACTTGGACGCCGGCACCGTGTTCGAAAACCAGGCTTCCACCTAAATGACCAGTCGCAGCAAGTGTCCCTAATCCGATGGTGGCAACCAAAAAATAGACGCTTACCATTTTACTAGTGAACTGATTCCTCAAAAATAATCTCCAGACCAAGAGGAGGAAGAAGATCCCCAAAGTCGTGAGGGCCAGGGTTTCGTGTGTTTCGATAAGCGATTCGGCGATACCGGCTTCTTCTGCAACTTCTTCTGCCATATGACCGGCGACTGCAGCCGCAGCTCCTCCGATCAGCCCAAAAAGGTGTAAGCAGAATCCGCCTTCGCGAAATGATTCACGTTTCCAAATCTGTCCAGCGACATCAAAGACAACGCTCGCGACTAAAAGTGCTATCGGAAAATGGACAAGCATTGGATGAAATGGGTAATTCATTATAAATCCTCCTCAGGTTGCGTCACATTAGCGTGACTTGAATATTCTCTGTTTCCTCTATGATGCTAGCCTAACAGAGTAAGATGAATTGGCTCTGAATTTAAGATGAAATTATTTTCATCTATCGATCAGATACTCATGGTCAGATAAATAGAGGGCAATGATCGAAACCTCACTTTCTGATCATCGGGGTTTGAATCTCGAATCCAGCACTCTATTGAGTCCAATGAACCTAGATCTAAAAAACGAGGTCACTGAGGACTTCTTGCTTGGGGCGGGCGGGAAGCGAATACAGGGGAATCAAAAGGTGTATTTCCCCTTTTTCAGAATGGGAGGGTTAAAGTCCTGCCATCGAAGTCAAACGAGACGAGTTTGCTATTACGGTTCAAGTTCCAAGGTCAATTTGCCGATAGAGAGCTCAATGGATGTATTACATTTGTTGTACGGGAATCCCTATTCGAGGAGTGGGATGCTTGGTTAAAACTTGACTCCTATCGTAGGTCAAAACCGCGTGGATAAACATCTTCATAGAAAATTGATTAAACGTTTATTTCTGGTCTGGGGACTTCTTTCTCTCTTAATTGGGACACTTATTTTCTACCTTTCGATGAAAAAAGTAGATGTCTTTGTGGCGAACCTTGCCGAGAAAGAGTCAAGGACCTTTTCTTCTAAGGAAATCTCAACTTTTCTCAACATGCCAACAGACCTTGATAAAGATGCCCTTAAAATAAATGTCGAGAGGCGTTTGACCAAGAGTCATTTTATTGTGGCAGAACTCTACAACCTGGACAAAGAAAAGGTTGTAGAAATTGTCAAATCAGGCTATCAGTCTATTGAGGATGAAATAAACGAGCACAAACATGATAGCTATCTTTCTGATCTGATGCGACGCAAAGCCTTTCTGATTAACAGCCGTATTTATCTCCAGATTTTTACCCCTCTTATGATAGGTTCGTCCACAAAGATAGGATTTTTTGAGGGCATCTATGAGGTTGATGAAGAAACCATGAGTAACATTACAGGGGAAATGAGCAGATCGTTCTTAGAGGTTGTATTTGCTATTCTTGCAACGACAATTGTGCTCTACCCTGTTATTATCTCTCTCAACAGGGATTTGGTTCAACACACAAAAAATCTCGTGAGAGCTAACATTGAAACCCTAAAAGTTCTTGGGAGTGCCATAGCAAAGAGGGACGGCGATACCAGTGAGCATAATTTCCGTGTTACCCTTTACGCTATTCGTCTTGCTGAGACTATTGGGATCAAAAGAAAAAATATTCAGGGCATAATAAAAGGTGCTTTTTTACACGATGTGGGGAAGATAGCGATCTCAGATACCATTCTACTAAAACCAATGAAACTCACACCGGAAGAATTTATCACAATGCAATCGCATGTACTACATGGATTAGACATTATTAAGGAGGATAATTCTCTGAGAGATGGATCAGATGTAGTACGCTGTCACCATGAAAAATTCGATGGGTCAGGCTATCCCGTTGGGCTAAAAGGAGACGATATCCCTATTTCTGCCAAAATTTTTACTATTTGTGATGTCTTTGATGCCCTAGCTTCAAAACGTCCGTATAAAGAGCCGTTTCCTTTAGAGAAAGTAATTCGTATTCTTCAAGAGGAAAGTGGAATCCGATTCGACCCTGAGATCCTTGTACAATTCATCCAATCAGCACCATCATTTTATTCTGAGATCGCTCTATCAGATGAAGAGACCCTTCATAAAATGTTGGACCAATCTATTTTAGAATACTTCTAAAACTTTTACCTTCCTGATCTCCATATATCAACCCAGGTCTCAAACAGATGGTAATCCTCCCGAAAAATAAAGGTACTCAGAAGTAAAATTTTCCAATATAGTATTCAGGAGGAGAATCTACGATGAAGAGATCAAGATTTACGGAGAGCCAGATCATAGGGATATTGAAAGCAGCGGAGGCCGGGGAATCTATCGTGGGGCTCTGCCGTCAGCACGGGATGAGTGATGCGACTTTTACAAGTGGCGGTCTAAATACGGCGGGATGGATGTGTCGATGATGAAACGGATGAAAGACCTGGAAGAGGACTCTTCACAATCTATTGATAACAAGAAAGAAAGTAATTGGCTGGGGGACGAGGGATCGAACCTCGATAGACAGATCCAGAATCTGCCGTCCTGCCATTAGACGATCCCCCAAAAACCAATCAGTATGAAAGCAGTGAAACTGTAATAAAAAGAGGAGGCGGTGTCAAGCACCCAGATCAATAAGATACCGTATCCGGGAAAAACCTACTGCCGAAGTGCCCTTTCAGAAAAAAGGGCGTCGGAAAGACCGACGTTTACCTTTACGTTGCTCACCTCGATAAACGTCTTTCTGCGCAATTTGGCATTAAAGATCTGGGAGGCCTTCCAAACAAAGAACCGGCCAATTTGTGTCCATTCAATATATTGCGTCTTCAGAAGATCTCCCTCATGGGAGAAGTATTCAATCTTCTTTATTGTTCCCTGCGTTTTTGAGATATAAGTGATCGTCTTCCCGTAGAGCTTATTTTCTTTTAAACGGTTTTCGATCACGAAGGAGGTTTCTCCTCGGACATTTTTCTCCGGAAGAAGACGGTGCGTGTCAACCTCGACCCGACGCTGATGCATATCTTCAAAGAGCAGATCAGACTCTTCCTCACCATCATGCTTATGGCGGCCCGGCTGGACGCGCCGGACCTGGCGTAACTCAGGAAGATAAAGCCAGAGGTCGGCCTTATCCTCTTCGACATATTCCCAGACCAGGAACTTCTGGCCTTTCTTTTGAGAGGGAGATTCAGTTACGAGGAGTGTCTTGCTATTGAGATTGTCCTGTGCAAATTTATTCTTCCAGTACAGCTTAAAGAGGGTCTTTTTCTCAAGCCCGTCCGGCCCGACCACCCGGAATACTACGTTCGCGGTTTGGTCATCCATTGCATACATCCGCCTCGCAGATGCGCGTAGAATGGCCTCCGGCGCGGGAGAAGGTTTTGCCGGAGCCTCTTCAGCAATGGATACAAAAATATTTGAAAGCAGGAGAAAAAAGATACTGACGGTAAGAATTTTTTTCTTGATCACAGCAAAGAACTGCTCTTAGGAACTTCATCCCTCAAGCCCAAGTCACATTGATGTGAATCAATTGTCGAGATATAATGAGGTGTCGTGGGAAAAATCGGTTGCGGGGAGGTGCACCCCACTTTAGTATCAAAGATGGACGCGCCAACCTTTGAAGTAGATTTCGTTTGAACAGCTCTTGCTACAAACACGCTAACACCCTCTAATAACCAACAAAATCCTACCTATCAATGGTCTGTCCTCTGTTCAGGTCAAATAATCGAAATTAAAATTCTTATAAGTTAGAATTTATCGGGGGCGAAAGAGTGTCACTTTTCATTAAGGCTCAGACAACCACTAAACTGTATCAAGCTACAAAATCTCAGTCAAGTAAAACCTTCGGATTGTCGTTTACGGAAAGAAACAAATGCCCTGCAGAGCCCAATCGCGATAGGGGAACTCCTTTAAAAGATTGCACACCTTTAGGGGCTAGTCAAGGGTGTGGACTTATCTTACAAATCAATAAATCCTTAGATTGTTGAAATTTATTGATTACATCATCATCGAACGGAAATTTGGAAGTTACACCGCCTAATCAACGAAGATTTATAGGCCATCTTACCAACACTTTTTTGTAACAGCCCGTTGACTCATTAGAAAATGTTACCGAAGGATTAGATCGTTGACTCATAACAGAGGTTACTTTTTGGAAAGAAGATCAAAGATTTTTTTGAGTTTTCTTTCCATTCCCTTTCTCAGGTCAAGGGGGTTGAGTGATCTCATTTGCTCTTTTAATTTTGTCTTGACTGACTGAGAGATATAGGGCGATTCCATGACTCTTTGATAAGGGGTTTTGGGCTGATCATATCGTTTGATTGTTTTAGACGCAACTCTTAGTTTGTCGAT
>JAJDBV010000040.1 GCA_029261165.1 Nitrospirota bacterium | reverse complement strand
AGCAGGCCCATCTTGTCGGCCCGACCCAGGATCAGTTCATAGCCTCCGACGTTCATGACCCCGTAGTTGCCTTCGGGGAAGAGGACAAGACAAAGCAGGGCCAGAACAGGCGCGCCGAAAAGCACGACCTGTTTGACCTTTCCCTTCACCAGCGGAAGCGCTCCCGCGGCGATGAAAAAAAACAGCGCCGGGTGTATCCATTTAATCATTGAAACCGTCAATCATCGTAATAATCCTCGTCCTTCATCAGGAAGGCATGCCCGATCCCCTTCGCGAAAAAGGTCAGAGCGACACAGGAGATAAAACCGAACAGGGCTGAAAATCCGGGAATGTGATCCCAGAAGAAGGTTGCATGGTGCTTCAAGTGTAAGACGTAGAGTAAGAGATCAACGACCACTAAGACTGCGCCGAAGATATAACAACGTTTCATCTGCTTCTTGTTCAAGATCAAGGCTTCATCTGGAGAATGTCCGCTCATCCGATCACCTGCCTCACAAGACTTAAGAAAATATCGGGGAAAATCCCCAGAATCACCGAAATAATTGCCGTCACCATCAAGGGCGCGACCACGAAGACCGAAACTTCCTTGACCTCATGCACTTCTCCGTGACCGTCTTTGTCTCCCGCAAGTTCATCCGGGGGTTTAAAAAAAGCATTGTAAACAATCGGGACAAAATAGACGGCATTCAATATCGAGCTCACGAAAAGAATGAGGAGGATAGCAAGTTGATCCGCTTCAATCGTACCGACCGCCAGGAACCATTTACTGATAAATCCGGCCGAAGGGGGGATACCGATCATACTGAGGGTCGCGATCGCGAAGGCGGTCATCGTCCACGGCATCTGACGGCCGATCCCGTTCATCTGAGAGATATCCGTTTTATGGGAAGCGACAAAAATAGACCCGGCTGCAAAGAAGAGGGTGATCTTGGAGAAGGCATGGTTGGCGATGTGGACCACCCCCCCGGTCATCCCGGACGTGGTGAGGAGCGCGCCGCCCAGGACGATATAGGAGAGTTGGCTCACAGTCGAGTAAGCAAGCCGCTTCTTCAGATTATCTCGTGTCAGGGCATACATCGAAGACATGACAATGGTAAAACATGCCAGGACGGCCGTCACAACACCCAGGTTTAATTCCCGCATCAAATCCACGCCGAAAACATGGAAAATTATCCGAAGGACGGAAAAAACACCCGTGTTCACCACCGCAACGGCATGTAACAGTGCACTGACCGGGGTCGGGGCCACCATCGCCGCCGGAAGCCAGGCATGTAAGGGCATAAGGGCCGCCTTGCCAATACCCGCCAGGAGAAGGAAATAAGCAATGATCATAACCGTTTTACTTGTCTCAGGAGGAAAAACCCCTTCAGGTTTAAACGCCAAGTCTCCCGCGACCGCAAAGGTCAACAGCATCCCGGATAGCAGAAAGGCCTTCGAGGTGCCCAGCAGGTAGAAAAGATATTTATTCGCGCCGGCATAGGCCGTCTCCGTTCCACTGTGTGAAACGAGGGGATAGGTGATCAGGGTTAACATTTCGTAGAAAAGGTAGAGGGTCACCAGGTTGCCCGCAAAAGCGACCCCCATCGTCATCGAAAGCGTAATGGCGAAACAGGTATAGTAACGTGTCTGGTTCGTCTCCTCGTGGGCACGCATATAACCGATGGAATAAAAGGTCGTAATCAGCCACAAGCAGGAAGCGACCGTCGCAAAAATGATCCCCAAGGCATCGACCCTCAGGACAATCGAGATATCCGGGAGGAAGGCAAAGAGGGTATAAGTGAAGGTGTTTCCTTCAAGAATCCCCGGGATCATCGAGACGACAATCAGAAACATCAGCGTCGCGGCCCCGACAGACCATCCCTCACGGGTATTAGGGTCCTTCCGATTTACGACAATAAACACCGCTCCGATTAAAGCGACGAGCATCGCCAGAAGCGGGCGGTATGATTCAATTTCCATAGTTTTCCTCTTACTCTATTTTCACCACTTCAATATGTTGATCTCGTCCACATTCATGACGGAACGGACGCGATAAAGCGCAATCACCAGGGCGAGACCCAGGGCAACTTCCGCCGCGGCCATCGTCAAGATAAAAAAGACCATCATTTGGCCTGTCACCGACTGATGTTGATACGAATAGGCCACAAAGGTGATATTTGCAGAATTCAGGATCAACTCGATTGAAAGAAGAACCATGATGATATTTCGCCGAATTAAAACGCCTGCAATGCCAATGGCAAAGAGGAAGAATCCAAGCGTAATGAACCACTCTATTGGAATCATCTCCCGACCATCACTTCATCCGAACGTTTTGGTTTCCCCTCAGGAGGGGTCCCTCCCCCACTCAAATCAAAAGCCTCACCTCTTTTCCGAAGGTGCCGCCCCCGTCCCGCCAGGAGGATCGATCCGAACATGGCCACCAACAAAATCAGGGACGCAATTTCAAAGGGGAAAATATAGTCTGTATACAGAACCCGACCAATCGCATCGGTATGCCCCATAGATCGAACCGCTTCGACGGTAAAACTTCCTTCCTGTCCAAGGATCTCCGTTTTAAAAGCGGCAAAAAGCATTAAGCATAAAACAACCACTCCCAGGAAAATTCCGACAGGATATTGCCGATGTAAATAGAGCTTTTCCTTCTCAGGATTAAAGAGCATGAGCACAAAAAGATAGAGGACCAGGATCGCCCCGGCATAGACAATAATCTGAACCGCCGCAATAAACTCCGCATTCAAAAGGACATAAATCCCGGCAATGTGGATAAATGTCAGCAAGAGGGCAAGTGCGCTGTAAACCAGGTTGGGAGAAGCGACCGCGACAATGGCGCCTGCCACCGTCATTCCGCCAAAATAGAAGAAAAGAAGTTGGGCCGTCATTAGGCTGCTCCTTTTTTCACTGTGGGGAATTCCGTTTGTTTCATCGTCTTGAAAAAGTCATAACGGTCCTGAGAATGCTTGGGCCGTTTCGCCCGGACCGGGAAATACTGGTCCCCCAATTTCAGCATCGCCTCTTTATCCATGATCAAATCCCGCTTATCGGTCGTTGCCATTTCGTACTCCTTACTCGACGCCAGGGCATCCACCGGACAGGCCTGCACACAAAACCCGCAAAAAACACACTTGGTTACATCCAGGATATATCGTTTGGCATAGCGTTTTTGGGGGATGTCCTCCCGTTCCGCACTTTCAACCGTAATACAATGGGAAGGGCAAGCGGCTTCACAAAGCGCGCAGCCGACACACTTTTCCGTGTTATCATCATAGCGGAGGTGGACAATGACACCACGGTAACCGTCTGGGAGTACACGCTTTTCACGCGGGTATTGTTCAGTGATGACCCTCTGGGCCAGGAGATGCTTAAAGGTCAGGTACAGGCCTTTCAGAATTTCTGAAAAGAAAACCGTCTTGATCAAATTCATGCCGTTTTTCATCAACGCACCTCTTACATTTGATTCAAGAAATACTTCACGATGGATGTCAGCAAGACATTGACCAATGAAAGGGGAAGCATCACCTTCCAGCCAAAGGCCATCAACTGATCAAAGCGCAAGCGCGGCACCGTGGCGCGCAGCCAGATATAGAAAAAGAGCAGAAAATAAACCTTCGCCAGAAACCACACAATCGGCGGGACAAACTCCATAAAGGAGAAAGGGGCCTGCCATCCACCGAGGAAGGCCACGACCGCAATACAGGAGACCAGGATCATGTTGGCATATTCCGCCAGGAAGAAAAAGGAGAACCGCATGCCGGAATATTCTGTGAAGAATCCGGCGACCAGTTCACTCTCCGCCTCCGGCAAATCAAAGGGAAGCCGGTTTGTCTCGGCAATCGCACAGATCATGTAGATCACAAAGGCAATGGGTTGGGTGATGACATACCAGTGCCAAAACCCGCCGCCTTGCGCCTCCGTCATGGTGACCATGGAGAGCGAGCCCGAAAGCAGGATCGGTCCCACGAGGGATAAGCCGAGCGGCAATTCATAGCTGATCACCTGCGCCGCCGAGCGCAATCCTCCCAAGAGGGAATACTTACTGTTCGAGGCCCATCCCCCCAATAAAACGCCATAGGCCCCCAAGGACGAAAAGGCCAGGATATAAAGAATGCCGACATTGATATCGGTGATATAAGGGGTAATCTCAAACTCACCAATCACCAGGCTATCTCTTCCGAATGGCACGACAGCAAAGCCGATCAGGGCAGGGATCAGAACAAGGATCGGGGCCGCCGAAAAGATAATTTTATTTGCCCCGGTGGGAATAATGTCTTCCTTGAAGAAGAGTTTCAAGCCATCCGCAAGCGGCTGAAGCAAACCGTGAGGTCCGACCTCCATGGGTCCCAGCCGATCCTGCATATCGCTTAAGATCTTCCGTTCCATATAGGTCAGGTAGGCAACATGCGTCAGGACGACCCCCAAGACAGCGGCGATCTCAGCCAAAACAATTCCGATTCTTATCGCAAGATCCATCTCACTCCTTTAGGAAACCGGTGCCGATACTTTTGCAAGGGTCACCCTTCCCCGATCCCCGTAGGGGACCCCGGTGATCGGGTCAACTGTCAAAGGAAGCAGGGCCTGCATCTCCAAACCGAAATGTTCAGGAAATAAAAGACTCCCTACAGATAACTTTTTACTGAACTTGACGGGGACGGTCACACCTGATCCATTCCCGCCTGCCTTTAATTCAATCTCCTCGCCCTCCTGAATCTCAAGATCTTCAGCGTCATCAGGGTGGATCAGAACAACCGCCTTTTCGAGCAGGGTCGTCAGACCCGGCGCATAAGTCGACATCCTGCCGGCATGAAAAAGGACCTGTGACATGGAAAGATCAAAAACCCCTTCCTCTTTTTCTCTCGCCCGTTCCGGAACAACATAGCTTCTCAATCCGTTTTCAATATAGGCGGTCATCTTCGCTACAATCTTTTCTTCGGAGAGATTCGGCCATGCGGCCGGCAGGGTGGTCACAATCTCGCGCCAGACCACGTCAACAGAAGGGGCTTCAAGTTTTTGAGATTGGCTTGGATCGCCGAGTTCCGCCTCCAATTTTCGCTCCAGGAGAGAAAATATCTCCCAGTCCGGCTTAGAATTCCCCACAGGCTCAATCGCCTTCCGAACCTTCTGAACCTCTCCCTCCAAATTCGTAAAGTGCCCGGACTTCTCCGCATAGCTGGCCGCAGGAAGAATAATATGCGCCAGGGCCGACACTTCTGAAGGAAAGAGGTCCTGACAGATCAAAAGCTCAAGATTACTGAGCGCCTCTTCCACCTTTTTTTGAGGAAGCGAACGAAAGGGGTTTTCTCCGACCAG
The DNA here is from genome assembly GCA_029261165.1 of Nitrospirota bacterium. Taxonomy (GTDB): domain Bacteria; phylum Nitrospirota; class Nitrospiria; order SBBL01; family JAADHI01; genus DUAG01. The sequence continues at coordinate 9,441 of JAJDBV010000040.1, read as the reverse complement.
ATAGAGGGCTTTGATCTCTCCTCGTGCGGCCGCATCGATCATTTCAACGAGCGTATGGCCTTTTTGCTCCGCACCCACGGGCTGGAGTCCGGGAAGATATTCCGAAGCGCCGCCCATCTCCACCGCGCCATATTCATTGTTTTCTTTCGTCAGGGAGAGCAATCCTTTTCCCGGCTGACCGGCCTGGCCCGCCGCAATCGCAAGGTCGGCCAGTTTCAAGACATTTTGATAGCCTTCTTCGCAACGCGTGATCGCCCGTCCAAAAATTAGGACCCCCCGCTGGGCACCCGCGTAAAGGGTTCCCATCTCACGAAAAGTCTTTTCTGAAATGCCGGTGACCGCTTCTATATTGTCATATGAAACAGAGGAGAGAGATTCCTTGAATTTATCCCGTGCCGTCTGGGAGAGTGAGGTTTGATGTGATCCCTCGGCAACAGCCTTCAGCAATCCGAGAATGGCTGTTCCTTCTGTCCCCGGACGGATCTCAAGATGATGTGTTGCCAGATTTGGAAGATGGCTGATGTAGGTCTCCCGGCCCGCACTGTATGAATCAACAGCGATCAGTTTTGCCTTATTCTGTCTGACGGCCTCTTTGACCTTGATGGCGGTGATCGGATTGGACTCCGTCAGCTCTCCAGCAAAAACCAGAAGAACATCGGCCTGAAGAATATCTTCATAACGGACCATACGGGTCGTCCCAAAGGCCTTCACAAGGCCGCTGACGGCATTGATGTGTCCAAGCCGGGCGGAACTGTCGATGTGGGAAGTACCAATCGTCTGCCGCATCAACTTTTGAAAGAGGTAGATCTCTTCATTCGTACAATGCGCCGAAATCACTCCTCCAATCGCCTGAGGACCATACTTTGCCTTGATCTCGTTCAAACCGGAGGCCGTCTTATCGGCCGCCCAGTCCCAAGTCACCTGGAGGTCCCGGCCTTTTGTCCGAACGGTCGGACGGCTTAAGCGCTCAGCGTGATTGATCATGCCGTAGCCAAAAAATCCGCGTGCGCAGAGATCCCCGCCGTTCCGACCGGCCCCCATCTCAGAGCTGACACGTGTAATGTCGTCCTTCACGCCTTCCAGAGTCAATAAACAACCATCGCCGCAGTAATTACAGATGGTCTCCGTCTTTTTTAACTGCCAAGTTCGATAGTCGTACATCGAAAGCCGCGAGGTCAAAGCACCCACCGGACAGATCTGGATGCAGCCGCCGCAATACTCACACTCCAGCTCCTGATGGGCAAAAGCACCGATTTCATGCATGTTTCCTCGTTGCATCGAGCCCAGGGCATTTGACCCGACCACTTCATCGCAGTAACGAACACAACGGAGACAACTGACACAGCGGTTCATCTCTTTTTCGATCAGTGGACCAAAATATTCCTTCTCGAATACTCGTTTCTCCTCTACAAAACGACTGGTCATCGGAGAATTCTCATGGGCAAAATCCTGGAGCTGACACTCCCCCCCCTGGTCGCATTCGGGACAGTCCAGCGGATGGTTCCCCAGGAGAAACTCCATGACACCGAACTGCGCCTCCTTCACCTCTGGAGAATTGGTTTTCACCACCATGCCCTCCGTGACTGGGGTGCTACATGAGGTCTGAAGCTTGCGCGCCTTCTCGATCTCAACAATACACATGCGGCAATTGGCATCCGGTTTCAGCTTCGGGTGGTAGCAGAAATGGGGGATCTCCACACCGGCCTTCTTGGCCGCTTCGATCAGGAGCGTCCCATCCTCAACTTCGACCTCTAAATCATTAATTTTGAGTTTAATCATCTTGTTCATATCAGATCACTTCCAAAACTAGTGCGCGATGGCCAGCGCGGCATCCGGCCGATACGGGCAGCGCTTCTCTGCAATATGGGTCTCGTATTCTTCCCTGAAATTTTTTATGGTCGAGAGGATGGGGCCAATTTCTGCCTCTCCAAAAGCACAGACCGTTTTGCCCTCAATCCGCTCACAGAGACTCACCAGGAGATCGATATCTTCAGGTTTTCCAAGCCCGCCCTCTATCCGCCGTAAGACCTGTAAAATCCAAGCACTCCCTTCCCGGCAGGGCGTACACTTTCCGCAGGACTCATGATGAAAAAACTCCATCAGGTTCATGGCGGCCCAAACCATGCAGGTATCCACATCCATGACCGTCACCCCGCCCGAGCCGAGCATTGATCCCACTTCCGCAATCGATTCAAAATCCATCCTGGCATCGAGATGTTCAGGCTTTAAAAAGGGCGCGGACGCCCCGCCCGGGATAATGGCCTTGAGCTCTTTATCCTCCCGAACCCCGCCGGCAATTTCATAGATCATCTCGCGAAGGGTAATCCCGAGGGGTACTTCATAATTTCCCGGCCGTTTCACATGGCCGCTGACCGAAAAGATCCGCGTCCCGGTACTCTTCTGCGTCCCGATGCCGGCATACCACTCCGGTCCGTTCTTGAGGATGTAGGGAAGATTCGCCAGGGTCTCTACGTTGTTCACCACCGTCGGTTCCTGATAAAGGCCGTGGATCGCCGGAAAAGGCGGTTTGGTCCTCGGCTTTCCCCGTTTTCCTTCGATCGACTCCAGCAGGGCTGTTTCTTCACCGCAGATGTAGGCCCCGGCTCCTCTGTGGAGCACGACATCAATATCAAAATCCGTCCCGAAAAGATCCTTCCCGAAAAGCTTGGCATCGTAGGCCTCCCGGATCGCGTTCTGAATAATCTCAGCCCCCAGATCAAACTCCCCCCGGATATAGATGTAGGCCTGATGTGCCCCGATCGCAAAACAGGCAATCCCGATTCCCTCCAGCATCTGGTGTGGATCTCTCTCAATGAGCTGACGGTCTTTAAATGTTCCCGGCTCGCTCTCATCCGCGTTACAGCAAAGATACCTTGGACCTGTATGGTCTTTCGGGATGAAACTCCATTTCATTCCCGTTGAAAATCCGGCACCGCCTCTTCCCCTCAGGCCCGATTTCTTTACGATATCGATCAAGTCAGACGGGGACATTTCCTTCAGGACCTTTTCGAGCATGGCATAGCCCCCCACGCCCCGATAATCTTCCAGCGATCCAACATATCCCGGTCGGGACATATTCTTAAGCAGTATAGGCTCGTATGTCTGCATTATGATCTCTCCCCCATGACCGGCAGCATAAACGGACCTGTGGCCAAGGGGCTTTTTCCATCCCTTTTTAAATCTTCCAATATCCGGTCCATCTTTTCCGGGGTCAATTGCTCATAGTAGCGGTCGTTGATCTGCATCATCGGGGCACTGCCGCAAGCCGCAAGACATTCCACCAGTTTGAGTGTAAAAAGGCCATCCGAAGTTGTTTCACCCGTGCGGATTCCCAGTTTTTCCTGAAGGTAGGTCACGATGGAACCGGCACCCACCAAGGCACATGAAAGGGTCTTGCAAACCTGTATGAGATATTTTCCGACCGGTTTGAGATTATACTGGGAGTAGAAGGTCGCCACCTCATAGACCTGCACCGGCGTCAACCCAAGCAAATCGGCAACATCAATCATGGCGGACTCGGATAAATAACCGATTTCTTCCTGCGCGATACGCAAGGCAGGAAGGAGAACGGAGCGTTTGTCCGGATAACTTGGAAACTGCACTTCAATCGCTTCCTTCGCCTTATCGGATAAGACCTTCAGTCTCATTATTGAGAACACGCTCCTATTTCTATCCCATTCAAATGCCGCCGAACTTTCATCTGTCGCATTCTCCCATCACGATGTCATAAGTCCCGAAGATGGTAACAATATCAGCAATCATATACCCCCGGGCCATGTAGTCAAAGGCCCCCATGTGGATAAAAGAGGGCGGGCGAATTTTCAATCGATACGGCTTGTTCCCCCCCTGGCTCAGGATATAAAACCCAAGCTCTCCCTTCGGCGCCTCAATGGCGGAGTAGACCTCTCCTTCCGGGACATCAAACCCCTGGGTCGCGATCATAAAGTGATGGATCAGGCTCTCCATATCCGTCTCCACCCGATCACGTGGGGGATAGGTAATCATGGGGAGGTCGGCCGCAATGGGCCCTTCAGGGAGTTGATCCAGACATTGCTTGATAATCCTGGCGCTCTGTCGCATCTCCTCAACCCGAATCCAGTAACGGTCATAGGTATCCCCATTTTTACCTAAGGGCACTTCCCATTCGACCTTGTCGTAGACCCCGTAGGGTTCTGTCTTTCTGATGTCGTAGTTGACCCCGGACCCCCGCAAGGTTGGACCGGAGAGCCCGAAGTTGATGGCATCTTCTCCAGAGATGACGGCGATGTCCTTTGTCCGTCCTACCCAGATCCGGTTGGTTTCAAGGAGGGTGTTGTACTCGTCAACATGTTCGGGAAACGTTTCAATGAATTTATAAAGTGCGTCAATGACCTCTGAGCTCAGTTCCCGGTCAACCCCCCCCACACGATAGTAACTCATCGTCAGCCTTGCGCCGCAGAGGATTTCAAAGAGGTCAAGTAGAACCTCTCGCTCCCGGAAGGTATAGAAAAAGACCGTCATGGCCCCGATGTCGAGGGCCTGCGTCCCGAGCCAGAAGAGGTGGCCCGCAAGCCGCTGCATCTCTGCCACGATCGTCCGAATGTACTCCGCACGTTCAGGGACTTCCACCTGGAGAAGCTTTTCCACGGTTCGGACAAAGGCATAATTATTGGTCATGGAACAGACATAATCAAGCCGGTCGGTTAAGGGAATGATCTGATTATAGGTTGAGTTCTCGGCAAGCTTCTCGACGCCACGGTGCAGGTAACCGAGATGCGGCGTCGCCTTTACGATGGTCTCCCCTTCCAGGTCCAGGACAATTCGAAGGACACCATGGGTTGAAGGATGCTGCGGACCCATGTTCAGAAGCATGTCTTCAATACGCTTCTGAGGTTTTCCCTCTTTCAGCTCAACATTAGAGGTATCATCGCCGTAATGGTCGTACTCTACGACAGTATCTTTCTGATCTTCACTCATCGTGTACTTGCGTCACTCTCGGAATTATTGTTCTGAGAAATCAAACTGATCTCTCCACCCAAAGCCTTCCACCGGAAAATCTTTTCGAAGGGGGAACCCTTCCTCATAATCCTCAGTCATCAGGATACGGCGAAGATCGGGGTGATTATTAAACCGGATGCCCATCATATCGTAGACTTCCCGCTCCATGAAGTTCGCCCCCTGCCATACGTCTACCACTGAATCAATATTACAATCTTCCTCGGGAACCCTGGCCTTCACGCGTATCCGATGGTTTTGGCCAATGGAGTACAGTTGGTAGACCATCTCGAAACGGGGCGACTCATTTGGAAAATCAACCGAGCAGATATCACTGATAAAATCAAAATCAAGCGAAGAGTCATCATGGAGGGTGCGACAGGCCGACAGAAGTCCTTCTCTCTTCAAGGTCACCGTCAGTTCACCAAATTCAATTTTCGACGCAAGGAAAGCATCCGGACATAGTTCTTTAATTTTTAGTGCGATATCGTTCATTTTTCCTCAACAAGCAGACGAAACCGCAGTTGTCCTGGAGATCTGGAGGCTCCTACGCTTGAGTATGATCTCCCCCGATCACGCCCTGAATATCTTTTCGGTCATTATTTTTTCCTGAAGCCGCAAAATCCCGGAAAGCAGGGCCTCAGGGCGTGGCGGGCAGCCAGGGACGTAGATGTCTACCGGCACGAAACGGTCAACGCCCTGTACAACGCTGTAGCTGTTATAAATATTCCCTGATGTGGCGCATGAACCCATCGAAAGAACGTATCGCGGTTCCGCCATCTGGTCATATATTCTTCTAATCACAGGCGCCATCTTCCGCGTCACTGTCCCGGCAACGATCATCAGGTCGGATTGACGCGGCGAAGCACGAAAGACCCCGGCACCGAAGCGATCAAGATCATAACGGGCGGATACAACTGCAATCATCTCGATTGCACAACAGGCCAGACCGAAAGTCATCGGCCACAAAGCCGATTTCCGGGCCCAGTTCACTGCGGAATCGAGCGAGGTGGTGAGGATATTCGTTTCAAATTGATGACGGATCAGTCCCACTCAAGCGCTCCTTTCTTCCATGCGTAAAAATATCCAACAAACAATATTAAGAGGAACAATATCATTTCAACAAGACCAAAGAGACCCAGATGATCGAAGCTAACGGCCCAGGGAAAAAGAAAAACAACCTCAATGTCGAAAAGGACAAAGAGCATGGCAATCATATAATAACGAAGGGGAAATCGCTGCCGGGCATCTGTTTCGGGATGAATCCCGCTTTCATAGGGATAAAGTTTTTCCGCATAGGGCCGGCTCGGCCGAACCAGATATCCCATGATAATCGTCACAACACCGAAGCCGAGGGCGATGAAGAAAAATACCAATACTGGAAGATAATTTGAAGGCAAAGAGTCTGTTGGCATTGGCGCCGTTCTCCCCCAGGAAGGCAAATGAGTATCGAATAATAAGATATAAAAATAAGAAAGTCAAGAATTTGAAAAAGGTTTCCCGATTCTCAGTTTTTGCAGGAAACGTCTTCAGGAAATGACCGGGTTTAGGGCTTAGAATACTAGGAAAAACGGAAGAAGGGCTTGAATTGAAGGCCGTCTAAGCGGACATCGCCAGGGAGATTCTTCCTTTGAATAAGGATCTTGAAGACTTTCCCCATTTCCCCGGGGGCCATCAGGCGTTTCATCGCCAGGAAGGTCTTCCGTGCCTCCGGTGACTGGTCCATACGGTCTGCTGGCCCGGCCATCTTTTCAGCAATCCCCAGCCCCATGAGAAAGTGGCCCTGGTCGGTAAATCCAAGACAGGACAGTCCGACCTCTTCACCACATCGCTTCAGGGAGGTAAAATCAACATGTGCAGTCATATCCTGCTCCCCCACGCGCACATAAGGCTCCTCGTTGGTCTTGTGTTGGTGGTAACAAAGGAAGGTCCCTTTCGGGCGGCGGGGGGAATAAAGCTCCTCTGCCGGATAGCCGTAATCGATTGTCATGACAAAGCCTTGCGAAAGGGCCTGCCCCATCTGGCGCATCCAATCACGCGCCCGAAGGTTAATTTCCAGTTCCGTCGCCCGTTCAAAGCGAACATCAAGTCGGCTCAAATAACGTCGCAAGCGTGGAGAGGAGGGCGGTCGCAGAACCTCAACAAAACTCCCATTCTCCCAATCGACACAGATTTCCTCGATCGTGTCCTCTTTTACTCGCAAGCGGTGAACAGGAAAGGCATCCAGTAGTTCATTGCTGAAGACAACACCCACCAGGTCTGAGGGGATTTCATCTTCCCAACGAATCCGCCCGGAGAATACCGGGCGGAGCCATTCGGTCTGTTTATCCCGGAGCCATCGACTCTCCTCGATAATGACATACTGGAGCCGGTCAAAAACAGCGGGTACTTCCCGCTTGATGTAATTCAGGATGTCAAAACAGAGGGTTCCCTTTCCGGCACCCATCTCCACAATGGTAAAGGTTTCCTGGGGATTGGATACGTCTCCCTGTGAGCATACGGCCAACATCTGCAACATTTGCTTCGCAATAAGCTCACCGAAAACCGGGTGGACACTGCTGCTGGTATAATAATCTCCCTTCCAGCCTATTTTTTCACCCGGAGAGGCATAATAGCCGTACCGTGGATGATAAAGCGCCATTTCCATGTAGCGAACGAAAGGGATCGGCCCTTTCCGGGCGATTTCTTCTTTTATGGCGATAATGAGCTCCGGCTTTGACATTTCGCTACCATATAAAAAGAAGGGAAAAGAATCAAGGGACCCATCCGGCACACCGATCTTAGGAACCGCTGATTATCCCTCCGTGGTGCGCGCAGCCCTTACTCCTGTGCTCGAATCCTCGTGAATGCGCCACATGCTCTCAAGCTTACCCGTTCCTTGCGCCTTGCCCTGAAGACTTATCTCGCCATGCTGAATCGTCAGATTTTATTCGCTCGCACTGCGTGCTCAAGGTGGGTATTTGGTATAATGAGGTACATGATGCCCTTCCTCTTATTACTCTTAAGCCTTGCTATCACTCCTCCTGTTCAAGCATTTGAAACAGAATACGATGTGTTCGTGACTTACGATGAAACCAAGCATCAGCTGGAGGGATCCGAAGAAATCACATTCTTCAATAGCGGGCCGAGACCTCTCTCAGAAATCGTTCTCATCCTTTATCCAAACCGCTACCTTAGAAAAGACCCGAAAATTAGTCAGGCCCTCTACCAACGGGCTTATCCTGTCGCATTTAGCCCCGGGGGCCTCCAGGTGACCTCCATTAAGGACGCCACGGGGAAAAACCTGCATCATTCTCTGGATGAGACCCTGATGCGGATTCAACTTGCAGAACCGATTCCTCCGCAGGGGACAATTCGTTTTTCTGTTCATTTTACCACGACGCTTCCAGAAAAGAAGGGCCTCTTTGGATATTACAGAGACCTGGCCACGCTCCAGGGGGGATGGCATCCTTATCTCCCGGCATTCATCGACGGAAAATGGGATCTCGCCCACTCCCTTCCCGGAAGTCATTTCCGAGTCTTCTTCACACTGAAAGAAGAGCTTCAACTGATCGCTTCTGATCGCCCCAAGCTGGTCCGCGTCGAAGGAAGTCATGTGACCTATTTCATGGAAGGGGAGACACTTCCCTTTTTCTCTCTTTCGATTGTTGAGCATCGCATTCATCACAACGTGCATGTGAATGGGGTCGAAATCGTTTATCACACCCACTTGAAAAACCAAAGTGAAGCCGAGACTCTGGTTGCGAGCTTGAAAGAGATGGTTTTCTTTTACCAGGAACGTATTGGACCGATCCCTGTCACGCGACTCACATTGACCGATGCCTACCTTTTTCAGGATCTGACCACAGTGGGGTCTCATCTTCTTTATATCAGTGAACGGTCTTTCAAGATCTTTTTCCTCTTAAAAAGATTCCATGAGCTGAGTATTGCAAAAGAGCTCTTTTTTCTTTTCTGGCGGGAAAAGCTCCCTCATGAAGAGCCATGGGTTGCAGAAGGGCTGGCCCATCTCGATGCAAGAAAATTTGTTCAACATAAGTACGGCAAGGAACGCCGTTTAGAAGATTGGTTAAAACCCCTGGGATTCTTTCCTGTCATTGATCAGATTTTATACTCCCAGGCCCTCCCGCTGCGGCAGGTTTATTTCCCGGATGCGACCAGACCGCTTCTGGAGGAAGATCTCCGATTCTTCAATCACCCACGACTGGAAGGGGCGAGCATCTTTTTCCGATTAAAGATCCTGTTGGGCAAGGAGGCTTTCACCCAAGCTGTGCTTACCTATCGAGAGAATCTCAGATCCGATCCTTCTCTCTCCTTCAGGAAGATCCTCCTCAAGGTCTCTCAAAATGATGAGATCGGACCGTTCATTAACCAATGGCTCGAAAAAAGGCCGGTCCACGACTTAAGTATTGAGTACAAACGACACACAAAGGATAAACACAAAATCAAAACCAAAAATCTAATAAAAAA
>JAJDBV010000039.1 GCA_029261165.1 Nitrospirota bacterium | reverse complement strand
TGAACCTTGTCCCACACAGAGCGTGAAGAATATAAAGTGCTCCTCAGTGTGATCCGGAAGAACAACGACGAAATGAAACAGGCTCGCCACCGGAATATCTCCGCGATCAGAACAATTATGGACCGATACCGTGGAGAAGCCGATCTCTTTCTTGGCGGCGTCAGCATGATTGCCGATGACTTGATCACCTTCATCAAGAACGATCTCAAACTATTCGGTCTGGGCGTTCTCTTCTTTCTGATTATCACATTAAAAATCATCTTCAAGAAAAAACGATGGATATTTATCCCACTGCTCTGTTGCTTTTTTTCCTCTTTATCCATGGTCGGCTTTCTCGGGATGTTCGGATGGGAAGTGACTGTCATTTCCTCCAACTTTATTTCACTTCAACTCATTATCACGATGGCGGTCACAATACATCTAATTGTCCGTTATCTAGAACTTGTCGAGGAACATCCTGTGCGGGAACATCGCCTGATCGTCCTCGACACCGTAATCTTGATGCTCAAACCCTGCCTTTATGCCGCACTCACGACGATCGCAGGCTTTGCCTCACTCGTCCTCTGCGATATTCTCCCCGTCATCAATTTTGGCTGGATGATGATTTCCGGCATCAGCGTCTCTCTTATTTTGACCTTTATCCTGTTCCCCACCATCCTGATGCTCCTTGGAAAAACACCACCACAAACGCGCGATAAGTCGATCTTTCCCCTGACGTCTATCCTTGCCGGATTCACAGAGCGCCATGGGTCTCTCATCATGGTCATGAGCGTCATCGCCCTTCTGATCAGTCTGGCCGGAATGATGAGGCTTGTTGTTGAGAACAGCTTCATTGATTATTTTAAAAAGAGTACTGAGATTTATCGTGGGATGAAGATCATCGATCAAAAACTCGGAGGAACGACGCCGCTTGATGTCATCATCGATATTGAAGCCCCACAGGAAGTCCTTGCCTCTACAAATGAAGCGCCCGATCCAGAAGGGGATGATTTTGGTGAATTTGATGAGTTTGAAGGAGACGAAGGAGGAGATACTTACTGGTTTACAACAGAAAAAATGGCCTTAATCACAAGGATCAACAACTACCTCGACAAAATCCCAGAGACGGGAAAGATCCTTTCTTTTGGGACCATGCTCAAGGTTGCGGAGAAACTCAACGAAGGGAAGCCCCTTAGCAACTTTCAACTCGCTCTTCTATATAAAGAGCTTCCGGAAGAATTCCGGGGTATTGTCCTGACCCCCTATATTTCAGTGGAAAACAATCAAGCACGCTTTTCTGTTCGTGTTCGCGATTCAGAGAAGTCGCTAAATCGCGATGCCCTTCTAAAAAAAATACGTCTTGACCTAACCCAAGATTTCGGGCTCAAAGAGGACCAGGTCCATCTGACCGGAATGCTTGTTTTATACAACAATATGTTACAGAGTCTTTTCAACTCGCAGATCAAAACCTTGGGTGTCGCCGTCTCGGCCCTGATACTGATGTTTCTTCTGCTCTTTAAATCACTGAAGATCAGCCTGATTGCCATCACACCAAATCTCCTTTCCATCGGAATTGTTCTCGGTGTGATGGGATGGCTAAAGATCCCTCTTGATATGATGACGATTACGATCGCGGCAATCAGCGTAGGAATTGCTGTTGACGATACGATCCACTACATTCACAGGTTCATTCAGGAATTCAATGACGATCCGAATTACATCCGAACACTTCACCGGTGTCACGAGAGTATCGGGCAGGCGATGTATTATACCTCTGTGACCATCATTATCGGGTTTTCAATTCTCGCACTCTCAAACTTCATACCGAGCATCTATTTTGGTCTGCTTACAGGACTCGCCATGTTAATCGCATTGGTCGCCGCCATGACACTGTTACCACAATTGATTATCTTTTTTAAACCCCTAGGACCTGAACGGGTTCGCTCCTAGAATAGTCCGGACAATGCGCGGGTGAGGCCCGACTCTAAAGCCGGTATTGCCTCTTCAAACTTCAGATTGACTTTGTTGGCCGTTGAAGAAACCCGTGTTCGATATTTCTTTCTGTTCGTGGTCATATTGCTTTCCTGTCGAACACTGGTCGATCCGCTCCCGCCACCTTGCCTCAGGCGGGTAGAGGTTTCTTGCTTTACAGGCCCTGTACTTCTCTCGGAAACCTGAACATCTGTAATCGTGGTATAGGTTACATTCTTTGTCAAAGAGCCTGCTAACAACTCAGCAGCACCACCAAGGACACCGCCGACAACGGCACCGCGTCGGCTTCGACTAATAGCAGAGCCAAGGACCGCGCCACCGACGATGCCTCCAAGAGGACCGTATCCATCCTGCATTGCCTCCTCAATCGCTGTCGGGTCTGCCTTTCCGACATAGAGTATGTTTGCCTGTAAAATATAATGTGCCTCCTCAGGGTCATTGACAACCGTGTATCCTCTTGATGCAATACGACCCATCACGCCACTCAGGTCGAAGTCCTTATCGGAACTGTTTCTGATGCTTATAAAGATGGTTCGTTTATTCGGAGAAACCGGGTCTAAAAAAATGGTGTCCGACATTCTGGTTCGAACATCCAGGTCTCTATGTGCTATAGACGTTTGCATTGCCGCACATCCAAACGTTCCGATCAACAAAGAAAAAATAAGAACAACGGGCAACAATAATCTTCCCATGGACACCTTATAGTTTGATTTAGAAGACATCAGACTCCTCCCTCATACCTGAAACGATCCGCTACTACATTCTAGCCCTCTTCGTATCCTTTTCTCAAGGGCATGGGCATCCCTTTGTCCAGAAAGACTTTCGAGAATAACTAATAATAGAATCTTATCGCTCCACTATCAAAAGATGAGACGATAAAATCCAGATTCATTTATGCCTGAGAATTTATTAAAGAAAAATGAGGCTAACTTAATGATTTTATTAGTATATTCTATTGTTTTGTGTTCTCAATCCCCCAATTTATTATTCACAATATTTGTGCACAAATTGTGTGTATCTACGCCGATTCGGTGCATTATCCTTTCCTTTCAGGGCCTTCAACACATTGCCCAATAATTGATCATTGTGGTCTTTTTTTCCTCACACCATATGTTGTGTCAAGAAAAAAATAAACAAAAAGAAAGAATGAATAAATACTGAAAGAGTTGTTGTTGCTGAATACCGCCCCATCCCTTTAAGCATCCTCTCCCGAAATCTGCTTCAGGCGTTCCAGCGTTTTCTTTGCCTCGACGACACGAAGATCACCGGAATCAAAGATGTGGTTCTTCATAAATGCCTTCAGTGCTTCTTCCGCATCTCTTATTCGTCCCAATTCCTTATAGGTCAGGCCGAGATAGTAATAGATGACACTCCCCGGGGCGACCCGTCCCATTTCTTTAATCCCCTTTTCCAGCTCTGCCGCCGCTGCTTCAAAATGTCCAAGAATGAAGAGCCCCGCGCCACCGTAAAGATGTCCGAGGGGCTTTGAAACGACACGTTCAAAAAGCTGTGCCATGCGTTCCTCTTCGGGAATCAGAATGCCAATCTCCCGGCGCCACGTAACCGCCTCCCGGTACGCAAGTTTCTCGTATTTCTTTGGTTGCGTCTCAAGTTCTTTCCGGGTTTCATCCAGGCTGACAATGAACTGACCCAGCGCACGCTTGGCCTCTTGCTCCCGCCCAAGCTTCCTCAGAGTCAGGCTCTTATAGTAATGGACAAAGGGCTCTGAAAAGAACCGACTTCTGTGCAGCGTCTCTAAACTCTGCTCATATTTTCCTTCATAATATAGATTGACCCCATGATAATAATAGCCCTTGATGATTTCCGGATGAGCCTTCCATAACAGATCGAGCAGAGGTGCCGCCTTTTTATACGCACCCTGTTTCTGATAAAATTTTGCCAGGCTCAATAAGGTCTCCCCGTGTGTTTCATCTCTGTCCAGTGCGCGCTTCCAGGCCTCTTCTGCCCCCTGAAGATCTTTTACCTGCTGCAGGACCCCTCCTCTCAACCACTCCCCTTCCGCTGTCGTATTCAGGATGAGCCCCGCTTTAATCATCTCCACCGCGTCATCCTCTTTTTCAAACCGAAGATATGCCTTTGCGAGGGCATAATAGGCCGCCGCCTGCTCCGCCGGAGGCTCCTCCGCTCCGATTAGATAATTCCCCCCCCTGGAAGCGGCTGCCTTCATCTCGGCAATATGGACCGACATGGTGTCTTCAAAAAGCGATTTCGGGGTTTGAAACTCAACAAGAGTGAAGTCGTCTGTGTTCAGCTCGGCATCGCCGACATAGCTCTCGACCTCATCCGGTCCCAGTAAAAAGTGAGACCAGAGATCATAAAGGGAATGGACACCCACCCGGGCCAAATCCGTCTTAACTGACCGTTCGGATAAGCGTTTTGACATTTCATCCCGATTGATCCGGAAAGGGGTTTCAGACCCAAGAAGGATAAGATCGCCCGCCTCGGTGTAGAAGATAAGGACCTGCGGGAAAACCGAGTGAAAGGTCTTGATGACCGACTTCAATTCCGGGGCCCGGATCCCGTAGAAATGAATCCATTGCGTAAAGATACCGCCTTCGCTAAGATGTGATCTTCCGACCTCAAAAAATTCTCTGGTAAAGAGCTTGGCGGAGCCGCTCCGCCAGGGATGGGAGGGCTCAGAGACAATCACATCAAAATGATCGTCATTGCGGAGTAGATAATTTCTAGCATCATCCATTACCAGTGTCACGCGCGGATCATCGAGGATACTCCCGCTGAACGAATCAAAGAAACGGGACGCTTCGATCACCGCCGGCTCAATCTCAAGCGTCACCAGTCTTGAAAAAGGGTGCTTCGCCATCGCCCCCGTCGTAATCCCACTTCCATGACCAATCAGCATCACATCCCTGAGTTGAGGGGCGAGGAGCATAGGCAGATGCCCCACCATGAGCTGTGTCTTCATATCCCCGGTCGTCGAGGCATTTGGCTTCCCGTCAATCGCCAAGGTGAGATGAGGTCGCTTCGCCAGTGTAGGGTGCTGGACAACAGTCACGGTGGAAGAAATTCCCTCCTCATAATAAAGAAGGTCGAGGGATGCCGCCTGTCCAAACAGATCACTCGACATCATTAATGGATTCCAGGTTGGCGTTGTGAAGACCACGATAAAGAAAAATGCGGTGATGACACCAAAGCCCCACCGCCGTCTTTGAAGAAATGCAGGTGTCGCAGGCAGACCCTCCGGACGAAGAAGGCTCCAGATCGTCAGGCAAAGGAGCGTATTGGTCAGCACCGCAAGATGAAGACTTTTCTGAATACCCAGCAGGGGAAGAAAAACAAACCCGACGGTAAACGAGCCGACAATCGTACCGAGCGTATTAATCGCATACGCCCTGCCGACAATGGATCCAAGCGCCTTTTTCTCTGATTCTCCTTTAGAGGTCAGGATGTGGATTATCAGGGGAAAGACACCTCCCATCAGAAGGGTCGGGATCAACATGACTGCGCCGGAGAGAAGAAATTTGGAGGCCGCCCGAACCCGGCTCCATGTATGGAAAATTCCCATAAATTTAAAGAAAGCCGTCGGAAGGAGCGGAAAGATAAATTCCCCGCCAAAACAAAAGAGAGCAATCCCGCCCTGAACCAAGGCCAGAAGAAGAAGGGGTTGCGAAAACCGCTTGAGGAGGAGAGAAAAGATAAAACTTCCAATGGCCAGGCCCAGGAGGAAGGTGGCGAGCATCGTCGCATAAGAATAGACTGTCGAACCCAAAATCAGGGTGAGAATTCGGGTCCAGACCACTTCATAGATCATCGCCGAAAAGCCTGAAACGGCAAAGACAATCAGGAGAACCTGACGTTGTCGGCGCTCCGCTTTCGAGGCAACCAACTCGCGGCGAGATCTGGCGGGCTCAAGACCTTGAGAGAGAGATAGCTGGTTTACCGTTTTTCCTCTTCCCATGAAAAAGGCCACCAGGCTAATCAGACCATTTAGTCCGGCCGCCAGGAATACAGTTTTCTGAAGACCAAGTGCCGGGAGAAGGACAAAACCGGCCCCAAGAACCCCCATAACGGCACCGAAGGTATTAAAGGCATAAAGAAGTCCGACTCCCTTCCCAACCGTCTCTCTTTTTTTGTAAAGCTGGGCCAGAACAGGGAGCGTCCCCCCCATCAGGGCGGTCGGAATCAGGAGGATCAAGACGGCCAGGACGAAACGGACCAGGCTGAAGGCATAAAAAGAAAAGTCGAAGAGCACTGAAAGAGATTGATAAACCGGGATCAGCGATGAAAAAAACAAGGGAACCAGGAAGGCATAGCCCCCGATCCCCAACTCAAGAAAGGCATAAACGAAAAGCGGGTTTGCATAGCGGTCGGCCCGTTTACCAAAATACCAGCTCCCTAAGGCTAAGCCCCCCATGAAGGCCGTCAGTAAGGTAGAGATGGCAAACATAGACGCCCCGAAGACAAGAATCAACTCCCGCATCCAGACCATCTGGTAAATCAAGGCCGTAAAGCCGGAAAGAAAAAATAGGACAGGAATCAAAAACATAAGTACTCCATTTCAGACAACTTTTGATCATAGCTCAATAAGCACAAAACCTCAAATAAAATGGAGCCCCAAAAAACCTGCGATTGGTCTTGAGTACTGTAACACGTTCAGTGTTGATCCTCCCGTTGACTCATTAGAAAATGTTACCGAAGGATCAGATCGTTGACTCATAAAAGGATGTTACTTTTTGGAAAGAAGATCAAAGATTTTTTTGAGTTTTCTTTCCATTGCCTTTCTGAGATCAAAAGGGTTAAGGGATTT
>JAJDBV010000038.1 GCA_029261165.1 Nitrospirota bacterium | reverse complement strand
GAAAAATGCAGAAAGCGCTTTCGATTTATTTATAGAAACCTATGAGGCCAAATATCCAAAAGTGATGCTTTGTCTTCAAAAAGACAGAGAGGAGTTGTTGGCCTTCTATAATTTTCCTGCCACACATTGGCAAAGCCTAAGAACGAGCAATCCGATTGAATCCACCTTTGGCACCATACGGCATCGAACCAAACGCTCGAAAGGTTGTTTATCCAGAGAGGGGATGTTGCATATGATGTTTAAACTCAGCCAATGTGCTGAACTAAACTGGCGCAAGTTAAGAGGGTTTAACTGCCTCGCCAAGGTCATTGAAGGCGTTCAATTTGACGATGGAATTGAGATCAATAAATCAGATCAGGTCGCCGCTTAATGAAGAGCTCATACACCAGATTTGACAATAACTCGGCGGGATGAGATTGAACCTTTACGAGAAGGACAGAAAGCATTTTGGGTTGCCAGCCCATCAAATATTATTCACCTTGTAAATGAGTAAAATACATAACAAGACAAATTCACTCGGACAGAAATAATCTACGCTCCTTAGTCGCGACACTTTGGCTGCCGATGATTTGAGACATTATATGGCTACAGAAATGAATGGCTAGAGAATATTTAGATGAATTGTCCGCATTCATAGAGAATGTAACGTCTGATTGTTTTGATAACGTCCATCTAGAATGCAAACATTTTTTTAGCGGTGCTTCCCTATATGCAGATGGACGAATATGTGTATCTTTAACTCCAGTTGGGTTGGCTTTAAAACTTCCAGAGGAAACCAAAGATAAGCTGTTAAAAAACAAAAAGGCCGTCCCACTGAGATATTTTCCAAAAGGCCCAATTAAAAAGGGTTATGTCCTGTTTCCCGGCAGCGTAGCAAAAGGCGGTAAGGCATTACACAAATATGTGAAGGAGAGCATTGATTATGTGCTTACAATACCAAAACCAAAAAGAAGGTAGAAATGACCAAGGAACCATATAACAAGGCAAATTCACTCGGATGTCAAAAAGCGCCGCTCGTTCCTCGCTCTGCTTATTGCCAAATGGTACTCCGACAAATCTTGTAAAGGAGGTAAGAATGTGAATAATCACACTCAGACAAAAATATATTCAGCAGCTAAAGAGACAGTATTTGCCTTTTTATCTGACATCCAAAATCTTCCCAAATGGGCAACAGGGTTTGCCAAAGAGGTGAAAAGTGTTGAAGGTAAGTATAAGGTATTAACTCCACAAGGTGAAATTTTCTTCCGGATGGAATCAGATGAGAAAACAGGAATTATCGACATGTACGGTGGCTCAACAGAAGACCAGATGGCTTATTTCCCCAGCCGTGTTATTACCATGCCTGAAGGAAAGTGTGCATACATCTTTACAAGTTTTCAATGGCCAGGACTTCCAGATGAGATATTTATTTCCCAAAATGAAACACTAATTGAGGAGTTTGAAAACATAGGAAAGTGGGTAGAAACGGAATAATTCCATGGGTAGGTCTGACGAATTTGTTTCATACTTATTGGAAATGTTGGAAGGCTTCGGTACTGTAAGAGCCAAAGCTATGTTTGGAGGGCATGGAATTTATCTCAATGGCCTCATTTCAGCGATAGTTGTGGATGACACACTTTATATTAAAGCAGACGAGAAAAGCAGAGAAATATTCGAAATGAGGGGGTTGACTCGATTTTCTTATAGAAAAAATGGCAAGAAATGCTTCATGTCTTATTACATGGCCCCTGAAGAATCCATCGACAACTCAGAGGATTTAACTTTTTGGGCACAGAAGGGTTATGATGCGTCCCTACGTGCAAAACCACGCATATATTACAAAGCGCTGGAAGATAATTGGGTGGGTACTTAAAATCATGCCTGATTTTCTTTACAATAAATTATGACTTACCAGCGTGGCGTGATGCCCTCCACAACACCAGAGGATCAGATGAGTAATTTGCCAGCATGGCAATTTGATGAAATGAAACAAGTCGGAAAAGACTACGCTGAAGCTTCAGAGGTTGAAGCATTTGATGCCTTCCACGGTAAGCTTAGAGATGTTGAGAAGGAAAATGAGGCAATCATTAAAACCCTTTCTATTCAGAAACATCATTCTGTAATTGATTTTGGTGCCGGTACGGGTGCTTTTGCCATTCAGTCAGCCGCATGTTCTCGTAAGGTGTATGCCGTTGATGTTTCTCGTGCGATGCTGAATTTTGCGAGGAACAAATCTAAAACAAAAGGGATTTCAAACATTGTATTTTGTCATGGAGGATTTCTCACATACTCACACACAGACGATCCTGTGGATTTTATTGTCACAAGTTTAGCGTTACATCACCTTCCAGATTTTTGGAAAGGCGTGGCCTTGCGTAGACTCAACTCAATGCTTAAACCTGAGGGTCGACTATTTCTTTACGACGTTGTGTATTCAGAAGAAAACTATGAGGCGAACATCACAGCATGGATATCAAGCATGGAGAGTATCGGAGGGCGAGAACTTGTCGAAGATGTGGAGATGCATATTCGAGAGGAATATTCGACCTTTACATGGATCATGGAGTCCCTCCTTGAAAAAGCAGGGTTCAGAATCGACACTGTGAATTATGATAAGGGAGTTCTGGCTCAGTACGTTTGTATAAAGAAGGGAGGAGAGGCATAACCCGACCGCGAATAGCCGCTCACCATTTTAGGGGACGTCCACGGCGGGTTATCTCTTCCGCTACAATCATTTTTCCATAAGATCTTTCAAAACACCGAACTCCTGTTTCAAGCCTTTGATCTGTCCCGCAAAGGCCTCGTCGGGTATCCCGGGAGGTTGAAAAAGGGTGAAGATATACTCTGACCCCTGGCCGTTCGGCACCACCCGGGTAAATGCTGGGCTCTCCACTCCCGGTTCGGAAGAGACATACATATCTATGATGCCTCGTTTGGCATCGGCGTTATAGCGGATCTTCATCTCACCATCGGGGGTCGTAACAATCCATTCAGAACCTTCGCTCCTTAACCCCCGGCAAAAGACGACCGCCCATTTCGGAAGGTTGGCCGGGTTTGCCATAAAATCGAATACCTTCTTCCACTCGGTTTGTATTGTTATTGTCTCAGTGTGGGCTTTCATTACGCTTCCTCCTGTTTTAATACGAGTGATTCAGGTCTTAGGACCCGATGGAGAGATTGTAACCTTGTGCTGTGACAAGGGTTTGTCAGGAGGTTTTTTGAAATGAGGTGTCGGCTTCGTTTTTACACATTTCAACATAGTTTTTAAACATATGGCCCGGACGCAACTCAAAGGAAGTCCCCGTCAGCTTTGCCCGAGTGATCCGATCGGCTCGGAAGGTCCGTAGATCCTGCCTAAGACGGCAGTATGCGGGAATCAGCCAGACATTCGCATAACGAACCAAACCGAGCGGTTCGATCTCTCTCTTTGTTTCTTTCCCACGCGCGATCCCATCGTAGGTGATTGACACAATCTGACGAATGTTCACTGCTTCAAGTAACACCGCCAGAGGGCCTGAGATCTTTGAACGCGGCTCGATGACCAACCGTTCCCGGACTCCCTCCATCCGTTGGATCGCTTGGGGTGTGAGGACGGCCTCCAATTTGGCCATAGCTGATTGGAGGCGACCTTTGAGAAGGGGGTCCACAACGGCATCTAAAAGCTGTACTCCCATTGCCAATGCCTCGGCTTCATCAGGGTCGAACGCGACGGGGCGGAGACGGGTTTCGGAGGGCAGCCGGTATCCGTCTCCGGCTGTGCCGACTACAGGGAACCCGGACTCCTGAAGAGATCTTACATCCCGATACACAGTCCGCACGCTGACACTGAACTGCTCAGCCAAATCGTCGGCACGAAGTCTCCTTCTTGCTGAGAGCATCAAGGCAATGCTGAGAAGGCGTTCTAATCGGTTCAAATCGGTCCAATCTTGTTTTTCTCTCGATCATAGACCGAACGAGATGCATCAATTTTTGGTCGATTTTCATTCGCCCATTTCACGAGCCCATTCGTCTTTTTTTCAAAGCTTTTTCCCAAAGCGGTGAGTGCATATTCTACCTTTGGCGGAACAACCGGATAGATCTTTCTTTTCACTAGACCGTCCCGTTCTAATTGTCGTAATGTCAGTGTCAGCATCCGTTGTGAAATATCCGGGATATCTGCCTTAAGCTTCATAAAACGTTTTGTCTCTCCGCTTAGTGTCAGAATAATCAGCACGCTCCATTTATCCCCTACACGGTCAAGTACTTCTCGCACCGGGCAGCCTACAATTTGTTTGCCATGATTATCATCATTGTTTGATCGCATCGTCATTTTAAATTTCCTATTAAATTCGTGATTTTTTCAGCAACATCCATGATACCAAGTTACACTAATGTGCCATCTTGACAGGTCAGATCTTCTGCGATAACGTGCTAGTAGCTTACTATAAGTAAGCTACTCTTATTTTTATCTTAAGAATAGAATATATGTCGCGATTAAAACAAAAATGGATGAATATTACAATCTACCAGATTAACACCGGAGGAATTGAATGAATCTCTTAAACCCACAACACCGCAAAAAACGAGGAGGACACCATCATGAAAAATGAAACCATTTTAGTCACAGGGGCCACCGGACAACAAGGAGGAGCAGTCGCGAGGAGTCTCTTGCGCCAGGGACAAACGGTGCGCGCGCTTACACGCTCCCCCTCCAAGGCTGAGGCCTTAAAGAAGCTGGGTGCCGAGGTGGTTGCAGGGGATTTAACCGACCGGCCATCGCTTGACGCTGCACTTAAGGGGATCAAGAAGGTATTTCTTGTGACTACATTCTTCGAGGAGGGGATGGAGGTCGAGGTCCGGCAGGGAATCACAATGGTCGATGCGGCCAAGGCCGCCGGGGTGGAGCATCTCGTCTTCTCCTCCGTAGGAAGTGCTCACAGAAAGACCTCAATCCCGCACTTTGAAACAAAATGGAAGATCGAGCAGCATATTCAGAAGATCGGTCTTCCTGCCACGATTCTTCGGCCAACGGCGTTTATGGATAATTTTGGCACCTTTTGGCAACCTTCTCCAGAAGGGGTACTGATGGCCCCGCTTCATCCAGACACAAAGCTTCAAATGATTGCGGTTCAGGATATTGGCGAGTTTGCGGCTGCCGCCGTACTCCGTCCCGACGAGTTCATTGGTCAAGCCATCGATTTAGCCGGAGATGAGTTGACGATGCCGGAGGCGGCAAGCCTTCTTTCGAGTACGATGGGGCGCTCCGTGCAATTCCAGCAATTACCTGATGACCAGGCTGAGGCCGCCGTAGGCCTTGATTTCGCGATCATGTTCCGATGGTTTAACGAGGTAGGCTACGACGTTGACATTCCGGAACTTCAACAGCGATGGGGCATTCCTTTGACGACATTCAAAGAAATCACCGCTGAAGCAGCTTGGGCCAAACCTGCGTGAGGTGCCGTCAGGTGGGATGTCGGGGCCGCTCCTCAGAAGAGAGCGGCCCTACTTGACTTTGAGTTATCCCTGAAAACCCTTTTGTATTCGTTAAACTTTGGAGAAAACCCATGCGATATTTACCAAGATTATTAACTTTAGCAATCCTCGTTTTCTCTTTATCTCTGATCCCTTCCTTCAATGTCTCTGCTCAAAATTCAAAAGACGAGCAAGAAGCAAAAGAGGTTGTCGAGACCTACTTTAAAGCCCTTAATGAAAGTAATGCTGAGAAAATACTTGCGCTATACCATAAAGATAGTGTTTTTCTCCCTAATAATGCTCCCGCAGTAAGAGGAATTGATGAAATAAGAAAAACATATCGAAGCCTCTTCGGACAAATAAAACTCAACACAAAACATGTCTACCACCATGTTTCTGTGCATGGGGATGTTGCTGTTGTTGAGAGTAAAGCAGATGGGATACTCACGATCTTTGATACAAAAACAGAAGTTTCGGCTAATGATAATGAACTTTTTGTCCTCCGAAAAATTGAGGGAAAATGGAAAATTGATCGGTACATGTTTAATGGTAGTGAACATCATTAAAAATGATCAGAAACAGTCCAGGGAAAGACGGGCCGGTATTTTGGGAGCGGGGAGGGAAGAATTGATCGTTCAGGGAGCAGAGATTTTAGGAAAATATATCGCCATTTGGGCGTCCTTCTGATATTATCGCCATAATTGTAACTGAAATATTGTAAGGAATCAGACTGATTTTATCCGATATAACACCAATATTGCCCTTCTTAAGCAGAAACCATTCTACATAAGAATAAGTTATCCCTTTTTGGGGTACTATGAACGATCAATGAAAGAGAAACAACAATGTCTGATGAATATGTGCGAATTACCACGGTAACCGGAGCTGCCGTCTTGTCTCTACCTATTGAAACCCCAAAATTATTGATTCAGATCCCTCAGGAATAGGGATGTCAATCCCTTCAGGGATCTCCGGCTCTACGACATCGACCGGCCCATCGCGGTAGATCATGCGAAATACCACAGGTACATGGTCAGACACATCATCGGAAAAATCACGAACCGACTTATCGAGACGTACTATGGCAGCGTCATCACCTGATATGTCACCCGGGCGGACATCGTTACTGACGATGATGTGATCTATCAGAGATCGATGCGATCGGCCGACGTAGGAGATCGCATCGGTTGTAGCGTCATCCGCGGTAAGCGAGAATAAATCCGGGGACCCTGTTAACGCGTTGAGCACATCGGTGTTCATCCGCTCGTTGAAATCTCCTCCAAGTATGACCGGCATTTGTTCATTGGACCGGATATCTTCGATGATCTCAGCAAGAATACTGGCAGCCAACCGACGTCGTGCACGGCTTTGCGCATCGCCAAAAGCTTTCAAGTGTACAACGATCAAGATAAATTCAACCGGTTGTTGATTCCCTTCAGTAACGGAGCATTTTGCAAAGAGTGGTGCACGGGGAAATGCAGTCTTTCCTGAAGGAGTTTTGGCTGAAAGTCGTTGCCTGTGTCGGTTTGGAATCTCGGTATTGAGTTCAACGGTGGTTGTATCCTCATCAAACAGCACGGCCAAATCTTGTCTACCACGAACGTTTTTAAAAACATAGTTGGTTGCATCACCCCGGTTTGCCAACTCAGCCACTAACCGGTCCATTGCACCCTTTTCAACTTCGACGAGCCCGAGCACATCCATCGACAGGCGAGAAATAACGTCAGCGACATTTTTGATTCGATTGTTGGATATAGAATTATTGAAGTGTTCGATATTCCAAAAGCCGATGTCAGCAAAATCTGGGGTGCCCATAAAGTCTGGAACCTCGATTTCAAGGTTTCCAGGATCACTCACCCCATAGTAGTCAAAAAAGCCAAGATACGGTGATGTATCGGTGACAGTACTTAAGAGTCCTTCTAACCCTTCCCGATTTTCAGACTCCCGCCCATTACGGCTGATAAGATGAGCAACAATGGATGATATGCGGATCCCCTCATTGGTTGCACGTCCACCACTTTCCGACCACCCTGCATGATGTAAAGCAACAAGATCCCAATCGTTGTTGAATACTGGGGACCCGGAAGAACCTGGCTCTGTATCTGTTTCATAGTGAATTACAAGGTCTTTGATTCGTTTCACGTGGTTATTATGGATTGCGATCTCTTTTCGTCGACCGCTGGGGTGTTGGATGATATTTACCCGCTCATTTCGGGTCACGGTTGCAGGATTACGTAGCAGTGGAATTGGATCCACATCACCAAGTGAACTGCTATCACAGGCGACAATCGTAAAATCAAGATCCTTGTCTGTAATAAAGAATCGCTCCGGTTTTAATGCAATCCTTATCTCATTTTCGCCGACTTCATAACCAAATTCTGCGGTACTTGCCGAAGCTACTTCCGCCGATCTTAGAACATGGTTGTTGGTCAGAATAAACTTTCCGTCGGCGATTAA
The DNA here is from genome assembly GCA_029261165.1 of Nitrospirota bacterium. Lineage (GTDB taxonomy): Bacteria > Nitrospirota > Nitrospiria > SBBL01 > JAADHI01 > DUAG01. The sequence continues at coordinate 11,172 of JAJDBV010000038.1, read as the reverse complement.
AGAACCGGTACCGAGACTTCTGGGGGTAACGATACGACAAACCGAGTTGGCACGCGTGGCACCGCCTTTGAGGTAACTGGCAGGTAGAAAATCAGCACCAAGATTAATTCTCTCGAAGAACTTTGAAATATCAGTTTCTGCTTCGACTCGCTCCTTCTTCTTCTTTATCGGAGCGAATGGCCTGCCAAGGATCGCACGTGCTCGACGCCCCACCAGTCTAGAGAAGAGTGCATCATCAAGATCTTTAAGTCTTTTTAATCTTCCCTCTTTTCCTGGGCACAACCTGGACTTTTTATCGGATCTCCTTCCCATTACGAAAACCCTCCATTAGCAACGGTCTGTTAACATATTCCCAAAGAAAGAACTGCATAAGCTAGAAAGCAATTTGGGATTGTTGGCATCAATCCCGTAAGTTAGCATATCTTACGTTGTTTTGTAACAGATGAGGTTGGATTTTATGAGTATAAACTTATCTGGATATAGAGGGCTTATAAATCAGATTATAAATAGGAGATCCCACCCTCTATAAGTCATGAAAAGCGCGATGTTTGTAGATGGGTCTAATTATTTAAGGTGTAATGTTTTGATATTCGAGATGAGATATTCTGATAATAAAGGCGAAAAAGACTGAATTCAGCAGTTTCCTTGTCTAGAAAATTTCTAAGAAAACATAAAACAGACGAGTTTTGAGCGCTCAGTTTCTGATGTTTTTATCTCCAGATAAGAACCTGGAGATATGGTTGATCCCTCGATTGTTCATGGTCGTTGGGAGCAGCTTCCGCACATGGATTGAGAGCATATATATGCAGTTCGAACAGATGAGGTCGAGATTGAGTAAGGAGCGGATCGCTCAGAAAAAAAAGACCCGAGGCGACTTTATCTCCGAGCGGCCGAGAGAGCCGATTGGCGGAGCTACGAGATACCTCGATCAAGATCCACAATAGCATCAACACGGTGAAAAAAGAGCTAGATGGCTTTTCGTTCGACGACCGACTGGAGACCTACCCCAAATGGGCTCGCGAAGTGGAGCGATTTTCCTTCCGTTGGCACCTCCGAGGAGAGCGTGATCAAATACCCGAAGACGAACCGAATACCATGACCTGAATCGCCGAAGCGAGTAGCTGGGGGTCTCTAACCCGCAGCTACCACACCACCCCTCCCTTTTCTACAAATTTCATTTTTAGGCTATCTCAAAAGCGGGGGCTTGTAGATGAAGTTCACACCCTCAACTTCTTCCTAAATATTGGGTTTTGATATTTTCAAATCTTCGCAAGGTTTCAGATGGAATTCGTTGTTTCTGAATAAAAGGGTGAGATAAAAAAAGGAAACATGTTCACTATATGGCTACCTCGATAAAACGGAAGATACCATGACAAAAAACTGTGGTTGATACCCAAACTGTACTATTTTGGGCGTTGGCCAAAACTCCCTAGAACGAAACCATATTCTGCATGTCTTAGAAGAAACAAACTATGTGATCAATGGCTTACGTGGCGCAGCCACGATTCTGGACATTAACCCCAATACACTTCGCTTCCGTATGAAAAAGTTCGACATCAAACGACCCGGATAATCCTCCAGTCCTTTTATACGCCTCAACATTTCGTGGCACCACAGTATGTCGTGGAATCTACTCGCATGATTATTGTTCTGAACTCATCCTTTCTTTACAGATAACATATTGATTTTATTGGCACAAATACCCATCTCTGAATGTTTTTCCATATGGCCCCCTTATTGCTTTGTTTAAGTTTGTGACGATGATAACAAAGCAGATTCATCAATATGATAAGGAGGGCGAATCATGAAAACGAAAAATGAGCAAGGTCGGATAAAAAATTCAGTGGATATTTGGATCGGTATTTTTATGTTTCTTGTTTTGGTTTCCTCAAGCACACCGGTTTTTTCAAAAGAGCTTCCACAACTGGTTGCGATCAGTGAGGCATCCCACCACGACCGGGAAAGAATAAGCGTCTTTGCCTGTGTTCGATCGATCGAACAGAAGCGAGGACGTATGGGCAGCAACTACCTCGAAATCACCCTGGGCGAAGGGAAATCTGAAATCAAGGCCTATTCGATCTTTCCAGTCTATAATGTTCTTAATCGATGGGTCATTGTTCAAGGGATCTATCAACAAGATGGCCGCTTCGGTGGTTTCCTAGCATCGAACTTTATTCATGCCGATGCAATCGTCACCCTTTGGGGACGAGAAGGTGAACACTGATGAATTTGATTGCAATAGAAATGTTCAATGCAGGTGTGTTAGGAGGAGCGCATGATTGAAATCTTAGTGGGTTTGAATGTCTTAGATTCTGACGGCTATCAAGCATACCGTGAAGCAATGACACCTCTACTCACAAATGTAGACGGTCATTTCCGATATGACTTTACGATTGCTCAAACTCTGAAAAGCGAAACAGATCACAAAATCAATCGTGTATTTGTGATCTGTTTTCCTGATTTTGAATCGAAAGAAGAACTGTTTAACAGTGAAGCATACAAGAAGATCAAACAACAGTTTTTTGAGAAATCTGTGAAAAGCACAACAATTATTTCTGAATATGAAAGTTAGTCCGCGACGGACTTAAGTCTTAACCATTCCACTCGTAGATGTGATGAAGGATATGCATAATTTTGAAACTTACATTAAACGACCTATAAAATATATAGATCAAGTAAGCTCGAAAGAGTGGCGGATTAAAGTTTATGGCATTTCTCAAAAATCGGTGCCTCTTCCAGAAGAAGTCGTGACGGAAGGAATAAAAACCGTTTTGCCCTACTTGCCACAGCCAGCCTTAACAAAAGACCGTTATGGATTGGGGTTTTTAATTATTCATCATGGCACAATGAGAAATTGGTTTTTGCTGGATTGGTGGGAAGAGAACGACATCCTCCATCATCAATTATTCTCATCGCCTCTAGACAAACCGAGGTCCATTGCTGTCGAAACGGATCAATCCTTGATTGCCTGTGTGCATGAATTAAGAGTGATAAATTTCGAAAGAGACGCTTGGATAAAAACAGTGCTTTGTCAGGATGATGGAGCAAGTTTTGAAAAGTATCTCCACTTGCACATGGATTCCAGGGGATAAAAATATCTAACAATCAAGGGGTTAATAATGGTATCGACATTGTTGTGCAATAAAAATATCGTGATCAGCGACCTTATAAACCAATAGGTGTTTCCGGCAAGACATTCGCCAGCGAGTTCGGGAGAGGTTCAACCTGAAGCGGGCATGGAGACCATTGATGATTTTGTCAAACTCGTGTCCAGCGAGTTTGAGGTATAAGCTAATCCCAGGGCTATATTGATGGGGGGTAAAGTAATGAAGCCTTCCATTCAATTAATTGGCTTCTCCAGCCCCATTTTTTTGAGCCGGGATCTCAATGTTGATGGTTTCATTCCGAGCAAGGTTGCGGCACCCTCTTTCCCCTCGATCCGCCCTAGCGTCTTTTTCAGAGCTGCGATAATGTTCTGTCGCTCGCGCGAACTCATCTCGGTATCTGTCAATATCGTAGAATGGTCAGTTGTCTGGTGTGGGGAAGTCGGTGCAGGCTTAACATTCGGAGCATCTCGCTTGCTGATTAGATCGAAGTGGTACACACCTGAACGCACAGTAAGCATTGCGCGCTCCATGATATTCTGCAATTCACGGATGTTCCCCGGCCAGTCATAACGCTGTAGCTCTGTGAGATTATCCTGGGTCAGAGAATAAGCGGGTCGACGCATTTTCGCCGCGGCCAAGTTGAGAAAGTGGGTCGCAAGAAGCGGGATATCATCTGTCCTCTGCCTCAAAGGGGCGACCTGAATTGGAAAAACGTTGAGGCGATAATAAAGATCTTCCCGAAAACGACCTGCCTTTTTCTCCTCCACAAGATCCCGATTCGTCGCGGCAATGACCCTCACATCGACCGTGCGCGTTCTTTCGTCTCCGATGCGTTCATATTCACCTTCCTGCAGAATTCGGAGCAATTTACTCTGCAATTCCATGGGGATTTCCCCTAGCTCATCAAGAAACAGAGTGCCGCCATCGGCCAGTTGGAAACGACCGGCCCGGTCTTTTATCGCACCCGTGAAGGCGCCACGCACGTGACCAAAGAACTCGCTCTCGAAGAGTTCACGGGGGATTGATGCGCAGTTTACCTTGATAAGCGGTTTGCCCTTTCTGTTACTTTGGGCGTGGATGGCCCTCGCAACCAATTCCTTCCCAGTCCCCGTCTCCCCGGTCACGAGGACATTCACATCCGTGGATGCGACCGTCTCGATCGCTTCTATCAATTCTTTTCGAGCCGAAGACACTCCGATGATTTCCCCAAAGTTGTGATGCCTGTCGATTTCGTCCTGGAGGTAGCGGTTCTCCGCATGGAGTTTGTCCTTGAGTTGTCGCAGTTCCACAAGTGCCTGACGTAACTGCTCTTCGGTCTGTTTTCGCGCCAAAATTTCTTTGTGGAGCATCGCGTTCGTACTGGAGAGTTCTTTTGTTCGCTCGGCAACGCGCTGTTCCAAACCCTGGTTTGCCTTCTGTAATTGCTGACGAAGGCCACGCAGGCTGAGATGGGTCGTGATGCGAGCCATGACTTCCTGGTGCCGGATTGGCTTGCTCACGTAGTCTACCGCCCCTGCGTCGAAGGCACTCAACTTGTCTTTCGTGTCGGTGAGAGAGGTCATAAAAATTACCGGAATTTCAGCTCCCTTTTCGGTCGCCTTGAGTCGTCGGCATGTTTCGAAGCCATTAATGCCAGGCATACGCACATCCATCAGGATCAGATCAGGCGAAGCATAATTGAGTTGCTCCAGTGCGCTCTCACCATCACTGGCGACGAGGACTTCGAAGCCGGCAGAATCCAGGTATTCGAGCAAAACTTCCATGTTCGCGGGTGTGTCATCCACGACCATGACGGTTCCCCGAACAGGGTGATCAACGTTCATTTGTCGTGACTCACTTTTCTTGCTCCATATTGGCCTGCAAAAGTTTGCAAATCCCTTTCATGTTAAATTCATCCGCTAACTTTTTCAGCGCCTCGGAAAAGGGGCCGAACTGGGGGTCGCGCTGACGGAGACCTTCAATTCCCTTGCGCAAGGGAATGATATGCCCCTTGCGCGCATCTTCCCACAGACCGGCCAGTTCATCATGCGAAGGCGCAACAACAGGCTGTGGCTCCGATGTGGACACCTGCCGACGAATCACGGCTTCACGGAAGGTCCATTCGAGTCCGAGATGCTTCCCAATTTTACTAAGCAACTCTGGAACCTTGACGGGTTTAGGGACAAAATCGTCACACCCAATGTCCAGGCTCGCCTGTCGTTGAGACTCGAATACGCTGGCCGACAGTGCGATCACGACCACCTGCTTGAGTTTCACTGAAGCTCGAATTTTCCGTGTCGCTTCAAAACCATCCATTACCGGCATCACAAGATCCATCAAGATCAGGTCTGGTTTGAAGCGATGAGCCATTTCGAGTCCTGAACGCCCCTCTGCGGCCGTCTTCAAGTCAAAGCCAAGCGGCTCAAGCAGACTGACTAGTATGGCGCGGTTCTCCGCTTTGTCATCCAACACAAGAATCTTTTTCGGATCCTCCTTGCGATCTATTTTATAGCCTGTAATGATTTGCGCTTCCGCTGGTCTGGAGTGCTCCCCCTGCTCCGATTCTGGAAGCGCCAGTTTTAATTCAAACACGCTACCCTCGCCAAGCGTACTACGAACCTCAATGACGCCGCCCATCAGCCGAGCCAGTCTGTCACTAATCGCAAGTCCAAGGCCCGTCCCGTCAACATCGCTTCCTCTTTCTCCTACTTGGTGGAAAGGCAAAAAGATTTCTTCGAGTCGATGGGGCGCAATCCCGGTTCCCGTGTCTTCGATGCGAAAACATAGACTGGTGTTTCCATCAGCATGATCGATTTGCCCCACGCTAAGGGTCACGCCACCCGTTTCGGTAAATTTGACAGCATTGCCTAATAGATTGATCAGCACCTGCCGCAAACGCGTCACGTCCCCATTCACGACAACAGGTAGAGAAGTCAAAGGCTGATAGTCGAACGAAAGGCCCTTCTGGTCAGCTCGGAAACGGGTGAGTTCGGCGACACTCTGGAGGAAGTCCTGCAGATCAAAATCGCTTGCGTCAAGCTGAAGCTTGCCAGCCTCAATCTTTGCGACGTCAAGCACATCGTCAATCAGGGCGAGCAGGTGTTCACCGCTATGTTGGATCGTCTGTATCGCCCCGATTTGTTTTTCGCTGAGCGTCACATCGTTGACGAGAATCTGGCTATAACCCAGTACAGCGTTCAAGGGCGTCCTGAGCTCGTGACTCATGCTGGCCAGGAACTCGCTTTTGGCCTTGTTCGCTGTTTCAGCCGTTTCTTTGGCCACCTTAAGCATTACATTGGCTTCTGAGAGCGCCGTCGTTCGTTCTTGAACACGGCGTTCGAGCGTATCGCGCGCGCTCTGAAGTGCGTCGTAGTTGCGAGCGTTTTCAATTGCGATTGCCGCCTGCGAGGAAAGAATTTGAATCACCTGGATGCGCTCATCCTGAAAGGCATCGCTCAATAAGTTGTTTTCAAGGTAGAGAATGCCGATCGGCTTGGCTTGGTAAAGGACTGGCAAACACAAGATGGATTTTGGCTTGTTCTTTTGCACGTAGGGGTCGCTGCTGAAACGATTATCATCAGCCGGAGTGGTAAGCACCAGACTTTCCCCCGTTCTTCGCACGTAGTTCACAATGCCTGCTGGAAGATTCTCCCCCGCATCGAAGGGAAGCGACTGGAGAACGCGAATCGCCTCATCGTCTCCTGCACCGCCATCTGCCTCGATCAACCATCGACCGTCTCTCTGTAGAACCAAAGCACCGCTCTGCGCTCCCGCACTCTCAAGGATAATTCGCATGAACTTTTCCAGGAGACCTTTCAGCACAAGCTCGCCAGAGATCGCCTGTGCAACTTTGCTTACCGCTTCTAGATCCAGATTCTGAAGGCCGCCATCCTGTGCCCAAGAACGCACCTCATGACGCATCACCTCGCTTGTTACCTGGGAAGGTCCTGTGGAAGGTTCTTTGGCAAAAAAATCGGGGTGGCGCTTTTCCAGGTCACGCGCCTTTGCTTCCGCTCCCCAACGCAGGTAGCACTCATGGGCATCGCGCAGGTAGCGCTTCGCGATTTGGTTTCTCCCCTTCGAAAGATAGAACCTTCCAGCCAGCTCATTCGCCAGTGCCTCGTCCTGAATAAAGCCATGACATCCCGCCAAAAGGATCGCCTGATCGTAACATTCCGAAGCTTCCCAATACTCACCCTGGATACGAGCGCATTCTGCCGTGACAATCTGATATTTATGGGCAAAGTTTTCAGGACAGTTCTCTGACCACAAGTGGATCTGTGCCTTGCGGCGCGTCAGTTCAGATAAGTAGCGTCGTTGCGTATCTTCATCGGCCTGTGGATAAATCGCTGCCAGGACAAGAACCCGGAAGACATCATGCATGGCTAGCGTGAAGCTGCCGCCAAGGTAACTATGAAGCGCTTCAGATGCTTCAAACGCTCTCAACGCGCCCTCGGGATCACCTAACAAGTAGAGAATACAGCCCTTCAGAACCCGATGATGGGCCAGGGCCAAGAAGCCTTGATGTGACTCACAACTGGCCTCATGCGCCTCAACGCTGAGCTCTGGCTCAAGTGAAGACTTGTCATCCCAAGCATCCCCGGCGAGTACCCGAATTGCCAGCTGAACAACAAAGATGATATCAGCGGCACTCTGATTCTTCGTCTTGAGAGAAAAGCGGAGCGCCGTCGTCACTTGTTTCTGTGCTTCGGACAGCGCGAGTCCTTGGTGCCAGGCACCGAGTGCGGTGTCGTAACAGAGGTAGCCACAGAACTGCAATTCACCGGCCTCGAGTCCGGCGTCAAAACCCGCTTCGTTGATCGCATCAAGCTCGTGTAATGGCGTTCGCCAATGACCAATCCACGCGACCATCGCATGGGTCGCCTTACACTTTTGCGTTGAACTGGTGAGCTGTTCGCTCAGGGCAAGCGAGAGATTGCCGAAGGCATGCCCGGTCTTGTAGTCCGTTTTCTTCGCAGTCAGAAACTTCCCGTAGAAGGCGAAGGCTTGGGCCGATTCAGGTGTGTAGCCCAAGCGCAGTGATAAATGCACCATCTTCGCAGTCACCAGGTAGAGGAGATGGGGGGCGGAGACAACACAAAGGGGTAGCAGGTTCCCAAGGGTTTGCATCAGCATTCGTTCCGCCGGATTCTTCATTTCCGGCAGGTCTTCAAGCAATGAGATGGGGCTGCGTCCACCGATGTGGCTGTTAATCGCTTCTATCTCAGAACTCAGGGCCTTATCAATCTCCTCTTTCTCTTCGGGTAACTTTTCACCAAAAAGAGAGAGCGCCGTTTGACCCATCGTCAAGGCGTCTTGATAGTGGGCAACAAGGGTATATTGCACCAGAAGGGCGTTGTACAGTTCACCTTTCTGAAGTGTCAAGATCTTTTGTTTGAGTAACTTCTGATAGAGCAATTCTGAGTGCTCGAAATCCCCATGCAGGTACTCCGTCTCCGCCAGCTGTCGGTGAAGCTGGAAGGCCTCTTCAAAATGCTCCTGCCAGATCTCACCCGGCAAACATGCAATTCCAATCGAAAGGTAGCTTTTTGCCGCCGCATAACCTGTTCCATCCTTGGCCTTAGTGCCAGCCTCAAGGTTAAGGCGAGCGAGGTGCAGCTTCTCCGGTGCTTCAGAGATCAGATTACGAGCATGGTTGAGGTGGTCAACAAGTTCGAAGATTCGATCCGACTGCTTCTCTCCGGGAATATTTTCGCTCAACCCACGACCGATATTGAGATGGCAAGTCTCTCGTTCGGCAGGATTAATGAGTTCGTAAGCAGCTTGTTGCACTCGGTCATGAAGGAAGCCATACCCTAAACCCTGCTTCAATTTATGTGTAGATGGGGTATTTTCCCTTGAGTCTTCAATATTCAACCGGTCTGTATGGACAACAAGCCTCTCCGCAACAGCGGGTGCGAGATACTCGGAGATGCGCCCAACGGTCTCACCCTGAATCATGGCGAGGTCATTGCAATCGAACCTATTACCAAGACAAGCCGCGAGCTTCAGCACGGCCTGAGTGGTACTGGGCAGCGCTTTCACCCGCGCTGCCATCAGTTCGACGACATTGTCAGTCATACCAACCTCATCGATTCGAGAGGTGTCCCAATGCCAGCCTCCGCTATCCCCTTCAAATGTGAGTAGGCCTTGCTGCTGCAAGGTCATGAGGAACTGGCGAATAAAAAACGGGTTGCCATCGGTTTTACGGAGCAATAACTCGGCAAGGGCTGTGACCCCTTCCGTCTCACGATGAAGGGTGTCTACAAGGAGTTGGATCATCTCCTCCAGATCTAAAGGAACAAGCTTTATTTGCTTGATGGATACCCGTTCGTCGTCGAGCCGCAAGAGTGTTCGCGTCAGGTTGTGCTCAGAGTCGACCTCGTTATCCCGATAGGCTCCAATTAAAAGAAGATGTGCACTCTCATCATCGGTCATCATCAGCTCAATAAACTTAAGGGATGCGGAGTCTGCCCACTGTAAGTCGTCCAGAAACAAGACCATCGGCTGCGCTTTCTGACAAAAAACACGAATAAATCGCTGAAAGAGCAGACTGAAACGGTTTTGGGCCTCAAGGGCACCAACAAGGGTCGGCGCTGGTGGCTGAGGTCCCATGATAAGTGCGATTTCGGGCAAGACGTCTATGATTACTGCGGCATTGGCGCCAAGGGCGGCCTGAAGCCTCCCTTTCCAGATTTCCAGCTGTGCCTCACTTTCAGTGAGCAACTGTCCTACCAGGTCACGGAACGCGGAGACGACCGCAGTGTAGGGAGTCATGCGCTGTAACTGCTCAAATTTTCCGGAGATGAAATAGCCTTGATGCTGAAGGATGGGTTTGTGGACTTGTTGGACCAGTGCGGATTTACCGACGCCGGAGTAGCCACTGACGAGCAGAAGCTCGACCGCCCCCTGTCGTACCTCTTCGAAGGCCGCCATCAGGGTAGAGACTTCCCCTTCGCGCCCGTAAAGCTTCTCAGGGATATTCAGTTTTGTGGAGAGATCTTGTTGTCCGGGTTCCGTGAACATGACGCGGCCACTGCTGAGCTGCGCGATGCCTTCCCGAAAATCACTCTCAAGACCGTGTGCACTTTGGTAGCGCTCATCCGGGGTCTTGGCGAGCAGCTTCATGACCATATCAGAGATGAATTGGGGAATATCCTCATTGCGCTGCCGGGGAGGGATAGCGGTCCGTGCAATGTGACAGTGGACCAGTTCCAGAGGATCGCTGGTTTGGAAGGGCCGTTCTCCGACGAGCATCTCATACAGGGTGACGCCGAATGAATAGAAGTCCGTTCGGAAATCTATTGCCCTATTCATTCGACCGGTTTGTTCTGGTGACATGTAGGCCAGGGTGCCTTCCGGGAAGATCTGATGGCTGTTGTCCTGTGGTTTTTGCGAAGAGAGGCGCGAAGCGATACCCAGGCCCGTTAGAGCAACACGCTGGCAGTCGGCATCAACAAGGACATTGTAGGGATGAATATCTTTGTGAATGACCTGCCCACTGTGAATGGAAGCCATGATCGTCGAGAGCTTAAGTGCAAGCCCTAAGGATGTCGCAATCTCTAGCTTCTTTGATTTGAGCAGGGTTCCGAGAAACTGACCACCGCTATCTTCCAGGATCAAAGCCAGCTGATCTTCTTGCTGCACCAGATCGACAACGCCGAGCACACCCTCCACAGCTAAACTTGCGGTCATAATGTATTCTCGCCGAAGCCTCGCGACTTCTGCCTCTCCTGACTGAGGTGTTACGGTCTTAATCAGCACAGGGGCTTGGTCACTCTCCCGTCTTGCGCGTTGAATCGTATAGGGGGAGTGATGGTAGAGTTCTTCCTCAAGCCTGTAGTCTTGTATCGTCACCATTGCGGTTTCATTCGTTGTCTCAGTTCGATCCTGACAATCATATTGTAAGAACGAATAGATGAAAGATATTTTCTCATAATGTCACTGAAAAGCCAACGCCTGACTCAAGTTTAAGTTTTCAACACTGGCCTCTGGGAACAGAAAAGTCCCTTACTCTCGGCCTGAAAAAATACACAGTCTTAATCCCAGCCCCTAGTTATTCCCTTATAAAAGCAATAAGGAGGCC